>JACZYA010000152.1 GCA_022571295.1 Acidobacteriota bacterium | reverse complement strand
CGATCTTCCGCACCTTGCGCACCTTGAAAACGGGAAGCTCCATGCGCTTGGCGATCTCTTCGGTGGTGGGCTCCCGGCCCAGCTCCTGCACCAGTTGCCGCGAAGTGCGGATGAGCTTGTTGATGGTCTCGATCATGTGCACCGGGATGCGGATGGTGCGGGCCTGGTCGGCGATGGCGCGGGTAATAGCTTGGCGAATCCACCAAGTGGCGTAAGTGGAGAACTTGTAGCCGCGGCGCCACTCAAACTTGTCCACCGCCTTCATCAATCCGATGTTGCCTTCCTGGATCAAGTCGAGAAATTGCAGCCCGCGGTTGGTGTACTTCTTGGCAATCGACACCACCAGGCGCAGGTTGGCTTCGATCAGCTCGCGCTTGGCGCGGTTCGATTCCGCCTCGCCGCGGTAGATCACCTTCACCGTGCGGCGCAGCTCTCCGGCCGAAACCTCCGCCCTCGCTTCGATCTCCCGCAGCCGGTCGCGCACCGTGCGCAGCTCGCGGCGGGCCTCGCGGGCGGTCTCTTCCGAACCCAGATCCACTCGCCGGGCCAGCTTGGCAACGTCTCGCTCCAGCGCGCGCAACTCCTTCACTGCTCCGCGGACGTGGTCGATGAGCCGTTTGGTCTCGTGGGGGTTGAACGCAATCTTCCGCAGCAGTTGCCCGGACTTGACCCGGCTGCGCGCCAAGCGCCAACGCAACCGAATGGCTTGACCGGACTTGCGGGCGCGGACCTTTTGCATCCGGCGATACTGCTGGCGCGCCTTCTCGTGCGTGCGGGCAAGTTGGTCGATGAGGCGGACAACCTTGCGGGTCTTCTCCGCCAGCCGTTGCTCGGTCAACTCCTCGTCATCAATCGGTACAACCGCTTTGATCCCGCGCTCGCCCTTCCGCAGAGCCTCGCCCAGCGCCATGACTTCGTTGACCGCCAGCGGCGACCGGCTCAGCACCCGGAACGTGCGCAACTGTCCCCGCTCAATGCGCTGGGCAATCCGCACCTCGCCCTCGCGGGTCAGCAGCGGAACCGTGCCCATCTCCCGCAGGTACATGCGCACCGGGTCGTTGGTTTTGTCCAGTGCCCCGGGCGTCAGATCCAGTTCCACCTCGCCGCTGCGCTTTTCCTCCCTCTCACCCCCGGCGGGAACGGGCGCCTTCTTGGGAGCCACTTCCAGAATCTCAATGCCGGCATCGTCGAAGGCCGACAGCACGTCGTCAATCTCCGCCGAAGAGTGCACCTCAGCCGGCAGCAGGTCATTGACCTCATCGTAGAGCACGTAGCCGCGCTCCTTGCCCATGTGAATCAGTTGTCGAACTGATTCGTACTTATCTTCGATCGCCAAAGCCATTTTCCTCCGCCAGTCTTGCTCCAAGGCGAACGACCGGACGGCCCCCGCCGGGCCTGGGGTTTAACCGATTGAAACAGAAATGGTTATCGGGGTTTCCTTCGATTCTCAGCGCGCCGACGCACCCCTCCACGACTCGCCACACTAGATTAGATCGAACCAGCCGCCTAAACCTTCCGCCAGAACCTTTCTAAATTAGCAGGTAAGCCCACCCGCCGTCAACTCGTCTCCGGCAAGGATCGCTTCCCAAAAGCTCGGCGTAGCCTCAAGGGGTGAGTATGTCCTTGTGGTGCAAGCGGCGGAACTCTTGCCACCGCTGCGTCAGCTCCTGCTTCTCCCGCAGCAGCCGGCCTTTCTCCGGCGCGTTGTCCTGCCGGCTTGCCTCCTCAATCCTGCGGTTCAACCCTCGGAGCTGCTGCTCCCACTGCTTTGCTTCCAGCGCCGCCAGGCACGAGCGTGCTTCTTCCAGCGTTCCGGGAGCGCCCGACTCCAACGCAACCTCGAAGAGCAGTTTGCGCTCCGCCTCCTCCAGCCCCTCCGCTAGTGCTGAGACCTCAAGTGGGCCGCCGGAGGCTAACGCGCTCAAGCACGCCTCGAAGATTCGCTCGGTGGAAGTCCCTCGATGCGCCCCGGAATCCGCCAACTCCTTGGCCAGGTCGGGCCGGAACTCCTCGTGGTCGAGAAAAATTTTGAGCAGCCGCCGCTCGGCGATTTTGGCCGCTGGCCGCTGCAACCGTTCCGACACCGTTAGTTTTTCGACCCGGCCCACCACCGCCCGCTTCAACTCTTGCAACAGCAAGGCGTCGTCGATGCCCAGCCCGTCGGCCACCGGCTTCACCCACTCCGCCCGCTGGATGCGGTTCGGCACCCGCGCCAGATACGGCAGCAGGTGGTTCAAAGCCGCAACCTTTCCCTCCTGCGTTTTCAGGTCGTAGAGTCCCCGCACCCGCAGGAGCAAGTAATCAATGTAGCGGAGCGAGTCCTTCAGTTTCTCCCGATAAGCCTCAGCGCCCTGCCGGCGGACGAAGCTGTCGGGATCGGTACCCGGTTCCAGGGTCAACACCCGCACCTGAAAACCCTGTTCGAGCACCAGGTTGAGCGAGCGCTCGGTGGCCGCAGCCCCGGCTGCGTCAGGGTCGAAGCTCACCACCAGGTTGCGCGTCGAGCGGCCCAGCAGTTGCACCTGCAAGTCGGTCAGGCTGGTACCGCAGGTCGCCACCACGTTTCCCACTCCAGCGGTGTGCACCGCGATGCAGTCGAGATAGCCTTCTACCAGCACGGCGTAGTCCTGCCGGCGCAGCGCTTCCTTGGCGCGGTGGAGGTTATAGAGAATCCGGCTCTTGGAATAGATGGGTGTCTCGGGCGAGTTCAGATACTTGGGCATGTCCTCGCCCAGCGCGCGCCCGCCGAACGCCACCACCTTACCGCGCTCGTTCGCAATCGGGAACACCACCCGCCGACGGAAGCGGTCGTAAAAAGCTCCGCGGTCATCGCGGTTTACGAGGCCGCTGGCTTGCAGGACCTCGTTCTTGTAGCCGATCTCGCGCAGCTTGCGCAGCAGCGCGTCGCCCGTACCGGGCGCGTAGCCCAGCTCGAAGATTCGCATCACCTCGTCGGTCAGCCCGCGGTCGTTCAGGTAGGCGCGCGCCAGCGCCCCTTCCTTGGTTTGCAGCAACTGTTGGGCAAAGAAGCGCACCGCGTGCTCGTGCAGCTCCACCAGCAGCGTCCGCAGCTGCGTGGCCTTTGCTTCTTCCGGCGTGCGCGGGCGTCGCTCCGGCAGCGGCATCCCGATCTTGTCGGCCACCGCCCGCAGCGCCTCCGGGAAGGTGAGTTTGTCGATCTCCATCACAAACTGGAAGACGTCGCCGCCCACGCCGCAGCCGAAGCAGTGGTAGAACTGCTTGACCGGATGGACGGCAAACGAGGGGGTCTTCTCCGGGTGGAACGGGCACAGACCCATGAAGTTCTGCCCCGCCTTCTTCAGGCGCACGTAGTCGCCCACAATCCGGACAATGTCCGCCTGCTGCTTGACCTTCTCCGCAATTGATCCGGGCTCTGCCATTAGAATTGAAACTCGAAAACCGAAACTCGAAACTCGCCAGTGGCCGAACTAGCTGTCTTTTCTCTTTTGCAGATTTTGCGTTGAACGGATATACCCGTTCAGCAACTTGGCAACCCGCTGGGCCAAATCGTCCACCTGCTTCCATTCCCCTTGAGGCAGGTAACCCGCATCAAGCGCAGTCGTCAAATGGTCGCGCAGCTCATGGAGTGAGCCGCGTGCATGTCGGCAAAACTGAACGTTCTCGCGGTAGGAATAGCGACCAAAACCCTCAGCAAGATTCGCTGTCACAGAAATGGCGGCCCGGCGGAACTGAGCTACAAGAACATGTCTCTCGTCTGCCGGAAATCTCTTCGTGAAACCATACACCGTTTTCCGCAGATTTCTGGCCAAGCTCCAAGTGTTGAGGTCAGTGAAATCTTTGATCTGCTTCTTCGCCGGCCGCCCGGGAGAACCAAGTTTCGAGTTTCCAGTTTCGAGTGTCGTTCTTCCCATTATAGCCTGCTCTGCAAGGTTACCACGGTGACACCCGCGCCGCCGTGTTCGCGCTCGGCTTCCTTGATGCCGGCGACGTGGAGATGCTCGGCCAAAAACTCCCCCAGCGCCTTCTTGAGCGCGCCGCTGCCGATGCCGTGCACGATGCGGACCTCACTCTGCCCGCCGAGCACGGCATCGTCCAAGAACTTGTCCACCTTATTCCGAGCCTCTTCCACCCGCAACCCGCGCACGTGCAACTCCGGCACTCCCATCCTCTGCGCACTCTGCTTGCCCCGAGTGAAATCGAGGGGCGTCTCTGCGGTGGAAGTTTTCTGCACCGTCACCTTTCCCGCGCGCTTTCCCTTCTCCGTCTCCACCGCCTCCACATCGTCGGCGCGCACCCGCATGCGCAGGCTCCCCACCTGCACCTCAGCCGTGTCCGCGCCCGTTTTCGAAAGCACCACGCCCCTGCGCGCAATCCCGCGTAGCTTCACCCGCGCACCTACGACCAACTCTTCCGGCTTCACGCGCCGGCGGGGCGGGCGGGGCCGCGCCGCCTCGCCCAACTTTTCGACGATGGTGATATCCACCTCGTGCGTCACCTTGGCTTCCACCTTGCCCAACTGCCGCATACCGGTGCGCTCCAGCCGCTCGCGCTGCTTGGCGCCCAGCTTGAGGCCGGTGGAAGGGTCACGCGCCACATCCACCGCTGCGCGCAGTTCTTTGCGCGCGGCGGTCACGATTCCCTGCACCTCCCGGTCGAGCTCGTCCAGCTTCTTCTTTTGCAGCTTCAGCCACTCCTGCTCCAGCCGCTCGCGCTCGCTCTGCACGCGCTCCAATTCCCCTCGCACTTCGCCCTGCAACTTTTCCAATTCCTGCTGCGAGCGGTGCAGCGACCGAATCATCTCAGCATTCTCGGCGGCTTCCACGGTCAGCTTCTGCCGCGCCTCGGTTACAATCTCCTCCGGCAAGCCCAGCCGCGCCGACATCTCAATCCCGCTCGAAACGCCCGGCACGTCCAGCAGCAGCCGGTAGGTAGGCCGCAGGTTGACCTCGTCGAACTCCACCGCTGCGTTCAGTGCCCCGGGCGTGCTGGCGGCGTAGGCCTTCAGCCGCTCGTGGTGGGTGGTGGCCACGGTCAGCGCCCCGCGCCGGCGGAAGTGCTCCAGCAACGCGATGCCCAGCGCCGCGCCTTCTTCGGGACTGGTGGCCGCTCCCAATTCGTCCAGCAGCACCAGCGAGTGCTCGCCCGCTTCCTCGGCCATCCGACGCAGGTTGACGATATGAGCAGAAAAGGTGGAGAGGTTCTCCGCGATCGATTGCAGGTCGCCGATGTCAGCCAGCACCTGCTCGAAGACCGGCAGCACCACTTCCTCCGCCGGCACCGGCACGCCTGCCTGCGCCGCCAGCGCCGCCAATCCCAGCGTCTTGAGCGCAACTGTCTTGCCGCCGGCGTTGGGCCCGCTGATGACCAGTACGCGTTTCTCCTGACTGAGCGCGAGCGAAATCGGCACCACATCCTTCGCGCCGTCGGTTGCTTCCTGACCGGGCTTTTCCTTCTTGGCCGTGCGCGCAGCTTCCAGCGCCGCCGCCACCAGCAAGGGGTGCCGCACGGCGGTCAAGGTAACGGTGTGGCCGGCATCAAAGCGCGGAATGGTGCAGTGGAATTCGCGGGCGTAGCGCGCCCGGGCAAACGTCAAATCAAGCTGGCCGATCACCTCCACCGCGCGCTCCAACTGCGGCAGGCGCGCCGCCAGCCGCTCGGTCAGGCCGCGAAGAATCTTGCGGATCTCGGCGGCTTCGTCCTCTCGCAGGCGGACCAGCTCATTATTGAGCGCGATGGTTGCGAACGGCTCCAGGAAGAGCGTGTGCCCGGTGCCGCTCTGCGCGTGCACCACGCCCTCGGGGCGCGAGCGCGCGTCGGAGCGAATCGGCAGCACCAGCCGCCCGCCGCGCAAGGTGACGAACTCGTCCTGCAAGGCCGCCTGCGCCGCGGCCTGACGCAACAGCCGCCGCAACGCCCGGTGGAGCTTCTCTTCCGTCTTGCTGATCGCCGTGCGAACTTCCGCCAGCGCGGGCGAGGCGTGGTCGTCAATCTCGCCCCCGGGCAGGATGCGCCGCCGGATGTCTTTGGTCTGCGCGGTGAAGTCAGTAAGCGCGGCGGCCAGCTCGCGCAGGCGCGGCAGCAGCGACCGGAAGCGCGGCGCGCCCAACTGCGTCCGAGTAGCAGTGGAAGTCTCCAGTAAAGTGGTGGCGTCGAGCAGCGCCTC
>JACZYA010000151.1 GCA_022571295.1 Acidobacteriota bacterium | reverse complement strand
GCTGGAAACACCGGCGGTTTGAAAGCCGTTAGATTGAAATGCTTCAGCAAGAAGGGGAACAGTGGAATACAGGTTCGCTCCGGTTAAGGAATGGCGGACTGCGCCGTGTGCGCGTGGATGCAATCCGGTAAAAATGCTTCCAACGCTGGGGCGGGCGCGCGGGCGACTGCCCGGAAGCCGAGCGTGCCGCGGGCGGGGTGCTGGCGCTGCCGATGTTTCCGGAGTTGACCGAAGAGATGCAGCAGTACGTAGTAAGCAAGGTGGCAGGCTTCTACCGCAAAGGGTAGAGAGGCACCCTCTGGACTTCCTACCTACAATCTGCCGGGAGCCAGCGGCGTGCTGGTAAAAAGTTTTTTCTGTCATTCTGAGCGAAGCGAAGAATCCCACCTCTCGATAAATCAATAAAGCAGGAGATTCTTCGTCGCCCCCCCGATCAGCCTGCGGCAGGCCGGCCCGCCTAGGGCGGGCTGGCTCCTCAGAGTGACAAATTCAGCGAATTCGCCAGCAACCGGCTAGCGGCCGACCCAGGAGGCCAACTCGGTCAGGCTATCCACGCATAAGTCGAGAGCGCGTCGGTCGAGCAGGTGGCTGCCGAGCCCGTAGGTGACGCCGCAAACCCAAGCACCGGCGTTGCGGGCGGTGAGCACGTCGGTGGGCGAATCCCCCACCATGATAGCTTCCTCCGGAGCAGCCTGAACCTCCCGCAGCGTGGTTTGCACGCCGATGGGGTCGGGCTTTTTGCGCTCGAAGCTGTTGCCGCCATAGACGAGGCGGAAGCAATCGCCCAGGCCCAGCCCGTCGAGGATGGCGCGGCTGAAGCGAACAGGCTTGTTGGTTAAAACCGTCAGGACGCGGTCTTCGCCGGCGAGCCGCACCAGGGCTTCGCGCACGCCGGGATAGGTGACGGTGTTGTCGAGCATGTGCTCGCGGTAGTACTGGAGGAAGAACGCCAGTCCTGGCTCAATTTGCTCTTCGCTCGCCCCTTCCGCCAGCGCGCGCTGGATGAGCGTGCGGGCGCCGTCGCCGATGAAGCTGAAGATGGTGTCGTGGGGGAGGGTGCCGAGCCCGAAGTGCTCGCGGGTGGCGTTGACGGAATGAGCCAGGTCGAGCTTGGAGTCGATGAGGGTGCCGTCGAGGTCGAAGATGAAGACGCGCAGGCGGCGCGGGTCAAGGGCGGGCGGGGTCATAGGCTGCCTTGATTCAATGTTTCAATGATTCAATAATTCAATCCGCGCCTGTGCGCGGCGGAGTTCCGGCGCTGGCTTCGGCGACAACCACCCACAAGCAAACGGTGGGATCCATCCGGAGGCGTGCCATCAGGTTGCCGCTCCTCTCAACGAAGAGGAAATTATAGTCCAAGTGGGCGGCAGAGCACACGCAGGGGAGAAGCAAAGACAAGTCGGAGTTCACGCCTCGCCGTCAGGGAACAAGTAACTGTGAGGAGAGAAAAAACCCACCACAGAGGCGCAGAGGACACGGAGAATATACAGAATTCCCCGCGCCCCTGCCCCAACCCGGGGCGGACTGACCAAGCGGGTCTCTTGCCGACGGCGCGCGGCAGCGTGTAGACTGCGGTGTTTCCCCACTCGGAAGGAGAGCTTCCTGATGGCCAGCATTTATCCTTTTCGCGCCTTTCGCTACAACCCGGACAAAGCCGGGGCGCCGTTGGACCAACTGGTGACGCAACCCTACGACAAAATCACGCCCGCCGTGCAGGAGCGCTACTACGGGCTCAGCCCCTACAACTTGGTGCGCGTCCTGCTGGGCAAGAAAGAACCGGGCGACAACGGCCAGAACGCCTACACCCGCGCCGCCGCCCATATGCAGGAGTGGACCAAGGAGGGCATTCTGGCGCCCGACCCTGCGCCCGCCCTCTACGTCTACTTCCAGGAATACACTGTGCCCGGCACCAAGCAGCGGCGCGTTCGCAAGGGCTTCATCGCGCTGGGGCGGATTGAGGACTACGCCGCCCGCATCGTCCATCGCCACGAGCAGACGCACACCGGCCCCAAGAAAGACCGGTTGGAACTGCTGCGCCACACGCGCTCGCACTTCGGGCAACTCTTCATGATTTACAGCGACCCGGCGGGCGAGGTGGACAAAGTGCTGAACGAAGTTGCACGCCGCGAAAAACCGCAGGAAGTGCGCGACGAGTACGACGTAGCGCACCGGCTCTGGCGCGTGGACGACGCCGCCATCATCGAGCGCATCCAGAAACTGATGACCGATAAGAAACTGATCATCGCCGACGGCCACCATCGCTACGAAACCGCCCTGGCCTACCGCGACCAATGCCGCACCCGCGCTGGCGCAACCATACTCGACGCCCCGCACGAAAAAGTCATGATGACCTTCATCAACATGGAAGGCTCGGGCGTGACCATCCTGCCCACCCACCGGCTGGTGGCCGACTTGCCCGGCTTCGACTTCGCGCGTTTCCGCCAGGCCGCCAGTTCCACCTTTGACTGGTACGCCTACCCGCTCAGTGAAGACAAGGACAAACAGCGCACCCTGGCCCGGCTGCTGCGCGACCTGGCTGAACGCGGGGCGCAGCGGCCAACCTTCGCCGTCTGCTCGGCGGGCGAAGCGGCCTATTATCTGTTCCTGTTGAAGGTGAACGCCGACCTGAGCCAGGAACTGCCGGAGGCCTCGCCGCAGCAGCGCAAGCTCGACTTGGTGGTGCTGCACAAGCTGCTGCTGGAAGGCTGCCTGGGCATGGACGAAGAATCCATCCGCCAACAGAAGAACATCCGCTACGTGCGAGAGTGGGAAGAAGCGGTGGCAGCGGTGGAGAACGGAGCGGCGCAACTGGCCTTTCTAGTCAACCCCACCCGCCTGGAGCAGGTGCGCGACGTGGCCCTGAGCGGCGAGGTGCTGCCGCAGAAGTCCACCGACTTCTATCCCAAGCTGCTCAGCGGGCTCACCATCTACCGGCTGGACCACCCGTAGGGCTACTGGAAGCTGGCCACGGCTTTGGCCTGGTCGTCAAACGATTCAAACACCGTCAGCAAGCGCGTGACCTGCAAGGTCTCCTGGAACTTCTTGGTCAGGTTGACCAGCTTCAGCGCTCCCCCCTGCGCTCGGGTGGAGGTGAAGGTCGCCACCAGGGTGCCGACCCCGGCGCTGTCGATAAAGCTGACGTCGCCCAGGTCGAGCAGAATCTTCTTCTGGTTGGAAGCCAGCAGATGCTTCACCCGCTCGCGCAGGGCGTTGCACTCAGCCCCCAAGACGATTTTTCCTTTCAGGCCGAGGACAGTGACTCCTTCGGCTTCCCGGATGATGATATTCAAGCTCACAGCGGTTCCTCCCTCCCTGGCGTATGTGACCCGTTGGTGTGCGAACCTAACCCTACACGAAACAGCCGCTCGCGCTCAGTAAAAATCCGAGCAGGACATATAGTACCCGCAACGCGCACACAGCAGCTTGCAGCGCTGCTCCCGCAAAAGAGCGTCGCAGCGCGGGCACCAGCTGCTGGCGTCCTGGTTCAACCGCAGCAGCGCCTTCTCCGACGGCTGCGCTTGACGAGAACCCTGCGGCGGCTGCATCCGAGATTTATATCACGACTTGCGGGTTCCGCGAGACCGGAATTTTCCTCGCCCGCGGCTCGGCAGGCCCGCCGTGACGGACAGCCTGCGCTCGGAAGAATTGCAATACGGACTTTTCCAACCGCGTGCTAAGCCACAGACAAAATCAGGGACGACGCTTGAAGAGGTTGAGCAAGCTCTTCCGCTGATCGGGCGGCGGCTCCGGCTGCGTGGCTTGGGTTTGATCCTGCGCCTGCTCGACCGGCTCCGGCACCCCGGCCAGCCGGAAGCGAGGCTGCGCGAACGTCCCGGTCACGGAAATGGGAACGCGCATGCGGCCGACGGTCTGCCGCATTACCTTACCGAACGCCCGCCCAAGAGCAGCCAGCGGGTTGCGGCTGCGCGGCGGTTCCTCCGTCGGCTGATCCTGTGGCTGTGCTTGCTCGCCGCCCCCGCCGCCCAGCACGCCGGTGCCGCGGTAGTCGAGGGTTCCGTCGAAGCCGAAACTGCCGCTCAGCTCGCCTTGCATCGCGTCGGCATCCAAGCTCACTTTCCGGCTGTGCACGCGCTGTTGCTGGATGCGCAAGTCGCCGGCGAACAAACGGAAGGGCGTGTCGCCCGAGGGCACCTCGATTTGCAGCAGGCTGGCCATGGCGGCGCGCTTCCCTTCCAACTTGAAGCCTTTCAGCATCCCGTCCCGCACGGAGAAGTTCCCCTGCCCGGTCAGCGCCGCCAGCGGGTCGGCGCCCAGCGCGGTCTTTAGGCTGATGTCAGCGTCGAAAGTCCCCGTCACCTTACTCTCCGCGCCCTGCTGCGCGGCCGACGCCAACTTGGCCACATCCACACCCTGCACCGTCACCGTCAGCGTGCTGGGCAGGCTCTCCTTTTCCAGGTCGGTGCTCAACGAACCCTCCACCCGCCCGCCGTAGAAGTCCACCTCGAGCGGGTCCACCGTCAGCTTGTGGGTATAGAGCCGGACGGTTCCCTTGACGTTTTCCGCCGTGAACTGTTCCATCACTACTTTGTCCACCTGCACCGTACCGCGCGCCAGCAGGCGTCGCTGCGCCCTGCCGGACGACCGGGAGGATTTCGGGCCTTGCTTTCCTCCCACCACCAGAGCGCTGAGCTCGGCCACATTCAGTTCTTGGATCACAATCGTGAAGTCCGCCCGCGGCTTCTGGAGGTTGGCGATTTTTACCTGGCCGTGTGCATGCATCGGACCCAGCGTCAAGGTGAACCGGCTCTCCGCCGAGCGTCCCTTAACCTTGACGTGGCCGTTGGCAAAGCGCAGGGGCTGCTTCAGGCTGGGAGCCGAAATCTCCACCCCTCCCAACTCCACTTCCGCCTCCAGCTTCTGCTGCCACTGCGGGTCGCTCAAGTCCACCCTGCGCAACACGACACTGATGCCGCTGACGGCGTAGGAAGGCTGGACGCGCTTGCGACGGCTGTGGAACGTTCCAGTGGTAAAGCTGAGGTCGCGCAACTCGACCGCATCCACACGGCTGAGCGAAAAGAGCGGTTTCTCCTCCGGCGCGGCTTTCTCCTGCGCTGCCGCCCGCTGCACCTTGCCCAGGTCGGTATTGCTGCGCCCCCGCTGATCCTCCAGCAGGTTGAGGGTGACGCCGCGCAGGCTGAGCGACTCAACCTGCACCTGCCGCCGCAGCAGCGGCCCGAGCGGAACCCCCAAGTCAATCCGCTCGATCACCAGCGTGTCGCCCTCCGGGAAACCCTGCGGGTTCTTCACTCGCAAGTTCACCACCTGCAAGCGCAGCTTGGGCAGCAGGTGCAGGCTGATGCTTTCGATCTCAAACTTGCGGCCGGTCTCTTGCTCCAGCAACTCGATGATAGCGGGACGAAAGCGATCCACCGGAACCAGAAACGGAATCAGCAGCAGCCCCACCAGCAACAGCAGCGCACCGCCCGCGGCCAAGCGGAACCTTTTCGATTGATGCCATCGAGTTGCCATCGTGCGGCTGCCTTCGACCGGACCCTTCACGGAAGGGAAACGTGGGTCTAGCTTACTCTACCTAGTAACAGATTCGCCCCGCCCCGGCAAGGTTGCCGAGGGTCAGCGATGCACCGATTCTACTGAGCCTCACCTCCCCTATCGTCCCCAACCGGCTGTAGCTTCAGGACTAAAGGCAGGTAACAACCAACTCCCCGCCAGCGGAATCAAATCCCAAGAAGTCTTCCTGCGGAGGGCACCCCCGCAGCGGTATAATCTAGGCACCGTTTAGGCGCGAACAATGGACACGTTTCCCCAAACCGCCGGGCCGCCTCCGTCTCCGAGGCAGCCGCAATTGCAGGTGCCCTGGGACGGCGGGTGGAAGAGTTTCCGGCAAGCCGTGGGCGCGCGGTGGGCGCGCCTGCCTGCGCTCACGGTGCAGCCCACTCGCACCTCCTTCCGCGGCACCAACCTGCGGTTCGGCTGGCCGGGAGGAGGGCTGCTGGCCTCGGCGCTCTGGCACATCGCTTTCATTGTGCTGCCCTTGCCCGGTTTCCTGACGGCGTGGCAGCCAGCCAAAGCTCTCTCCACCGTCCGCATCGAGTACGACCTGACCTGGACGCCCGGCTCGCTGGCGCTGCCGCCCATGGCGCCCGCAGAACGCCCCAAACCCCAAACCA
>JACZYA010000039.1 GCA_022571295.1 Acidobacteriota bacterium | reverse complement strand
CCCCGCCCGGGGCGAGTCAGGCTGGAGCCCCAACACACGCGCCACCTGACGCAGACGGCGTTCGCGCGCGCGGAGCTGCACGATCCCCGTCTTCCAGACGGCGTCACGGGGGCGCGCTGGTGCGGGCGAAGCGTTCTTCATGGCAGGTCGATGCCGGGATCGGTGATGGTGGCTTCGACCACGTCGGCGCCCTGAGCGGTCAGGCTGACGCGCACGATGCGGAGTTGCGGCACCTGGCGCGAGCGCAACTCCTCAAACTCGACGTAGGCGCGCGAACGAAGATAGGCCAGCGCGGCGGCCAGTCCGCGCGCGGTGACGTCGTAGTGCAGCCGCTCCAGCACACCCAGCAGCACGTCGGCGTTCAGCCGCTCGGGCGACTCCTCCGCCAACAACTCCAGCACGGCGCCGCGCAGCCGCCGCGCGCGCGCCGACCGCCGCACCTGCACGCTACTCGGTTCGTGTTTCACTTGGCTTTTGCTCATCGTTCCTCTCTGCTCCCGGCACTCCTCCCCCCAACTGTCCCTTACTTCCTCCTAGGGCTATACGCGATTGCTTTGCCCCGACGCTAAGGTTTCTGCGGTTTCTGCGGTTTCTGCGGCTGTTTATTTTTGCGAGCCGGGTTTTCAGCCCAAAAAGCGAAACTGAAAAACCGCAAAGACCGCGAAAACCGCATCCCGCATGAATACGTTTTTTTCTGCCTGCCCCGCTTGCCCTGCCTGTCCTGAGCCTGCCGAAGGAAGCGAAGTCGAAGGGAGCAGCGTCGAGGGGCGAACACGAAAGGAGGGGAGTCAAAAGAACAGTTTGCAAGTTTCCGTTGACACCTGCCGAGCGAGGAGCCTAGGCTGGCAACCGGGTTGGGGCTCCCAAGTCAAGAACTCAGAGAAGGAGCAGATGCACGCTGCTGTGGGCGTTGCCGAGGCAGCGATGTGTCTTGGTAGGGGAGGCAGGCACCCCTGCCAGACTGAACATTTAAGAAAACAGGAGAACACGGCTGTCATCCTGAGCGCGGAGCGCGAAGGATCTCGTGGGGCAAGGTCGAGGATGGTGGGCAGGCGGGATTCTTCGGCCTGACGGCCTCAGAATGACAACAGAAAAAAAGGAGGGCGACCATGGAGAAACTTTTCCTAGTTTTGGCAACTGTGCTGGTGCTCGCGGCCAGCGGGTGCGGTCCGCAAGTGGACGTGGAGGCGGAGGAAGCCGCCATCCGCGCGGCGGAAGACGAAGCCTTGAAAATCGCGCAAGCCAAGGACGCCGAGCGGTGGGCGTCCGTGTATGCCGACGATGCCAGGGTGTTCCCGCCCAATGCCCCGCTGGTGACCGGCAAGGAGGCGATTCGCAAACTCTTTGCCGAACTGTTCGCCAGCCCGGGATTCGAGATCGATTGGGAGGTGACCCGGGTAGAAGTGTCGCGTGCGGGCGATTTGGGCTACGTGGTCGGCACCCACAAAGTCACCGTGAACGACGCCGAGGGCAACCCGGTCACCGACCGGGGGAAGTGGATCGCCATCTGGAAGAAGCAGGCTGACGGCACTTGGAAGTGCATCGAGGACATCTGGAACTCCGACCAGCCGACGGGCGGTGGCAACACTGAGTAGCTGCCCTACTCAAATGACGCTGAGCCCGGGTGCCTGCCTGCGGTAGGCAGGCACCCGCCACCGGGCAGGCCGCCCGGCTCAGCGGAATATTAGGTAGGGCAAGGCCGGGTGCCTTAGGGTGGAACGCAGACAAAAATGTCTGCGCCACCAACAAAACAAATAGGCAGCAGTGGGGCAGGCATTGCTGCCTGCCGCAGGCGGGCCTGACGGCCTCAGAATGACAAGCGGGCCAAGTTGGCAGGGATGCTTAGCGGGCGACCAGCATGCGGACGTAGCTGAGCAGCCTCTGGGTCTTGAACGGCTTGGGCACAAAGCCGGCGGCGCCCAACTGTTTGCTGGAGCTAAAATAGGCCGGGTTGCTGGTGGCGCTCGCAATCACAATCGGCACCTGCGCCAGGTGCGGGCTGGACCGCAACCGCTGGCACAATTCCAGTCCCTTCATCCCGGGCAAATCCAAATCCATCAGAATCAAGTCCGGTTGCGAGTCCAGCGCCATCTGCAAGCCTTCCAGGCCGTCAGCGGCCGTCAGAACGTAATAGTTTTCCTTCTGGAAGAGAACGCTGAGTTCCTTCCGGACGCTTTCGTCGTTGTCCACCACCAGAATCCGCGCCACCGCCAGACTCGCCAGCAGCTCATCCAAGCGCGCACGGCCGACGCCGCGGAAGCGCGTGAACTCCACGCCCATCCCGTGCTCGCGCCAGCAGCGGCGCACAATGGCGGCGACCTCAATCGGCTCCACCAAGCGCTCGCCCTCCAGCCGTATCTCGACTTTGGCGCCCTTGCGGGGCGGATCCTCCATCCGAACAAAAGCTCCCGCCAGGCTCAGATTGCGCAGGTGGTATTGCTTGCCGTGGTAGTCCGCCCAGACCCAGGCCCGGGTCTTGATGCGGCGGCTCTTGCGCCGGTCGGTGGCGTTGGCCTTGCGCTCCAGCACGGTCATCGGCCTGCTCTGCGAACGCCCCCTAAGAACAGGGGACATGGCGGGCTGACTCTGCGTTTGCGGCATGGTTAAATCTCCACATCCGGAACTTCCATTTCGCCTTTGCGGAAAGCGGCCAGAAAAGCCTCCACCACCCGCGGATCAAAGTCCTTCCCCGCGCCCTTGTTGATGATCTCTTTGGCGTCGAAGGGCGACATGGCCTGGCGATAGGGCCGGTCGCTGGTGAGGGAATCGAACACGTCGGCCACCGAGATGATGCGCGCCTCCAGCGGAATGCCGTTGCCGCTGGTGGGATGGTAGCCGCTGCCGTCGAACTTGTCGTGGTGGGAGAGAATGATGGGCAGCACCCGCCGCAGCGAGCCGCCCACCGGCTCCAGTATATCGATGCCCCGCGCCACGTGCTCCTGCATCTCCTCGAACTCTTTCTGCGTCAGCCGCGCGGCCTTGTAGAGAATTTCGCGGCTGATGTCGAGCTTGCCGATATCGTGCAGCAAGGCGGCGGCGCGGACGTCTTCAATCCGTTCGCTGCCCAACCCCACGTAGGCGCCAATCTTGGTGGCGTAAACCGACACGCGATAGGAGTGGTTCAGGGTGTACTTGTCCTTGGAGATGAACTGGCGCAGGATGAGCAGAATGCCGTTGTAGGTCTCGCGCAGCTCGCGCACGTAGTTTTCCTTGCGCTCGTAGAGCGAGCCCATGGCGTAGCCGGTGAGCACCAGAATTCCGCCCCAGACCGTAATCTCAAACCACTTCTGCTGCGGGGCGGGAACCGCCGCGACTCCGCTGAACAGACTGTCGTTGAAATGCACCACTAGCATCACCAGGAAGATGCTGGCAAACGCCGTCAGGGTGGCGTGGCGCCGGCCGTAGAAGTAAGCCGAAAACACGGTGGGCAGAGTGTAGAAACCCAACACCACGCCGTGCGCGGCCACCAGGAAATTCAAGACGCCCGCAATCGCGAACAAGGACAACAGTAGCCACAGCTCCTTGTTCACTTCGGCCAAGCGACGGATTGTTGCAGAACTCATCTCCTCCCTCCTCGCGCTGTCATCTCTCAGAATACCCGCTCGACCTCCAAAGCCCGGTCCGTGTAATCCTTGATCAGCATCTGCTGGTTCTGCGAAAGCCCCATGAACATCACCCCAATTTGGCTGCTGGGGGTGGCGCGCGCCACCAGCGCCTCCAATTCCAGTCGCTTCCGCGGTGCGGGCAAGTTGAAGTCCAGGCGCACGGCGCTGCCCGGATCGGGACATTCGCCCAGACGGAGCAACAAACCGCTGGAGCTGATGTTGACCGCTTCGCCGGTGGAGAGGCTCTTCTCCCAGGCGCAGCTCACCGGCACCCCCAGGGGCGCGCGCTGGTACCGACGCCGCTCCTCCAGCATGGCGCCGCGGCTGGCGCTCACCAGCCGGCGCAACTCGATCGGTCCCACCGGCTTGCCAAAAGCGAAGGTCACGCCGCTCTCGAACGCTTCCGACAACGTGCGCAGCGACCCGCGCTCGCTCAGCAGAGCGATCGGCACCCGGGCGTTGGAGCGCGACTTGCGAATCCGTTGCGTCAGTCGCCGCCCGTCGAGCTCCCGCAAACTCCAGGTCAGAAAGACCCCGTCGAATTTTTCCCGGTTGATGGCCTCCACCGCGTCCGGGGAGCTGGAGAGGCACCGAGGTGCGGTGCCCATTTCCCGCAGTATGGTTTTTATTTGGCGCAGGAAGGTGGCGTCGTTATCCACCACCAAAATCTTCGGCTTCTGCAACACCGGCAATTACCCTCACTGGCGCTATCGGCGCAGTTACTCTCCCGCAAGAGTGGAGAGACACCACGTCCCACAGACTGACGTCCTATAATAGGAATGTATGCCCCCTTTTAACAATAGGACTATAGTCCTATTTTGTCCCATAAAGCGTATTTTCGGCATCCTTGATTTCCGCCCGAAGTATCTGATTTTCCGACCCTTCTGCCCTTCTCCCACACGGTGTCCGAGCGACTCGTCCCACCCTACACATCACCCCCAATTTGCTTGACTTCCCTCGCAGTAAGAGCCATTATTATTTGTCCAACCGTCTGGGGTACCTCTTTCGAATCATTCAGGATGTGGAGGAGTCGTGGGGGGTTGTGGACTAGCCGCGTCGTTCCAGGTCAGATCCGTCGAGGCTCAGAAGCCTGAGTGCCCGCCGCCTCGGCGAAAGTTGGATACGCGCTCATTTGGAGTCGGCCCTGCCGATGGCCTCGCCCTCGGCGGGACTGGTGCCGACTGAGGGTAGGACTAACGAGTTTTAGGGGGGATTCCATGATCACACCTGAAAAGACCTTCGCGCCCATTCGAACCGCTGTCATGCTGAGTGCAGGCGATGGAGAGCGCTTGCGCGCCGTGGCCAATGGCCGCCCCAAGTGCCTGATGGAACTCCTGGGCGTAACCCTGCTAGAACGCAACCTCCACGCCTTGAAGGAAGCGGGCATCCGGACCGTCCTGCTGGTGGTGGGCTACCAGGGCCACACCATCGAGGAGAAGGTCGAACAACTGGATCTCGATGGCCTCACCATCCGCTGCCTCCGCAACCCCTACTGGCGCTCCGAGAACGGGCTCTCGCTCATGCAGGCCCGCGAGGCCGTCAGCGACCAGCAGCGCTTCCTGCTGCTCATGTCCGACCACCTCTTCGACCCCGGCACCCTGCGCGACTTCCTCTCCCGCGTCCCCGACGACGACCGCTCCCACCTGCTGGTGGACCTCTCCCCCGGCGAAGGCGTGGACGAAGACGACGCCACCTACGTCCGCCTCTCCGCCCACAACCGCGTCTCCGCCATCGGCAAGGGGCTCGACCAAGCCCAGGGCGTGGACTGCGGCGCCTTTGTCCTCACCCAGGACATCTTTCCCGCCCTCGAACGCTCTTTCGCCGCCGGCGACTCTACCCTGACCGCCGCCAACCGCCGCCTGATTCAGCAGCGCAACCTCGCCGGCATTCCTCTGCGCACCGGCTTCTGGCAAGACATTGACACGCCGACCGACTACCAAAGCGCCAAGAAAAAACTGCTGGCCACTCTGCCCAACTCCGGCGACGGTTTGGTCTCGCGC
Organism: Acidobacteriota bacterium; assembly: GCA_022571295.1. Lineage (GTDB taxonomy): Bacteria > Acidobacteriota > Terriglobia > Acidiferrales > 2-02-FULL-67-57 > JACZYA01. Next base: position 17,801 of record JACZYA010000039.1, on the reverse strand, counting down.
CACATCAATCGCAAGCTTTCCCGCCCCCTCAGCGTTTGGCTGGCGCGAACCCGCGTCACTCCCAACCAGGTCACACTCGCTTCTTTCTTCCTCGGCCTAGTGGGCGCGGCGTTGTTTGCGCTCGGGCATCCGCTCGGGGCCGGCCTGACGATTCAACTGTCGTCCATCGTGGACGGTACCGACGGCGAGCTGGCCCGGCTGAAGCTCCGCACCTCGCCCTGGGGCGGCTTCCTGGATGCCTTGCTCGACCGCTACGCCGACGGCCTCATCTTGCTGGCGATGGGCTACTACGCTTACACCCTTTCGCCCGGCTGGCTGCCGATTGCGCTCACCGTCGCAGCCGTCTTTGGCATTCCGCTTTCCATGGCCCTCAAAGACCGCTACCACCTCGCCTTCGGCCGCTCCTTCACCAGCCAGACCGACGACGGCTGGACCCGCTATCTCCTGCCCAACCGCGATGGCCGCCTGCTGGTGGTGATGCTGGGCGGCGTGACCGGCATGGTCCTGCCCGCTCTGGCGTTTATCGCCGGAGTCTCGCACCTAGTCTTCCTGCGGCGACTGTGGCGAGTGGGAGTACAGCAACGGCCTGCTCCCTCGCAAGTCACGGCCGTCTTCGCGCGCGCGCCCCGCTCCGTGGGGGCGACACTGCTCGAGCCCGACCGGTCGCGAGCGGTTGTCATGGCTCCGGAGCTGCCGCCTTCTCTACCGCCGCAAACCGGCGCCTAGTCACTTGCGCGCTCTCCGCCACCCCGGCACCGGATCAGCCGGAAAGGGGTGCCTCAACCTGTGACTTGGGAAAAAACCAATGGGCCGCGGGCGGACCTCTGGAAGACATTCCAGGTGCTGGAAAGTCTCGAAGCCGCAGGGTGGGCCCGGCCCTCCCCCAGTCCGGTACCGAACCCGCAAGAACTATTCCGCCTCATGGCCGGCCGCTTTGAAGCAGAGTTGCGGCGGCACAACTTAACGCTCGATCCCCAGGCGCTCGCTCCCTGTAGGAAATCCTGGGAATTCTTCCTAACCAATCTGTTTTTGCATTCGGAGTACATGTCCTCCTGCGTCTCCACCGCCGCCGATCAGCTGGCGCAACTCTGCGCTCAATTCGGCCTCCAACCGGCTGAGGTCTTTTGCCACGACTGGCGCTGCATGCACAACAAAAGTACTTTGCTGAAAGAACTGGGGGGGACAACTACTACTCGCATCCGATATATGTCTCGCACCTGTGGGTGGAGAACATTTCGGCTCGGCGCCTCCTCTTTTCCTATTCCATCCGGAGCGCGATGAAAGCTGCCGGACTGGCGGAGGCAGACTGCCGCATCCTGGACGTCGGCAGCGGCATGGGAGCCTCGCTGCGTCTCTTTCCCGCCGCCCGCGAGCGTGTCGGCATAGACAACTCAGAACCGATGGTGCGCTGGTGCAACGCCACCAGCCAGGAACGCGAGCGCTATCAACTCATGGATTGCAGGGCGATTGACTTTCCGGAAAACACCTTCGACGTGGTCTTCAGCTTCGATGTCCTGGAGCACATCGATGAAACGCGCGACATCCTGCGCGAAATTCAGCGCGTGACGCAGCCGCAGGGCGTGGCGGCAATCATCTATCCCTTTGGCGCGCACGATTGGGACAGCCATGTTTCCCTGGTGGAAAAGCCGGTGTTCGATGGTTGGCTCAAGAGCGCCGGTTATTCGATTCTCGAAGAAGTTCAGCCGCCGGGAGAGGTCTTTCCCTGTACGGTGTGCTACCTGCTCCGGCCCTCCTAAGAAAAAAAACCGGGCCAGCGGTTAGGCCGGCCCGGTGTGGGATGCTTCGGTTGGTTTAGAGGCGTACGACGTTGGCGGCTTGCAGACCCTTGGGGCCCTTCACCACCTCGAACTCCACCGCTACGCCATCTTCCAGGCTCCGGTACCCATCCCCCTCGATGGCCGAAAAGTGGACGAACACGTCCTCTCCCGTCATCCGTTGGATGAACCCGAACCCCTTGCTGGCGTTAAACCACTTCACGGTCCCTTGTTCTTTGCTTCCTTGTCCGTTGGTTCCTTGTTCGTTTGTTCCTTGTTCGTTTGTTCCTTCGCTCAACTGTGTACTCCTTGTTCCTAGATTCTGCGTCCTGCCTCGTACCGCCTCTAGACCGGCAAACAAAAAGGCCGCCGTTCGAATTGACCCGGCAGCCTCTCAACCCCGTGTTTTCCCGAGGATGGGTTTGATCCCGTCAACTGCGACTACAAGTACAACGAACGCAGCCCCAAGCCTACCACATCCCCACCTGGCTGCCTAACAGGATTTTCCCGCCCCCGCCCGTCCCCCCGCTAGGGGAGAAATGCGCCGGCGCCGGCCCACCGCAGAAAACGCCGAGGACGTGGAGAAAAAGCCGACGAAACCCGTACGGCTTCGTTGCTACATATTCCCCGTGGCAGGGGCCACGGGGCTCGGTGCATAAAGAGGCTTTGGTAGCGGCGATGAACCCGCCGTGGCGGGCAGGCAGGTCTGCGCCACCAAAACAAAGAGAGGGACGCAACACCCAACAGTGGGGCAGGCATTCTTGCCTGCCTGCGCCAGCCTGCGGCAGGCAGGGTAGGCAGGCGGCAGGCCTACCCGCCGACCCTGTTCTCCAAGGGCTTTAGTCCCTGAGGCCGGTTCCCGTTCCCAGCAGCCGCTCCAGCCGGGCGCGGTCGAAACCCACCACCACTTCGCCGTCCACCAGCGTCACCGGCGTGGTCATGTAACCAAGCTTCTCCAACTCAGCCAACGCGACTGGGTCGGCGGCGATGTTGCGCTCGGTGAACTCAACTTGCTTCTGCGAAAGAAACTCTTTCGCCCGGTCGCAGAACAGTCACCCCGGCTGGCTGTACACCACAACTTGCTTCATGGCTAAACTCCTTTGCGTTACCACGCGAACTGGTTGAACCAAGTGAGATAGACCGACAGCTCCACCAAGAGATCGAAGAACACCAGCACGCCCACCGTAACCAGCATCACACCCGCGAATCGCTCCACCCAGACCAGGTGCCGCCGCCAGCGCTGGTAGAGCGAGAGAAACCGGTTGATGCCCACCGCCACCAGCAGGAACGGCACCGCCAGCCCGGCCGAATAGACCCCCAGCAGGGCGGTGCCCTGCGCGACGGTCTCCTGCGTCGAGGCCATCATCAACATAGCGGTCAGGGCCGGCCCCACGCAGGGTGTCCAGCCGAACGCAAACGCCAGCCCCAACAAGAAGGAGCGCAGGCGGCCCCCTTTGATCGCCCCGTGGTAGCGCGCCTCGCGGTAGAGCGCGGGAATCGGAATCCACCCCAGCAGCACCAGCCCGAAGAAAACAATTCCCGTCCCGGCAATCCGGTTCAGCACCACTCGATTGGCGGAAAGGAACTGGCCGACAACACCCGCTGACGCTCCCAGCGCCACGAACAGAATCGAGAAACCCGCCACGAACAGCAGCGCGTTCAAGAGCACGGCCCAGTTGGCGCCGCGCTGCTTTTGCTGCAACTGCTCCACGCTCACGCCGGAGATCATCGCCACATAGCCGGGCGCCAGCGGCAGCACGCAGGGCGAGATGAACGACACCACCCCGGCAATAAACGCGGTCGTAAACGTCAGCTCCATCCTCTTTCTCTTCTACTTTCCAACTCCTATCCAGTTTGGAAGAGGTGCTCCGCACCCGCTCTCAGATAAGCGGACAGTAGCGAAGCCCGTACGGGCTTCGTCAGCTTTTCTCCTCTGTGTCCTCGGCGGCCTCTGCGGTTCATTCTTTCCGCGCTAAAAAATCAGCTGGCTACTGCTCGACCTCCGCCAGCAGCTTGCGCACCTCCTCGGCAAAGCGCGGGCCGTTCAAGCGACGGGTCCGATCCATACCGCCCAGTTGGTGCTCCCAGTAGGTGGGCGCGGGTGGCGCATTGTCCCAGCGCACGTCGGGTCCGAAGACGAAGTAGATGTCCCAGGCGGGAGAGCCATATGGGACGCCGATGATCTTGCCGTACTCTTTGCCGGAGTAGCCCTCCGGGTCGGAGTAGTGCAGCGAGCGCGGCCCCGGCAGGCGGCTGGACTCTTTCTGCACGTTGCGCTGCAAGGTGGCCGCGTTCTGGAAGTTCAGCACCGGCAGCCAGACCACGTAGTTCACCAGCTTGTCGCTCGCAATTTTTTCCATCACGTGTTCTTGAATGACGGAGGCCCCCCGTCGGCACATCGGTCAAGTCGGTTCCAGTAACAGAATCAGCCGCACCTTGCCGGCGTCGGCGTTGAACTGCGCCCGCAGCGGCTCCAGTTGCGCGTCGAGCTCGGGAAACGACGCCTCCTGCTCCTGCACCTGCACCGGCGCCGCAACTGAAAGCAGCGCCACCGCCAGCGTCGTCGCCAGCAACGCCCGGCGCCGCCACCCCTGCACTCTCCCTCGCTTGCTCATCTCAGCACTCTCCTTTCTTTGAACCACCGACGATGAACCCTGCCCCTCGCCTCCGCTCGGGACAAACCGGGTTCATCGCCGCTACCAAACCGTCTGCAGCCCGGTAGCGGCGAAGAAGCCCAGGGGGATTCTTCGTCGGCCTTTCTACGGCAACCTCTGCGCCCGCGGCGGTGAGAAAGCACAGACCGAAACCTCCCAGTCGTCCCGCCCCTAGCGCGAGGCCGGCGGCACCAATCCGTTCAGCCGGTAGTACACCACCAGGTTGCCGTAGTGCTCGCTGCCGTGGTTGAGCGCGTAAACCCACGAGACCTGCATTTCGTTCGGATCACCATGTTGCTCGATGGCCGCCACCACATCCTCAAAGGACTTCTTCAGCGCGGCCACGGCCTCGGCCTTGTTGGTGTAAGCGAACTGCTTCAGATCGGAAGGAGACCGTTCTGCGATTCGGGAAGCAATCAGATCGTTCGAGCGGGCGATGTGCAGCAGTATCTCGCCGAACGTGCGCACATCTTCATTGGGCTTGTCCCGAGCGTAGTCGAGGGGGCGGTAGTCGAACAGCTCCTCCGGGAATTCCTCCGCCGCCGTGACCAGCTTGTTCCCCACATTCTGGGTGAACCGCAGGATTACGTCCTTGGGCGTCGCCGGCGCCTCCTGTTGCTGTTGCTGTTGCTGTTGCTGTTGCTGTTGCTGTTGCTCCGCCTGTTCTTGCTTCTGCTCTTGCTCTTGTTCCTGCGCCGTGGCACCTATGAAGCCACTCACGGCCAGCATCAACACAACGCCTAAAATCTTCCTGCGCATCTCTTTCTCTCCTTCAGACAAGAATTGCTCCCATTTCAACCTTGGGCTCGTTTGGCTTCCCACCGATCCAGGTGGTTGAGGCCGGCCTGTCAACCGTGTTCGGTAACTTCCTTGTTCCGCCACCTCCCCAACACGTGGGGAATCGAGCGAACTTCTCAACCCGGCGTGGCAAAGATTCCCGCCACCAGGAAAGAAACGCTCAGGTGCCCGAGCACCAGAAGGAACGTCCCCATGAGGAACCAGCCCAGCGGCGGCCCCCACAAACTTCCATTGAGCAGGTAGTCCACGGCCGCCGCCACCCCGGCCAGCACACCGAAGCCAATCTGCGAGCGACTGCCCCAGTGCAATCCCAGCCCCACGTCGAAGAAGTGCGGCAGCAGATACAACGTAAGCAGCAGCGCAATCCACCAGGTGCCGCCCGGCGTCTCCCACCCCGTTCGCACGCGAGTAAAAGCATCGTAGTGCCGAAGGAACGGCGGAAAGACCAGGTAGAAAATGCCGACCCCCGCCACCAGCCGAATTGCGCGTCCCAGTAAACGCGGCCTTGCAAACGTTCCCGCTTCTTTGAACCCCGCCATGACGCCTCCCCTTCCCTCCTAGAGGTTCTTGACCACTTGCGTCAGCGCACCTTTGAGGTGCTTGAGCGCCTTCTCGCCTTTGCCGGCGCGGATGCACTCGGCCACGCAGGTCTCCAGGTGGTTTTCCAGCAGGCGCACCGTCGCCTTGTTGATGGCGGCGCGCACGGCCGAGAGTTGAATCAGCAGATCTTCGCAGGAGGCGTGCTCGCCCAGCATGCGCTTGATGCCGCGCACGTGCCCTTCAATCCGGCTGAGCCGGTTCTGCAAGTCCTGCTCGACCGCCGGGTCGAGGTAAATCTCTTTCAGCACTGGAAGTGTCTTCGCCATATCCCCTCCTGGGGGATAGGATGAGCCGATCCCGGTAAGGATGCAAGCAAAATTTCCTTCAGGGAAACATACCCTGGGAGCAGCGGCAACCGGCTCAGGCCGACGCAGGCTTCCGGCCCCGCACCTGTTCCCAAGAGGGTCCTGCGGCCCCAGCCCGCCCGCGCCCGATAAAGCTGCCCACTGGAGACGCCGATGGAGAAGACGGAGGTATAGCTGTGTTCTGGTTGGCGCTTGCGGGTGTAGTCCTGCTGGCCCTAGCTGCGCTGGGGGCGCTGGTGGCGGCGGGCTGGCTTTACCTGATCCACATTCAGGTCGAAGAGATCGCCCGCCAACTCGAAATCGCCAGCGCGCACGCGGCCCAACCGACGAATGACAAAGAGTTTGACGTGCCGGTTCCCTTCCAGCGGGGATAAGCCCGCCTGCCTGCCCTGCCTACCGCAGGCAGGCACAGGCAGGCCTGCCTTGACCCAGGATTTTCACAGCCAGCTTCGACCTCTGGAAATCTAATCCAAATCTAATCGGCTTCTAATGGGAGCACGGCTCAATGGGGGTCGTTAGGTGGAAGCACCGGCTGGATGTTAAGGCCTTATCCCCCCGGCCGTCCTCCGTGGGAATTGGCAACTGCATCCAGCCGGTTTCTTGTTGCAACTCTTCCGCCGAAGGCGAATATGAATTTTTAATTCCCGTCTAATCGAATCTTTATCTCCGCGTCGCACCCTACGCGTTGTGAGAAAGCCCGGAGGCAACCGGGCAAAGAAAATCAACCAGAAACAGTACGGGAGGAAACTCCAGTCTGTAAGCAAGACAACCAGCAGCCCGCCAACGAACCCCTCCTCCGTTTCCGGGCTGCTGGTTTTTTTTGCCCCGCCTGCTGGCAAAGAAGCGTTCCGCCGCGGGCCTCTAGCTAGCTCCGCAAAGCTTCCTGCGGGATGCGGCTGCGAAGATAGTCCACGAAACGCTCAAAGGGATCAAATCCCACAATGCGGGGTGCGTCGGTGACGAAATTCGAGAGCGCATTCACATCGTAGAAATACCGCTCGCCGTCGCGCGCATTGACCAAGTACTCGATCCCGCCGATATCCAACTGCGCGGCCTTCGCAATCCGCAAGGCGGTCTCGGTCGCCTCCGGGGGCAGCGTACAGGCCTCGATCCGCATGGTGCGCTTCGCCGGCTCTGGAGTCGCCGGACAATAGCCCGTATTCTCCGCCGGCGCCGTCAACGCCTCCTGCTCTTCCTGGCAGATGTCCGCCGGGCACAGATTGAAGCCCTCGCCGGGCGGCGGAAAGACCTTGATCGCGTAGAGAAACTTTCCGTTCAGAATCTCCACGCGTACGATGGCCCCCTCCTCGGCCGGCAAAAACTCCTGCACCAGGGCGGTGTGGTCAATCCCCAGGTCGAGCGTCCGCGAGCGAACCGCAGAAACCAGCTCGCCCCGCTCGTGAAAGAGCTGGATTTTCGCCCCGCTGCCGCCAATGTTGGGCTTCACCACCAGCGGATATTCCAACCCCTGGGCTGCGCGTAACGCCTGTGAGGAATGGTTGATCAGGCGGGTGCGGGGATAGCGCACCCCCAGGCGTTCAAAAATGTCCACCTGGGCCGCCTTGGAAGTCTCCACCAGGTAGGCGTCGTAGCCGTTGACCACCTCCACCCCAATCTCTTTCAGGTAGCGCAGGTACTCCCGCACAAAGAAGATGGCGTTGCCGTGTCCCCGCAGGTAAGCGGAGGGGCTCATGCGGTTGACCACCAGGGCATAGGGCGAGTTGCGCTCCCTAGGATCGTAGGACAGCTCGGTGGCCAGCAGCTTGTCGTAGCGCAGGCCCCGCCGGTCGAGGGCGGCAAACAACGGTTGGAACCACTCGGCGTGCTCGAACAGAAAAGCTATCCGGGGTGATGAAAGTTCTGTGTCCATGGTGCCCTCCCAGCCAGATCAAAAAGCTATCGTAGCCTATTGGTGCGCGATTTGGCCACGTTGGGATTGGATGCGCCGCGCCGCGCTCGGGTTTCACCCGCCCGCTCCACTTCTCTCCTCCAGTCAAAAATTCGTCTGTTGCTCTCTCCTTCGGCTTATCGGCCTGACTTGTCAGGGCCCGTCTGCCTGCCGCAGGCAGGCGGGCCTGGGGCGGGCAGGCCGAAGAATCCCACCGTCGCGCGATCCACCCCCCTGGTTGTCAGGCTCCGCCGACGGCAGGCAGGAAAAGCAGATTCTTCGCTGCGCCTGCCTGCGGTAGGCAGGGCAAGCAGGCCCGTGGGCTGAACACCGGCCTCAGTCGCCGGCGCCCAGGGCGCGGTCGAGATTGAAGGCGGCGCTGATCAGCGCAAAGTGGGTGAAGGCCTGCGGGAAGTTGCCCAGCGCCTCGCCGCTGGGGCCGGTCTCTTCGGCGTAGAGGCCGAGGTGGTTGGCGTAGCCCAGCATGCGCTCAAAAATCAGCCGGGCGGTTTCCAGCCGGACGCGATCGTTGCGCCCGGCGCGGGTGAGCGCCTCCACCAGCCAGAAGGTGCACATGTTGAAGCTGCCCTCGTCGCCCGCCAGCCCGTCGGGGGTCTCGCTGATGTTGTAGCGATAGACCAGGCTGTTGGAGAGCAGGCCGCCTTTGGCGGGCGGCTGCATGATGGCGTCCAGCGTCTTGAGCATGCGGGGGTCGGTGGGCGACATGAACAGCACCAGCGGCATGATCAAGCTGGAGGCGTCCAGGGTGTCGCTGCCGTAAGACTGCACAAAGGACTGGCGCTTGCGGCTCCAGCCCTTGGTCAGAATCTCTTCGTAGATTTGGTCGCGCACTTTGAGCCAGCGATCGTGGTCAGAGGGGAAGGAGCGTTTTGCCGCCAAGCGCAAGCCCCGGTCAAGCGCCACCCAGCTCATGAGCTTGGAATAGACAAAGTGCCGCTGGCCGCCGCGCACTTCCCAGATGCCCTCGTCGGGGCGCTGCCAATTGTCGCACACCCAGTTGAGCAGCCGGCGCAGCTCCCGCCACAGGTCGTAGGAGATGGGGCTGCCGTACTTGTTGTAGAGATAGACGGCGTCCATCAACTCGCCGTAGATGTCGAGCTGGAGCTGACCGTGGGCGGCGTTGCCGATGCGGACCGGGCGCGAGCCCCGGTAGCCTTCCAGGTGGTCGAGGATTTCTTCGGTGAGCTGACGGCGGCCATCAATGCCGTACATGATTTGCAGCGAGCCGTCCGGCTCCAAGTCCGCGCAGCGGTCTTGCAGCCACTCCATGAACTTGGCGGCCGCGTCGGTGAACCCCACCCGCAGCAGACCGTACAGAGTAAAAGAGGCGTCGCGCAGCCAGGTGTAGCGGTAGTCCCAGTTGCGCTCGCCCCCCAGGCTCTCGGGCAGGCTGCAAGTGGGCGCGGCCACGATGGCGCCGGTGGGTTCGTAGGTCAGCAGCTTGAGCACCAGCGAGGAGCGGTTCACTACTTCGCGCCAACGCCCGCGGTAGGTGCTCTGCGAGATCCAGTGCCGCCAGTAGTTGACCGTGCGCTTGAAGAGCACCACCGACTCCGTCTCCGAGAGCACCAGGCCGCAGCCCGCGCCCGCCTCCAGGTCGCGCAGAACCAGCGTCACCCGCTGGCCTTCGTTCAGGGTGAACTCGGCCACCGCGGCGTTACCGTCTTTTTGGAGCGGGAGGTGCGTCGCCAGTCCCAGGCTGAGCGAGGGGGATTGAAAACAGGCGCCCTCGGGGAGAATGCTGAGTTCGTGCGGGTCGCGGGCGTAGTTGAAAGCCGGGCGGCACTCCATTCGGAATTTCATCGAGCCGCGCACCACCGTGACCCGCCGCACCAGACGATGGCCGCTGTTCTTCTTGCGCGCGCCCACCGGCATGTAGTCGGTGACTTCGCCCACGCCCTCGGGCGAGAGGAAGCGGGTGATGAGCACGTTGGTGTCGGGCCAGTAGAACTGACGGTGCTTGACCCCTTGCGTCTGGACGGGTGCAATCTGGAAGCGCCCGCCCTTCTTGTGGTCGAGGATGGCCGCGAAGACGCTGGGGGAATCGAAATTCGGGCAACAGAACCAGTCGATGGAGCCGTCCATGCCCACCAGCGCGCAGGTGTGCATGTCGCCGATGATGCCGTAGTTCTCAATTGGTTGGTACGCCATGCCGCTCCCCATTGACTGCGGGTGCAGAGCACCCCTTCCGGACTTCTAGTAGGGTGGCTGTCCAGTCCTCCCCTAGTTCGGAAGAGGTGCTTCGCACCCGCTTCCTCTATGTTGCTCGCGGGGGATTCTACGCTGGAAGGAGTTGCAACACCAGCAAGGTTTCGTCGTCGAGGGCAGGAGCGCCCTGGCGGAACTTCTCCACCTCCGCCAGCAGGGCTTGGCCGGCGGCGGCGGGAGAGTCCACCGGGACAGTGCGCGCCAGTTCCAGCAGGCGCTCTTCGCCCAGCAGCTCGTCCTGCGGGTTGCGCGCTTCGAGCAGGCCGTCGGAGTAGAGCAGCACCAGGTCGCCCGCTTCGAGCTGGACTACGCTCTGGCGATAGTTGGTGCCGGGGATGATGCCCAGCGGAAGGTCGGCCAGCTCGGTTTCGTCGTGCGCTGCGGTTTCCTTCAACTGTTCCCAGGATTTCTGTGCGCTCCGGTACCAGAGCGGACGGGGCTGCCCGGCATTGGAGAAGACCATGCGGCCGCGGTCGGGCTCGCCCGGGCGGCCGTGGATTCCCAGCAGGATAACGCTGGCGAACTTCATCCCGCTCACGCACTGCTGCTGGAAGGCGCGGTTCAACCCGCGCAACAGGTCGGACTGGTCGAAGGTGTTGATGTGCTCGCGCATGAGGGTGCGCAGGCAATCGGCCACGCCGCTCACCGCTTGGCCGTGCCCGCTGACGTCCGCCAAGCCCACGCGCGCCAGCCGGCCCTGGCTGCACACCGAGAGGTAGTGCAAGTCGCCGCCGTTCGAGTGGCCGGGCAGCGGTTGGGAATAGACCCAGCCTGCCAGGCCGGGCAGTTCAACCGTGCGGGCCACGCGGTGGTTGCCGCCCCAGATTTCCATGCAGGCCAAGTTGTGGCTGGCTGTCTCGGTGCTGCTCATCAGTTGTTCCCGGATACCTAGCTGGATTGGATTCACCAACCCACCCGCAGGTCGCAGCCACCCGGCAAAGCCAACGTTGATGGGGCAACATGCATCTCTGCATCCCGACGGGCAGTATTCCCTGCCAAGAGCTTGAAGAATTCCCCTTGACAAATTACGTACTCTGTTGTATTCTACCTTGTGTACGTACATCTGAGAGAGTCTAAGTTTATGAAAACGGCTACCGCAGTGAAGGTCAAAGTTGCGGACGAGGTCTGGATCGTAACCGCGCTTCTCCACCGCGAAAACCCATCCCGTGCGGGCTTCGCTGTGAAGGAAATTGTCGCGCGTGCCCGGAGCGAAGCCATCCACGGGACACTGCGACCCGGGGTGCGCCAACATGCCAGTCAACATTGTGTGGCTAACGTTCTCCCTGACCCCGGCCGCTACAAAATGCTCTACGCGACCGCCAAGGGAACCCGGCGCTTATTCCGAGAAGGCGATCCCTTCCATCCCGACCGGCGCGACGGCAAGGTCGTCCCCCGGCGTGAGGAAATCCCTGCCAAGTACAGCGACTTGCTCGACTGGTACTGGTCAGAATACGTTCCCCGCAAACCGGGAACCCATACGAAGCAGTCGGTTCTCAGCCTGCGCGGGCTGGGGAAAGAGCTTTGGGCCGAGGAAGACCCGGACAGCTACGTGCAACGGCTGCGCGAGGGCTGGGCATGAGCAGAATTTTCTGGGACACCAATCTGTTCATCTATCTGATGGAAGACGCAGGACCACACGCACAGCAAGTTGTCCGATTGGTCGAGCGCATGTGGGAGCGCAACGACCAACTCTGTACCTCGACTCTCACGCTGGGCGAGCTGCTGGTTAAACCCCTGGAAAAAGGGAACCGCGACTTGTGCGACAAGTACGAGGAGGTGCTCTCGCAGCACGCGGTTTTGATCCCCCTGGACGATAAGGCAGCACGCATCTACGCCTCGCTTCGTTGCGATCGGAGCCTGCGCGCTCCTGACGCTATTCAACTCGCTTGCGCGTCCCGGGCACAAGTAGATTTGTTCATTACCAACGACGAGCGATTGAGCCAAAAAGATGTGCCGGGAATTCAGTTTGTCACCTCGCTCGAGCGAGCCTTCCTCTAACCAAAGCCCGTTGCCATTGCATCACGTCATTAAGAGAAACCGCAGGGGCTGCCTTGCCTACCGAGGGCAGGCGCAGGCAGACATTCTTGCCTGCCCCGAGCGGAGCGAGGGGTCTGCGTTTGGGAGCTACTCGCAGGCTTCGCGGACGAACTCTGTGATGGCCTTGCGGTCCCCGTCCGTCACCTGCGAAAACTGGATGCCCATCTGCACGCCCACTTGGACGTGCACCACCTTCCCCTGGGCCTCGATCAGGCGCCCGGGGGAGAGGTTGAAGCGGACGATGACGTTAGTGCTGGCGTCGAAGGTCTCGCGGGTGTAAACCAGCAGCCCGCCCTGGCTGATGTTTTCGGTGCGGCCGATGCTGGTGGCGCCGCTGGTCTGGCTTTCCACCTGCGTCAGCAACTGCACCCGCGGATGTTTGCGGGGAATCCGTCCGTGTTCTGCGGGCGGACTCGATTTCTTCTTCATCGCATTGCCCTGCTGGTTCGCGCCCGGTTGGGAACCATGCTAGCACAGCCGAGCGTTTTGCCAACCGCTTTATTTTTGGAAACGGCGCAGCGAGCGGGAGAGGTAGCGGCGAAGCCCGAACGGGCTTCGTCGGCCGTCCTCCCCCTGTCCATACAGTAGCGCAGACATTCTTGTCTGCGGCATTCCTGCCCCCTTGTCATTCTGGGGCCGCTAGGCCCGCCTGCCTTCGGCAGGCAAGCTCGGAATGACAGGTGGGGCCCTTCGGCTCCGCTGGCCTGAGGCAGGGGGCAAGGCCTTGCCCCACCTAGCTTCCTTCCCACCCATAAGACAGTTTGGAAGAGTCCCGCTGGGCGGGACCGCTTGTCCGGCAGGCGGAGGCTTCGCCCTGCGACGGTCTGCGGCATTGTTGCGATTTCCGCTGTGCGGTTTTTACGGTTTTCCCGTTTCACTTTTTGGCTCAAAAACCCTCTCGGAAAAAATAAACAGCCGCAAAAAACGCAAAAACCGCGGAAACCTTAGACACCGAGGAGACGCTTCGTGTATCGAACAGGTGGCCGAGAGGTGTTGAAAGGTTCCAAGGGGAAAGCGATGAAGGGAGAGCAAGAAAAATTCCTGCATGATTTGCTGCCGGCGGTGCTGCGCTTGCGCGACCGCAGCGGGCTGCCGGCCTCGGTGGTGCTGGCGCAGGCCATTCTGGAGTCGGGCTGGGGACGCTCGCGGCTGGCGCGGCGCAACCGCAACCTGTTCGGCATCAAGGCCCACCGGCGCACCGCCGCCGTGGTCTATACCACCACCGAGTACCGGGGCGGGAAGCGCCGGCGCGAGAAGGCCCGCTTTGCGCACTACGACAGCTACGACGCCTGCCTGGCGGACTACGCCCGGCTGCTTGCGCGTCCGCGCTACGCCCCTGCCCGGGAGGTCGCGCACGACCCCTTCGCCTTTGCGCGCGCGCTCAAGCGTTGCGGCTACGCCACCGATCCCCGCTACGCGCAGAAGCTGGCGCTGCTGATTCGCCGCTACGACCTGACGCAGTACGACGCCGCGCGCGGCCGTGCAGACGTTCCCTCCCAACCCGACATCACCTAGTCAAAGGAAGGTACCGCCATGAACCGCAACCGCCGATTGATTCCCCTGTGCCTGCTGCTGGTCCCGCTGGTGGCGGGGTTGTCCTCGTGCGAGTCTTTCGACCGCGTCGCCTACCGCTCGCTCAAGGTGGCGAAGGCGGAGTACGAAGTTCTCCAGGCGCACGCTGCCCGCAGCTTTGTGCGCGGACGGCTGAGCGAGCAACAATGGGAGCGCTTTGCGCTGGCGGGCAACCGCTTCATCGTCGCCCACACCACCGCCGCCGACCTGATGCAGAGCTACCAGCGGGTCAAGCGCGCGGGCGAGGCCGAGCAGCAGCGCCGGCTCGAACGCCGCATCGAAACCCTGCTGGGCGAGCTGCCGGTCTTGCTGGTTGACCTGCGCCGGCTGCTGGAAATCTTTGAGCCCAGCCAAACGCCTCCCGCTCCCGAACCAAGCCGGGAATGACTCTCGCAGAAAAAAGGAGACTCGACATGGCAGTGACCAAACGCGACCTCGTCATCTGGACCGAAACCCTGCAACTGCTGGCGCAACTGGTGCTGGCGGCGGTGGAAGCCCTGGCCGACGATGAGCCGGTGGACTTCGAGGCGGTCAAGATTCGCACCACCCCCGCCGACGCCCTCCGCCGCGCCCGCCAACAAACTGGACAGCAAGACAAGCACTGAGCTTCCCACCCAACGCTTCTGGTTCAGCCCACGGGCCTGCTTGCCCCAGGCAGGTCTGCGCCACTAAATATTTCAGAGTAGGGCAGGCATTCTTGCCTGCCGCCTGTGTCTCTTTCAGTCCGGAAGAGGTGCGGAGTTTATCCCGCCAATGGCGGGGCACCCGCTCAGAAAGGCCAGACCAAACACCTATGAGCGAAACACCCAAGCCCAACCGCAAGCTGCTCAAGGCCACGGTGGCGGGCGGCGCCGGCGGCGCGCTGACGCTGCTGTTCTTCCTGCTGGACCAGCGACCCGAGCTGGCCCAAACGCTGCTCGACCGCGTGGTGGTGGCCTGGGGGCCGCAGTTCGTGATCGTGCTGCTGCTCTTCGCTTTCCTTTATCTCCTGACCGACCGCTACGCCCCCCGCCTGATTGCCGCCCAGAGCGAGACCGCGCTCGCCCTCCAGAACTTGGCCGGCGCCGTCCGCCAGATAGTCGAGCGCGACAACGCCTTCCAGCGCGAGCAGGACGTGCTGCTCAACCACGTCGCCCGCCGCGTGGACGCCCTCTACCGCATGGTCGAGCAGTACCATCGCACCGTCAACGGCCACCTCAACAACTTGTCCCAAAAGAAACCGAGGGAAGTAAAACCGAAGCGAACGAGGTCGAAGCGGAAAACTCGAAGCCCCCGCCCAGTGTCATCCTGAGCGTAGCCTACCTGCCGCAGGCAGGAATGCCTGCGCCACTAAGTGAATAAGAGTAGGGCAGACATTCTTGTCTGCCAAAGGGTCAGTAGGGTCCTTCGGCTGCGCTTTCCTCAGTTTCCCTCGGGACAAACCTTTCGGCAAGCCTGTCGGAAGTGGGCCTGCTACCACTGAAGAAGCGGAATCCGTTTCTTGTGTGCGCCGGGAAAACTTAATTGACGCCGCGGAGATCTCTTTGCGCCGCCAATTGCCCGCCCCCACCGAAGGGCTGCTCTTGCCGGGCCTTCTTGATCCGCTCCATGAACCGGTCGCAGTCGGACAGGCTCTTGCTTCTCTTCTTCCGAAAGGCGTACAAGAGCTTCCAGTCCTTGCTCGGCTTGGCGGCGAACAGGCTCTTGTGCTCAGCCCAAAAGGTGACCGACCAGACCGGCCGCACCCGGCCGGCCGGGTCGCGGTGATCCACTTGCAGAATCGGCCCTTTGACCGCGCAGCCGTAGCGCACCAGGCCGTCCAGGGAAGGAAGTTTCTTGTCTAGGCCGCCTCCCGCCTCTGCCCAGGGACCCATACAGAGGGAAGCCGCGACCAGCGCTGTTGCTGTTGCCAGGTTTCTTTTCCTCATGTTACCCCACTCCCATTCGGCGGAGCAGGAAGGTTTCCTGGCGCAACCTGGGCTAAGCAGTTCTCTACCGCTCCCGACTCCTACCGTTCTCTGATCGTGCACGCTACATTTATCTTGAGCCGGAAAGCTACTGGTGAGGGGGCCAGATTCGGTACAGGGTGCAGAACCTGTCCCAGTTCTTGTCGCCGCCTCGTCCCCCGCGACGGCCTGTGCGGCTAGGTATCTTCTATGGGACTAAAGTGCTATTGCGCTATACTCACCTCTGCGAGTAGGTTTCCGGTGTGAGATGGCCCAACCGCCGATGACCAACCCGACTGGCGAAGATCGCCGACGAAGCCCGCGCGTGCGCTTGGCCATTCCGGTCGATGTGGAGTGGACCGGAGAAGACCAGGTGCCTGTCCGCGAGCACGCCGAAACCGAAGTGCTCAATGCCTACGGCGGCCTGCTCCGAATGAAACCTCGCTTCCCGATTCCGCTCCAAATCCACCTGACCAACCCCCGCACCAGCCAAACCACTTGGGCGCGAGTGGTGGGCTTTCGCGAGCCCAAGCCCAAAGGACTGCTGGGCGTGGCCGTCGAGTTCACCGCTCCCAACCAAACTTTCTGGGGCGTCAATTTCCCACCGCTCCTCAGCCCTTCCCCCAGCTAGGCACCCGCCGACCTGACTAGGGCGGGGCACCCGCTTCCGCCCTCAACCTTGCTTTGTGTAGCGGCGAGTCAGCCCCCGCTCGGCCCGGGTTCCCGGCGGGAGCTTCATCGTCGGCTTTTCCCTTTTCTACGTAAGGCAGGGCTGTGTCCCCGCGCGCCCCACCCCGAGCAAAGCGAGAGGTCTGCGCTTCCCGCCGGCGCCCTCGCCCCCACGCCGGTTTTTTCCTTGCGTCTCAGCAGTTGGGGTACACTAGAAAGGGGGAGGGAAAGCCGCCATGACCAAAGCCTACATCTTCATCAAAGCCAAGGCGGGGAAGACCAAGGATGTCGCCAAAGCCCTGCTGGCGCTCCACGGCGTCAAGGCCGCCGACTCCTGTTGGGGCACCCCCGACATCATCGCCGTCGTCAACATCAAAAACGAGCGCGCCCTCAACGACCTGGTCCTGAGCCAAATCCAGCAGATCAACGGCGTCGAGCACACCGAAACCCACATCGTCCTCGACTAACCGGATCTCTCTTCCTCTCTTCAACCAAGAATCAGTTTGGAAGAGTCCTGTGTAGCGGCGATGAACCCACCGTGGTTCATCGTCGGACTTTACTCAGCGACTTCCCGCAGAAATGCGGCGTCACCGCTGACGCGTGCGCAGGAGGAGGTAGGCCGAGCTTACCAGCAACAGCGGCGAGGAATAAACCCCCGGCAACTGCTACTCCCGTTCCACCACCTCTGCTTCCCAGGCGGCCTCGACTGAATCCTGGTAGATAATCCAGCGCCCGCCCACCTTGCGGCCTGACAGCTTCCCCTCCTCCAGCCAGCGGTAGATGGTGTCCTTCGACTTCCCCAGCAGCCGCGCCACCGACAGCACCGTCCGCTTCTCCTCCGCCGCCAGCAGCGCCAGCTCCTGCTGGAAGTTCTGCGGCCGCTCCTTGGGCTCGTCTTTGCGGCCTCCGACAAACTTTGGCACCGATTCAATCACCACGCTACCGCACCCCCTGTTTCTCTTGGGCCTGCCGCCCGCTCCACCGCCAGACAAAGTGCGCAAATCATTTCCCGACAGGCCGGCCCGATGCAGTACAGGGCACGTGGTACACAGTACATGCTGCGCCTCCTACTCTTTCATCGTGAGCCTTCAGGATGAACCCTTCAGGGCGCGCACTTCAGCGTCAGCCTTCAGGGTGCCCCTTCAGGATGATCCTTCAGGATGAACCCCAGCGCTCCAGCGCCCCGGCATCCAGAGAGTTCTCGACCAGCTCCTTGACAACCGAGGCTGGCCGCTCGACGACCTCGCCCGCCGCGATCTTCGACGAGACCTCGGCGGGAAGCAGGAGAATCGCACCCACTTTTGGCTCCCCCTCCCTCAAAGGCCCATCGCGGGCAAGGCCTCACTGCC
>JACZYA010000150.1 GCA_022571295.1 Acidobacteriota bacterium | reverse complement strand
GCCAGGAGTCAGAAAAATAAAAAGACCAAGTGTCGAGCTCAAAATTACGAGTGTTGAGGGCCTCCGGGACGAAACCGGAGGTCTGGCTGGTGACGTTGAACTCCTGATCAACAGTGTCTATCAGGCCCGCAAGGGATTCGTGAAGATCCTCCGCCCTCCCCCGGTCACCCCCGCTGATACCCCCAGGGAAAAGCGAAGAGGAGACGGACAGAGCACTGGCAGCAGGGGCAGTACTGGTGCCAATATCATAGGTCGGGATAACGTCAAAGCCGACAAAAGATTTCACGCGGATCATCTGGGTCTGAAAACCAAAGCTGAAGTTGTGGTTGCCCCGGTTGTAGGTGGCGTTATCCTGGAAGGAATAGGTGTTGGTGTCGCGGCCCTGAAACCGGAAGTCCTCAATCGGGTTGGTCCACTCCAGGCTGGTAACAACCCCAACGCCGAGCGGAGCGCCCGGCATGGTAAAGTCCTCGCTGGTATTAAACGGAACCTTACTCAGAACGAAGCCATATCGAACCTCATTGGTGAACCGGCCGGAGGGGCTCCAGCGCCAGGAGGTGGAGAGAAAGTCTCTTGAAGTATCATTAAAAACCACCGGGGTTGCGCTGAAGGAATTGTCAATATCCGGCCGGTCGGATAATGCGTCCTGGCGCTTCCAGGTACCGGAAAAGGAATGGCTGCCACTGGGGTTCCAATCCACCCGGGCAGTGTACTGGTCGCGCTCGGTGCCGTCCGACTGGTTGAAGCGGAAGCCGGTGGTGTTGAGGCCATCCCCGAGTGAAGTGTTATTGCCCGTGGTCGGAGTCCGGGTCAACAAACCCGCAATGAAAGGGTCAATGGTAGTGCCCATTGTGGCCATCAGGTCCATCTGACACAGTGTCCCGGCAGGAATAATCGCGAGACCACTCGCGCACGTGACCGTTCCCGGCAGCGGGGTGGCGCCGGTGTCAATATCATTCTGCGTGGCGTAAGTAAAAATGCCCTGCCGTGCAAGAGAAGTCAGGATTGTGGTGTTCTGGGTGGCATTGCCGGCCAAGCGGAAAAGCTCGTAGTTACCCCAGATGAACAACTTGTCCTTTACAAGCGGTCCGCCAATGCTGAATCCCCCCTGGTTCTGAATCAGCTTTTCTTTCTCCGTCCGGGGTGTAGAGGCATTGTTAAACCAGTCGTTGGCCGAAAGTTTGTTGTTGCGGTGGAACCAATACACATCCCCGTGCCAATCGTTGCCTCCGGAGGGGGTGGTAAAAGCGACCTGAGACGACCCCTGACCGGCGGAAGCGTTGGCATTCTGATTGGTAAGGGTGAACTCCGCCGCCGAGGTTTGGGTGAGGCGTATTGGGTTGAAATCGGTGGCGTTGGAGCGGATGAAGTTGTCCTGGATGTTAATGCCGTCCAGCGTGATATTGGTGGCGGAAGTCCGCTGGCCGTTGATCACGGTATTGATTTCCGGGTTGCTGTTGACACCGGCCTGCAAGGCCAGCAAACCGAGCGGGTTCCGGTTGAGCAGCGGCAAGTTTTGCATCTGCTGCCCTTCAACCGTGGTGGAAATCTCTGCGTTTGTGGTTTGAACCAGGTCCGTACCTGCCTCAACAGTCACAACCTCGGTAACCGCACCGACTTCCAGCTTGACGGAGAGCGAATATTGCTTGGCAGTCTCAACCCTCACATCGATCGCTTCATAGGCCCTAAAGCCCGAGACGGAAACTTTGACGGAGTACGCACCAATCGGAAGACTGGTAACGGTAAATCCGCCCGTGGGACCAGTCGTAGTGCTATACTGGCGGTTGGTTGCCTGGTGCGTGATAACTACTTCCGCCCCAAGAATGGCTGCGCCGGTCGGGTCAAGTACGGTGCCGGCGATGGAGCCGGTCGGAACCTGGGCCAAGGCGGGCACTGCCAACAGAACCACGAGAGCTGCAAGCAGAATCCTCGAGTTTCGCATTGAGAACACCTCTCCCTTAATTTTCAGGATTTGGGTATTGAGTCCCCCCAAAATATAACCATTGCCCACTGTCTGGCAAACAGGAGTCCATTTCCGGCATAGACTATATTAATTGCCGAACCCGCTGAATACTAATAGCTTATTAATGTATTGTGCTTATGAGTCAATTAGTTTTCGGGCCAATTCATCCTAAAACTGGAAGCCGGGGGTGGGGAAGATTCCAAAAACGGGATATTTCTGGCGTCGTGCCTCGCCCTGCCAACGCCACGTCCCAGCGCGCGCCTAGGCACGGGTGTCGCGATCAACACCAACTCGGAGACGGGCTAGGGGAGCCAAGCTGCGAGGGCGGCCACGAGGGACGCCATCAGCGCGTTCAGGGCGGCGCGGAGCGGGGGAATCAAAAAGTAGAAAGCGGCCGCCAATAAAGCAAGTAGGGCGCGCAGCCAGAGCGGGCCCAGGTCGAGCAGGCGGAAGCCGCGCTGGTGCAGCTCCAACGTTCCCCGGCGGCGAGTGCGAACCCAACTCCACCCATCGGCGGGCAGGCGCAAAGCCCAGACTGCGAACAGCGCCGCTGTGGCCCACCCCGGCAGCGCGTAGTGCTCCGCGAAGGCAGCCAGGAAAGCCAGGATCAGTAGCGCTGCCAGAAGCTGGGCCAGTTCGCGCTCGGGATAGAACCAAACCCTGCGCCAGCGGTCGAGCCGGTGGCCGGCGGGCTCGAGCGCCGCGCGCAGGCCGGAGCGAAGCAGGGCCGCCAACACAACCAGAGTCAGCGCGCCGGCGGCAAAGACCAGGGCCAAATGGAGAGGCGCAGGAACAGCGGCAGCCATGATAGATGTAAGAATGGTCTTGCTCCCGACCGAAAGAGGGGCATGCTAGCAGGCCCGGGACGCGTTGACAACGCCTCGGGCTTTCTGGTAGTGAGCAACAAGGAGGGGGAGCAAGGATGAGCACGGAACGGCTGGAGCGCGCCTGGGAACTGCTGCGAGAAGCTTACAACCAGCAGATGGAGGGCGAGTACGACCTGGCGGTGGACCTCTACCAGCAGTCGCTGGCCTCCCATCCCACCGCCGAGGCCTTTACTTTCCTGGGCTGGACCTACCACTTCCAGGGGAAAATCGACCAAGCGATCGAAGAGTGCAAGAAGGCTATCGCGGTGGACCCCGACTTCGGCAACCCCTACAACGACATCGGCGCCTACCTGATCGAAAAGCAGCAGTACGACCTGGCCATCCCCTGGCTGGAGCAGGCCATCACCGCCAAGCGCTACGACTCCTACAACTATCCGCTTTACAACTTGGGGCGGGTCTTCCTAGCTCAAGGGATGCTGAAGAAGGCGCAAGCGTGCTTTGCGAAGGCGCTGGAGATCAGTCCGCAGTACACGCTGGCGCGCGAAGCCCTGGAGGAGGCGCGTCGAAAGGTGAATTAGCCGTGGCAAAAATGAAGCTGGCGGAGTTCTGGCCGCGTTACGTGCTGGCGCATCAGAAACCAGCCATGCGGGGGCTGCACCTGATAGGGACGTTGAGCGGCTTGGGGCTGTGGGTCGCGGCGATCGTGCGGCTGGATTGGCGGCTGTTGGTCGCGGGCCTGGTGGTGGGCTACGGGTGCGCCTGGATCGGGCACTTTGTCGTCGAGCACAACAAGCCCGCCACCTTCGGCCACCCCTTCCTGAGCTTCGCGTCCGACCACAAGATGATCTTCTACATGCTGACCGGGCAAATGTCGGCGGAAGTCGAGCGCGCCCGCGCCGCCAAGAACCGCTAAGCCTCCACCTTCCCCGGAATCCTCCGCGTTGACTTGCTTGCAGGCGCGGCCTAACATGGCGGTCGCTCGGGGCGTCCTAACCATGATTGGCCAAACAGTTTCGCACTATCGCGTGGTGGAAAAGATCGGTGGTGGCGGGATGGGTGTGGTCTATCGGGCCGAAGACACCCGCCTGGGCCGCCAAGTGGCCCTGAAGTTCCTGCCCGAAGAGACTTCTAAAGATCGCCAGGCGCTGGAGCGGTTCCTGCGCGAGGCTCGTGCGGCTTCGGCCCTGAACCATCCCAACATCTGCACCCTGTACGACATCGGCGAGCACGAGGGGCAGCCCTTCATCGTCATGGAGCTCATGAAGGGCCAGACGCTCAAGCACAGCCTTGCCAGCCGACGGTTGGAAATCGATACGCTGCTGGAACTGTCCATCCAAGTCGCCGATGCTCTTGATGCAGCCCACGCGGAAGGTATCGTCCACCGGGACATCAAACCGGCGAACATTTTCATCACCGAGCGCGGCCAAGCCAAGATTCTCGACTTCGGGTTGGCGAAGCTAGCGCAGGCGGAAAAGCCGAGAGCCACAACTGCCGACACCGTGACGGGAACAACGGAGGATGCCAACCTCACCAGCCCGGGGGCCACGGTGGGCACGGTCGCCTACATGTCGCCCGAGCAGGCGCTGGGGCAGGAAGTGGACGCCCGCACCGACATCTTTTCCTTCGGCGTGGTGCTCTACGAGATGGCTACGGGCCGGCAGGCGTTTTCCGGCAGCACCACAGCGGCTATCTTCGACGCCATTCTGAACCGAGCGCCGACCGCCCCGGTGCGGGTGAACCCCGATCTGCCCGACGAGTTGGGGCGCATCATCAGCAAAGCCCTGGAAAAGGATCGCCGCCTGCGTTACCAGAGCGCCGCCGACTTGCGCGCCGACCTCGCCCGCCTGAAACGCGACACCGACTCCAGCCGCTCCTCCGTCGCCCTTGGGGCTGTGGAGGACAGGTCGGCGGCGGCCATGCCTCCCTCCGGCGTTGGCACCGACTCCAGTTCCGATGCGACCATCGCAGCCAGCCTGGTCAAGCGGCACAAGAAAGGATTGCTGGCAGCACTGGCCGCGCTGGCCCTTGTGATAGCGGGTTTGAGCTATGGAATCTCGCGGTTCGCCGCGCCTACTGGCGGCGAGGCAATTGATTCGATTGCGGTGCTCCCGTTTGAAAACGTCGGCGGCGACCCGGAGGCCGAATACCTCAGCGACGGAATTGCCGAAAGCCTGATCAACAGCCTGTCGCGGCTGCCCGGCCTCAAGGTGATGGCGCGCAGCACGGTCTTCCGCTTCAAAGGGCCGGACGTCGATCCGCTCGAAGCTGGGCGCAAGCTAGGCGTGGGCGCGGTGCTCGCCGGGCGAATCTCCCAGCGAGGGGACATGCTGGTGGTGGGCGCGGAATTGGTCAACGTCGCCGACGGCACGCAGCTCTGGGGCGAGCAGTACACCCGTCCCATGGCCGACATCTTTGCCATTCAGGAATCCATCGCGCGGGACATCTCCCGACAATTGAAACTCCAACTCACGCCGGAAGAAGAATCGGCCCTGACGAAACGCGGCACCGAAAACACCGAAGCCTATCAGTTTTATTTGCAGGGCAAGTACCACTGGAACCGGCGCACGGAGACCGATCTCCGCAAAGGACTGGAGTATTTTGAGCGCGCCGTCGAGCTTGATCCCAATTATGCCCTCGCCCACGTTGGAGTGGCAGAATCTTATCTGGTCATGAGGGGCTGGGGATTCATGCGGTCAAGCGAGGCCTCTCCCCCGGCACGGGCCGCGCTCGAGCGCGCCCTTGCTCTCGACGACCGAGTGGCAGAGGCTCACGCTGGCCTGGCAGACATTAAGATACAGGAGTTCGAATGGGCAGCGGCCGAACGGGAATTTCTGCGCGCCATCGAACTCAACCCCAACTATGCCTCCGCCCACCAATGGTACGGGGAGTTTCTCCACGGACAGGGGCGGTTTGAGGAGTCCATCGAGGCTTTTCGGCGGGCGCGTGAGTTGGAGCCCGGCTCGTTAATCATCCAAGCGGCCTCCAGCTGGCCGCACTACCTGCAGGGCGAGTACGAACGGGCCATCGAAATTGTGAACCGGGTGCTCGAACTCGACCCCGCCAGCGGGGCAACGCACTTCCGGCTCGGCGTGGCCTTGCGCAAACGCTATGATTCGGCCCGCCGCCAGCCCAACGATTTCTCAGCCGCCGTCCGCCAGTGGCGGCTGGCCCTAGATATCGATCCCAACCAGTACATCTGGCGGCGCAGAATTCAGCAGTACGGCCCCCGGCTCGACAAACCCTACTCCTTCTACGATTGGGTTCACCAGGCCCGCGAGGAGATTCTCGCTCGCGGAGAAGAGCCCGCCCCGCTGCGGGTCGAACCCGGCGGCGCCGAATTCGCCCATCCCGCCGAGACCTTCACATCGGAAACAAGCGAGCGCACCGAACCCGATCCCCGCGGACGCATCCATCGCGACGAAGCGGCCTTCATCCGCGCCGACACAACCA
>JACZYA010000149.1 GCA_022571295.1 Acidobacteriota bacterium | reverse complement strand
CGATCTGCGTCTCCACCTGAATGCCGGTCTCCTGCTGGAGCTGCGCGCAGTGGGCCAGCAGCCACTGAGCCAGCTCGCCCGGGGTCACCCGCACCGGCTTGAGCGCGCGCAGGAACCGGCGAAACTCCTCCCGCTCTCCTTGTACCACCTGTTGCAGTTGCCCCAGCTCGCCCGCCACCTGCTCGGGTGCCCGCTCCGCCAGCCGCCGAAATACGCTCAACTGCATCTCCACACTGGCCAGCGTCTGGGCCACCCCGTCGTGCAGCTCCCGCACCACCCGCTCCCGCTCCTGATTCACTGCCCCGGCGATCAGCCCTTGGATGGTCAGCAGCGTTGTCAGAGCCGGCCTCAGCCCTTCCAGCAGCTGCTGCAAATCGTCCAATTGGTCGGGACGGAAACCGCCCCCTACTCCATCCAGCAGGAACACACGGCTGCGCCAGCGCCCCCCGGCCGCAAACGACACGCTCAGGAGCGAGCCGGGCGCAAACTCGTCCGCAAAGCGTCCCGGCAATGAAAAGGAGTTCGCGGGTTCGACGCGTCCTCCCGGCTGCGTCTGCTGCCAGCGCCACCGGCCGGACTCCTGCGCCGTACCCAGCAAGCCCACCGGTTCGGCCTCCAGCAAGAAGGTGCGGGCATCGCGGGGCGGCCGGTCCGATTCCTGCAAGGAGTGTGCGCGGGCGTCGGCGCGGAAGTCCCACAGCAGGACGTGGTCACTTTCGGTATCCCGATAAGCCAACAACGCCCGCTTGGCTCCGTATCGCTGGCAAAGTGCCTTCAACCACCGCTCCCACAGGTCCACCCAGCGCGTGTCCAGGCTGAGCAGGCTGCCGAAGGTTTCCAGCACCGCTGTGCGCTCCACCCGCCGCCGCTCCCGTTCCGCCACCGTACCCACCAGCGTGCCGGCAGCGAGCAAGGCCGCCACCACCACCCATTTCGTCGCGATTCCGCCTTCTGCACCGGCCCCCCTCGACACCACCCCCAGGTAAGCCAGGCTCACCGCCACGCTCAACACCGCTGCCGCCCGCCACCCACGCCACAGTCCCGCCACCAGGGTGAAGTACACAAAAAACAAAAGAAAGGCGGCCGGCAGCGCCGGTGCAAACAGCACCACCACCGCCAGGATGGCCACGTCGCCGGCCAGTAAAACCCCGCCTCCCGACCAATCCACCAACCGCCGGCGCCACGCCAGGACCACGACCGCGTACACGACGTAAACCCCGAAGATGAAAGCCACCAACGCGAACAAAGCCGTCCCGCGCGCCAGACCCAACAAGAGAGCCAAGCCCAACGCGGCCGCCAACACCAGCCGCGCCACGGCGACGATGCGCTCACTCCCCAGCGAAGAAAACTTCATCGATGTTCTCCCGGCTCCGGCAGAAACAGGCGGGAAGAAAAATAGCGGCGCTCAAATCGGGCTTGTCGGCCACAGTGCAGTGTCTCGTGTATTTTAGGGAAGGCAGTGTGAGGTGTCAATTTTTCCGCTTCGAGCCCTTCCGGCGTCACCAGGAACAGGACCCCTCGAGGGCTCCGCTACACATACAATCGCTCCCGAATCGTACCCCGCACCCGAGCCACCACTTTCTGGTGCGGGGACCCACCCGGCAGGCGCTGCGCCAACTCCTCCAGCTCAGCCAGTAAGGCGGCGTCACCGTACCGGCCCAGGAACTCCTCCACCGCTCCCGGCGAACCCTCGCGGTGAACCGCATCCATGTAGGACGGCTGGGGGCAAAGCAAAGCATCCAGCAGCACCTTGTCTGCACCGGTCACTACCGCAACGCTCAACCACTCTCTCGCAATCGCCCGCACGGCCGGCACCGGCTGACTCAGTAGCTCACCCAACGCGCCCGAATCGAGCGCTCGGCCCGACCCAGCCTGACCGAGCGCACACAGTAGCATGGCCCAGCCTTGCGCTCTGAGGCGCTCGCGCGCTGCCGGGAGCAATTCCGCCAGCGACACCGTCTGCCGGGCCAAGCTCTGCGCCAGCCGTTCGGCGCCTACCATGCGCAGGTCGGCGTGCTCGCTGTCGAGCACGCTGAGGATCAACCCGATCGAAGTCCAGCCCTCCGCTTGATCCAACGCCTGCACGGCGCGCGCTCGAACCAAACCGACTGGATCGCTCGCCAGCCGCACCAGCAGCGGAATCGCCGCCGGCTCCGAAAGCCGCCCCAGGGCACGGGCCACCTGAGCGCGCACCTGCGGGTCCGGGCTTTCAACCAAACTTTCCAGGGCAGGAAGCAGCGCCGGCGTCGCCACCTGCACCACCACCTCCAGCAAGATCCGTTGTTCTCTCGCCTCCGCGCGCGTGAGGTACGGCTGGAGAACCTCCGGCTTCAGTCGGCAACAACTGACCAGGGCTTGCTGGAGCAACGCCACCGGGATGCGCGAGCACATCTCCGCGAACGATTCCAGCAAGGGTTGGGCCGCCTCCGGACTAGCCTGCAACTCCAACCCGCGCACCGCCGCCGCACACACCTCCCGGCTGGGGTCGTGCAGCAGGTCTCTCAATAAAGGCACGGCACGCGCTTGACGCATCCGCCCCAACAGCGCCACCGCCTGCGCCCGCTCCCATCCCTGAGTGCGCTGCACCTCCGCCGCCTGTCGCTCCACCAAGCCCCACTCTTCCAGCGCGTGATGACAGGTGGCTCCCAGCCCATCTTGGTCGTGCTCCATCCGGGCCAGCAGGGCTTCGAGCAACACCCCGCGCCTCGGGGCCTGACGCAACCAACGCCGGGGACAATTACCGTTGTTCAGCCATACCGGGAGTTGGCGATCCACTTTCACGCGCCATCGGTCGGCTCGCCGGCCAGACTCGCGTCGCAAGCTCAGACGAACGCCCGTGGCGATATTCCCCAGAACGCCTAGAGCGGAACCCACTCCGAAGGAATGCAAGACTGTGCCACCAAAGTTGGGCATCGCCAATCCCCATCTCCTACCAGCGGATAATAGCAGCCGCAACCGGGCCAAGACCACTCAATTGCGCGCAGCACCCCCGCTTCAAATCAGGATGGGTACACTTCGCTGCCGTCACCGGGGAAGTGGGTCAGTTTCACGATGTTAATTTTACCGCTGAGCCCGGCGGCACCTGCCGCCGGGTGGACAAGCGGCACAAACGCCCCGTGGCAGGTGCCACGGGGCTCGGCGTGAGCTTCCCATTTCCAAAATGTCCCACTACCAGTACGTGGGCTGAATTGACAATCCCATCGGGGTAGGAAATAATTGATTTATACCCAGTGTTCCGGTGGTGAGCGTAGCTCAGGGGTAGAGCATCGGTCTGTGGATCCGAGGGTCGTGGGTTCAAATCCCATCGCTCACCCCACCGAACTTATTGCAATCATTTAGGTGACTCCTTCAACACCCTGGCGCCACTTGGCCCCAGAACGCCGTTCTAGGGCGCGCAGGAGCTTCCTGGAGCGCAATCCTCAAGCTGATAGAGTGAGAGGAGACACCATCCGACAAGCTGCCCGGAACGCCAGCCAGAAGGTTCAAGAAATCATCTGTCCCTTAGGTGAAGAATTTCTGGAAAGGGGAAAACGCGGGGCTTGCTACAATCTCACCTCCGCTGGAGCTGAACCGGGCCGGCGAATCATCGCGAGCAGCACCATACCCAGCCCGCCCAGAAAGAGCAGGGGTAAGAAAATATCCAGCACGGGAGGGACGACGTTGAGCGGAAATTCCATCGGATTGTATCCCCCCGCAAAGTAGAAAAGGACGGCGGCCAACAGCATGTAAAGCAGCCCGCGCCGAATCGTTCCCGAACTTTCCTCACCGACATCTGTATCCTTCAAAGCATCCCACATCTTCTGCATCTGATATTTCACCTCTGCCATGGCAACCTCCCCACCGGAATAAGAGTCGGGGGGAGTCTTATTGTTGGAAATAAGGATTTCGTTAGAGAAGGATTAAAATCAGAAATTTTACCGACCGCAGGTCGGGCCGGCGTAGTGGTGTCCGTCTACCAGGACTGCGCGATGCCGCTCAGACGTTTCAGGCCAGGGCCCTAGTGAGGGCACCCGCTACTTCTCCAATTCAGCGAGCTTGTTGAGCGCGTCGCGGACGTAGGTGGCCTGGGACAGAATATTCCGCACGCTGATCTCATCATAGCCTTTCAATTCCCGCAGCTTTTCCGTGGAGAGGCGGATGGCCGTGAAAGCATTGTTGATATCGTTCCGAATGGTACGGGCCACCTTGGTCGCACTCTGTAGCTCGGCGACCCGGCGATGCTGTTGCACAACCTCGTAAATCAACAAAGACGTGAAAGTGGCCAGCACCGCCCCCATCACCAGCATCTGCCAGAAAGGGGAGATCTTCAGGACCGTAGCGGTGGCGAAGTGGACTGAGTTGGAAACGGTGTAGAGGAAGAAAAAGACCACCACCGTCATCAGGCGCGGCTTGCTGAGAGCCAGGTTTTTCACCTGCTCTCGGAGCCATTCCAAAGGCGAGGACACCATCAGAACACCTCCTGCACCGACTGATCGGCATAGGGGCCGAAAACTCTAAGCTCTGTTTGAGAATACTGCGCGCTTGCACCCATTGAGTCAAGTGAGCCGCACCGCCACCAAAAACATGTTGGGGAGATCCTGTGGCTCCGCCTATACTCCATCCCCATGACTGCATGGCTAAAATGGATCGGTACCGCGACCGGCATCCTGGGCGCACTTTGGATTGCCTCGAACATCCCCACCAGCGGCTGGGGCTACGTGTTGTTTACCCTCTCGTCCATCTGTTGGACATTGGCGGGCGGGCGCATGCGCGAGCTGAGCCTGGTGCTTCTGCACTCGGTCTTTCTGGTAATCAACTTGGTGGGAATCTATCGCTGGCTGATTGTGTGACGGCAGGCCGCCACTGCAAGTCGGCACGGTGGATAAGGAGATTGCCGCAGCCCAGAACGGGTTACACTCCGAGCCTGAATTATTCGCCTAGGAACACCACATCTTCCGCTGTCTGAACTTCCCATAGTAGGCCCCCCGGCACTGCCAACCGGCACCCCCACTAGTTGAATAGGGGTGTCAGGCGATTTCCGAACAGGACCAATGCTGTAATCACCTTCTACCTTGACACCCCCACAGCTTTCGGCGCAGTATTCCTGTAATAAGGTTCTCAGAGGGGGTTCCGCCATGAGACGTGTAGCGTTTTTCTTGGCCATCGTCCTATCTCTTAGCCCAGGGGTCTCAGCGAAGACGAAAAGTAAAAAGATACGTGGCTATGTGACCAACATTGTTTCTACCACGACATTCGAGATCGAGGACTACCGAATTACTCGCGACCTCACGCTGGTACTGGACTTCGAGAAGGGAGATAGCGAGGAGTCAATAGACTTCCGACCCGAGGACATCCGGATCGGTACTGAAGTGCAAATCAAGGGTGACTATGACGACGAAACGGGTGAGCTTCAAGCAAAATCAATCAAGGTCTTCCTTGAGGAGCACAAGAAGGTCAAACGAACGGCTCTCCTTGAGCACTCGCCTCTCCTTGAGAGGGAAGGTGACGGTTGGGTGGGCACCTTCTTTGCCGACGGCCAGCGCATTCGAGTCCAGCCATCCACCAAAGTAGTTTTCAAACCCAACAGGTCTGAGAAGAAGGCTCTGAAAGAAAAAGAGAAGAAGGAAAGGAAACGTAAGAAGGAAAGCAAAGAAGAGCAAGAATCAGAAGAAGGTGAGGAAGATGAAGACGAGTATGCCCGTCCTCTTCAATCCCTCGACGAGATTGGTCCAAACACATTCCTGACCTACGCAGGCTTTCGTCAAGAGGACGGCAGCATAGATGCGTTCAGGCTTGAGTTCGTGCGGAATGAGTTGGAGAAGGGAGAGGCCAAGCTTTGGAAGAAACTGACTCCCAAGATAAAGGAGCCGCAGTATCGAGAAGGTAAGCCAGGCCAGTTGAAAATCTCAAAAGTTGGAAAGTTCAAGATTGTACCTAGCGAGGAGGCTCAAGAGTACGTCCGCCAACTGGGGGAAAGCTTGATTCCCCCATATCAGAAGTCGTTGCCCGCTGGTGACCCAAGCAAGATACCTTTCCAGTTCTATCTCGTGAAGGGCAAGGTAGCCAATGCGTTCGCCACCCCCAACGGAGTCATTGTGATCTTCTCACCGATGTTTGAGGTCTTGGAGAACGAGACCCAGCTTGCCTCAGTCCTGGGACATGAGATTGCTCACTCCATCCAAGAACATACTCGCCGCCAACACCAGTATCACAAAAAGAAGCTTATGGCGATGCGGATAGGGGGAATCTTTGCGGCAGCAATGGGAGTGCCAAGTGTTACTGACATCCTTAACA
>JACZYA010000038.1 GCA_022571295.1 Acidobacteriota bacterium | reverse complement strand
TGAAGGGCGGGCTGGGAGCGGCGCGGCGGTTCGGCAACCGGATTCGATTGTTCTTGCTGGCGGGGTCGCTGGGCGGGGTGGAGTCGCTGGCGGTGCTGCCGATTTACACTTCCCACCACCACATGTCAGTGGAGGAGTTGGCGGCGGCGGGGGTGTCGCCGGGGACGGTGCGGCTCTCGATTGGCGTGGAAGACGCGGCCGACCTGCTCGCCGACCTCAAGCAGGCCTTAGCGTAGCTGCTTAGTTTTCCGGGAAGTTCATGCCTGCCTGTCCGCAGGCGGGCGGCGGAGAAGGGATTGGAAGCGGGGCTTGGAGGCTATCCCCTAAACGAGAAGCACGAAGCAGCCCGTTGCCATTAGAGCTACAGCCCATATCAGATCAAGGTTCAACCATGCTTTCCGCAGCAGAGCCAAGCCCAACTTTTCATAGACGATCCAGGCCACTAAACCAGTGACCACTAGGTAACCCACTGTGTGGACGCCAATCGCCAATAAGTTTGCCCATTCACCTCCCCATCGGAATTCGCGAAGAACCCAAGAGAAAAAGGAAAGGATGGGAGCTAAGACAATCACCATTTGACGCGGACTTTCTTCTGACGGTGATTCGATTCAACAAGAATGTGCCCATGTTTACGAGCAAAGGCAACGATGTCAATCAAGAGTTGCACGTCGTTCTCGCAATACCTGACAACCTTCTTCCGCTTTCCAGCCCTCCACCACTTGATAGCATCTAGCCCTGAGCCGCTCTTATGGCGCCCCAACGTTTGTTCTCCCACATGGTCCAAGCTCACGCGATGGCCTAGTTTGCGCTCCAGGTCCGAGAGCAAGTCGAGTGAACGTTTCCGCGGTATTCGTAGAGGCGCATATCCCCGTAGTACTTCAAAATCAAAGCCGTCACCATTGAAAGTAACAATGCGGGAAAACTTGCTCAGTTCAAAAATGAGGCTTTTGGCGTCCTTCTCGTACCAATGACGGAACTCATGTTTCCGGTCCCACGTCACAGCTACCGCGAGACCGAAGTCCTTTATGTTGTTCCATCCCCCATCCACCTCTTCCGATAATCTAAGTGTTTCCAAGTCAAAGTAGATTTCGTCTTTCAATGGACTTCTCCCCAGCTAGACTTCTTTAAGGAACTCTCGATTCTAACCCAACTCCTTAATGAAGCCACACCCAACCAAAAACCAGAGCTAGGCTCACCCCTGGTTCTTTTTTTTTCTGCTCTCCCCGCGCGGGGTTTTGACGACTATGCTTGTGGGTTCCAGTCTTTGAGTTCTCGATACGCTTCGCAGACTACTTCAAAGGCTTGGCACGCAAGGTCCATTTGCACATCAGCGCTTGCACTCGGCCAGGTTTTGTTGTCGCCCCTTTTTGCAGACCGTCGGTCGAGCAGATTCGAGCGGCCATAAACCTTGTGCTTCCGATTGTTCACATCATAGCGGAGCATTGCGAGAATCTGTTTGGGGTCAAGCGGGTCGCTTCGTTTGTACTTACCGACTAGATGATTTCGCATGTTGCGTGTCTTCTGCAAGTCAGTACCATCGTCGTCTCGCACATGGTCGAGACGTGCAAGGGCTCCATCAAGAACTAGAGGGAAATTCGGCCGATCCCCAGCGACAGGCTTCTCTTTGGGACGGCTTCCGCAAGGACAGTCAACCGTGGAAAGAGTAAGGAGAAGTCTCTCGGAAGCCCAAACGATGCGCTGAATCCCGGAGTTGAAATAAAAGCCCGCAGCCCATTTGCCAAACGCATCTTCGTCAGATGCCTTCCCAATCGTAAATCGGTCTTTCACCAGCGCGGCAATCTTCTTCTGAACGCGAGAGTAGTAATGGTCCAGGTCGCGTTCGTTGATCCCGTGTTGGCCGGCCCCAAGCAGCGCATACCCAGCACCAACAAGTTGCTCGAAGGGTCCTATCCAGACGCTATCGTGCCGAGCGGGAGGCAGAAGTCCTTGAAGCCCAGAAAGAACCTTTTGGTCGGGCATGTCACCTCCTTCACCACAACTTCACCTGCTTCCCCTTCTCAACCGCTTTTTTAAGCGCTTTGAAAACCTCGCGCATGTAGCTCTTCTTCTCCAGATTCCAAATTCCTGGGCTGAACTCAATCTCATTTCCCACAAACTCTTGCCGCATCCAGAGAGCGAACTTGCCCACCCACCAGCGCTTTGCCCGCCATCCTATTCCGCACCCCCACCCAAGTCAACGCGCACGAATCCAGCAGGTTCGCGGTATTGGGTTGACGCGGGGGCGGAGTTCCGCGAAGCTCTCCCCGCACGGAGGAAAAGAGGAGCGGGATGAGGAAGGCGGGCGTAGGGCTGACGTTGCTGCTGCTGGCGGCGCTGGCTTGGCTGGCGCTGCAACTCACCCAAGCGCCGGCGAAGGTGGTGCTGGTCTCGCTGGACGGGGCGGCGGACGGGCTGGTGGACGACTATCTGGAGCGGGGGGTGCTGCCCGCCGACGGGGCCTTAGCGCAACTGGCGCGCACAGGCGCGCGGGCGGAAGCCATGCTCCCCGTAGCGCCTTCGATGACAGCCACCGCGCACGTGACCCTGTTCACGGGCGCCTACCCCGAGCGGCACGGCATCGTCAGCAACAACTATCATGTGGTCGGCGATCCGATTACCCGCTCGACCAGCGGCTTCGTGGCGCCCCTCCAAGCGGAGACGCTGTGGCAAGCGGCGCGGCGGCAAGGCAAGCGGGTGCTGTGCGTGGCGGCGGTGGGCGCCAACGGGCAAAGCCCGGAGCGGAGCTGCGACCGGACGCTGGGCTACGGTGTGCGGGTGGGGCGCGCGGTGGTGGTGGAGTTGCGCGGCGACGCACGAGAGGAAGCGGCCGGAGAGAACAGCGAATTCGAGCACCTGCGCCGGCTCACGCCCACGGGCGACAGTCCGGGCCAGCCGGTCTTCGACTTCAACCGCAGCGAGGACGTGCCGGTGGAGGTCTGGGCGGCGGACACAGCGCGGGACGGGCGCGAGCGTTACGACACGCTGCTGCTCGACTTCGACCAGGATTTAAGCAACGGGTTGGCTGCGCGGCTGGCTGCCGGGGAGTGGGCGGCGGTGGAGTTACCGAGCGTCCCGAGCGCGGGCGCGGCCAAAGTAGGCGCGTGGGTGAAGGCGCTGGAGCTGGCCGACGATTTATCGCGCGTGCGAGTCTATCTGGGCGCGGCGCACCACAACCGGGGCGCGCCGACCGACTACGTGGCGGCGCTGGAAACCAAGCTGGGTTTCTGGCCCGGCGGCCCGGACGACTACCACCTGAACCGCGGTCTGTTGGACGAAGTCACTTGGCGGGAACAGGCCGAGCGGCTGAGCGACTACCTGCGCGACGCAACCCTCCTGAGCATGCGGCGTTACGACTGGGACCTGGTGGTGACCTACCAGCCGCTGGTGGACGAAGTTGAGCACCCCTTTTTCCTGCGGCACCCGCGCCAGCCCAACTACGGCGACGAGGGCGGGGCGAAGCGGGCGCGCTATGCCGGCCACGTGGAGTGGGGCTACCAGACGGTGGACAAGGTTCTCAGCCGGCTGATGGAGGCCGCCCCGAAGGAAGCCAACCTGGTGGTAGTGTCGGACCACGGGATGGTGCCGGTGCACACGCGGGTGGCGGTGAACGCGCTGCTGGCGCGGGCGGGCTTGCGCGTGACGGAGGATGAGCGCAGCGAGGTGCGCGCCTTCACCAGCGGGGCCACGGCGCACATCCGGGTGAACCTGGCAGGGCGGGAGAGCAACGGAGTGGTGCCGCCGGAGAAACTGGAGGAGTACGTGGAGCGCATCGTCGCGGCCTGCGAGGGCCTGCGCGATCCGGTGACGGGCGAGCCGACCTTCGAGCGCGTGCTCAGAAACTCGGAGTTGGGCGAGGTGCATCTCGGTCATCCACGCGCGGCGGGCGACGTGTGGGTGAACGCGCGGCCGGGCTACGCGCTCAGCGGGCGCATAGAACCCCTCGCACTACGCACTCGGGATAAACCTCTAGCTCCGGTGCTGGAGCCGGCGGCCACACTGCGGGGCCAGCACGGCTACCTGGGCACGAATCGAGAAGTGCAGGCGATCTTCTTTGCCGGTGGGCCGAAGGTGAGGCCGGGTGGCATCGGGACCGTTCGTCACGTGGACGTGGCGCCGACGGTGAGCGCGCTGCTCGGCATCGACCCGCCCGCGCAGAACCAAGGAAGAAACGTGCTGCAACCGGTGCGGTAGCCAAACGGTACGAAGAAGCGGTGCCCCCGTACGGGGATGAACCCCTCGACAGCGCTCGGGATAAACCCTTCGGCTCCGCTCCCCTCGACCTTGCTCGGGACAAGCAGGGCAGGCTCCGCACCTCTTCCGGACTGTATTTCTTTTCTCGATTGGGTTCTCTGATATTCCGCAAAGTATAGTTCTGATTGGTCAAGGACTTGCTAGTTCTACGGGTGAGTTGTGCCCTAAACCCCTTTGTGGGGCCGATAGAGTAGGCAGATTTTGCCGGGAGAGAGAAGAACATGCCGGAACAGGGGTCTGTGTTGGCCGAGTCGAAGCATGAGCAGGGAACTTTGGCCTTTGATCAAGAACGCTATGAAGAAGCGGCGCGCTTGTTCACTGAGGCTCTGGAAGTCAAGGAAACGGCCGACGGCTGGAACGACTGGGCCACTGCCCAAATGCTCTCTGAGCACAGGGTCATGGCAGAACGAGGTTACCGCCGCGCGCTGGAACTAGACGGAACTCACCAGCAAACGGCTGCCAACCTGGGCATTCTACTGGTACGTTCAGGACGGTTCGGCGATGCGCTCCCGCTGCTGGAGCGAACTATGAACGGGACTGACGGGCAGCCAGATGCGATGTTGGCACAACTTGTCACTCACTGTCGAGAAAGACTTGCTCAGGCAAGAGGAATCGCAGGATCGGGGCCAGATGACAAGACCTCCAGCACGGATCCAACCCACTCCGACGGGAAGGCCGGGGACGATTACCTCGCCCGGATCGAGAAGTTCAATCAACGGGCCTTGGAACTGGGACTGGGAGACCTGAGCAGCTACTTCTGGTACCACAGCATCGATTTGGGGGAGGGCTTGGTCACACCGGGCATATTCGATTTGCGCGATCACCTCGCGGCCTTCCGGTTCCCTGAGGACATGCGAGGCATGACCGTGCTCGACGTCGGTTCGGCCACCGGGTTTTTCGCGTTTGAATTCGAGCAGCGAGGCGCGCGCGTGATTTCGACTGAAGTGCCCTCCATGGAAGGCTTCGACCGTTTTCCAGGACAGACCACCGAGCAGGTGGTGAGGAAAATCCAGCGGTGGGTCAATCCGCGCACGCACTCGACCGATCAGCTCGGAAAGCTGGCCCGCCCCCTCACGAGTGACGAGCTGTATTTCCACCTGCTGGACGGGCCCTTCCGTTTTTGCCAGCAGCGGTTGAACTCCAAAGTGGAGAGGTGTTATTCCACTGTGTATGACCTGTCGGTGGAAAAACTGGGCATCGAGGGGTTTGACTTGGTGTTCCTCGGCAATGTCCTGCGCCACACGCTCTATCCGTTGAAGGGTCTGGCGGCCGTCGCTCCTCTGTGCAAGGGCACGCTGATCCTGTCGCAGACGATGCTGACGGGGCCAGATTCGCAGCCAGCTATGCTGTACGTCGGCGGAGATGATCCCGGGGAAGACAACAGCGAATGGTGGAATCCGAATAAGGCGTGCTTCGAACAAGTGCTGAAGAAACTAGGGTTCAAGACGGTGGAAGAGGTAGGCCATGACTCCGGCGTATTGGTGGAGATAGGTACCTCCTATGGCCACACCATCCTCCACGCCAGGAAGTAGCGGCACGCACTAACCGCCCCGGCCATATTGAAGTCTTCGAGGAGACCCTTTGTTCGATCTGATGCCTAACCTAGCTCACGAGTGGCGCAGGATTTTATCTACTACTTTGTCGTAGAGGCGCCGATCCAGGTCGGTCAGGCGTTTCACGAGCTCAAGAGCTTTTGGCGAAAGATCGGATAGAGAAGGGCGATTCTTCGTCTTATTGTCATGCCGAAGCGATACGCTTTCTCGAATACCCAGGAAGCGACAGAGTCGAGACGAATCCTCTTCCATCCGTTCGTACAAACCGATAAAATCCATTTGTTCCACATTTTCCAGCGCTTTTGCAAGAACGTCTTGTTCTGAGATCGATCTCATCTCGAAGCACGCATGATGGCCTAGCTGCCACACATAACGATTGTGAAGTTCTTGGATGACGAGGGGATGCTGAGACTGGAAGAAATCCTCGATGTCCAATATTTTCGCAAGTGAAATCACCTCTTCCAGAATGTTCTTGTAGGTTATTTGATCCAGAGGAATAGGCTGTTCCGGAGGATTATTGCGGATAAAGAAATACCAGGATACACAGCGATCCACCGGGTCGCGCAAAAAGGTAAATTTCTTGCGGTCCGGGAAAAAGCGCTGGACGTCAATCCAACTGATGTGACCGGAAACCACTGCATAAGCGCGCAGCGGGCCTGCTTCCTCTTCCGTCATCGCGGAAGCATGGACGTGAGGCGATACGGAATCAGGAGGGAGGGATCTTTCCAGTCGTGTTCGAAGGCTGACTCCGGCTGTCTTCGGTATGTGGATGAATACCGAGCTGAGAACCTTTTGGACAGGTTTGGCAGGATGCTCCAACCCTGCGATTGCTTTTCCGTGGGCGAGTCTCTCTCGACAGTGGGCCAGGAGAGTGGCGACCACGCTGTCCGGCTGCCCGCCGGTTCCATTCATCGCCCGTTCAAGCAGTGGGAGGGCTTCCCCGAACCTTCCTGAACGAACTAAGAGTGTTCCCAGGTTGGCAGCCGCTTGCTGGTGAGCTCCGTCTAGTTCCAGCGCGCGGCGGTAGCCTCGTTCCGCCATGACCCTGTGCTCAGAAAGCATTTGGGTAGTCGCCCAATCGTTCCAGCACTCGGCGGTTTCCTCTGTTTCCAAGGCCTCGGAAAACAATCGCGCGGCCTGTTCATACAAACCTTGGTTGAAAAGCGTGACGCCAAGTTGGTGCTTGTCGTCACCCGGCGTGTTCTCTTTTATGACCGGCATACTTGACCTTTAGAGGCGCATGGACCGCCTGCTGGCGTCATTCAAGACGGTGACTGTTAGGAACGGGTGGGTTCAGTTGCATTTGGTGTGCTGCTTTCAACTCGGCCGCTTTTTGCTTGACCTGTCCGAAGACCTCAATAGGTAGAGCAGCCAAGCTTTCCTGCAACGGTTCGCTGGGCTGCTTCCCAACTACCATCTGGTAGGCTTCCGAGACCAAAGCCTCGCCAAACCGTGCCAGCAGTTGCCGAACTCCACTCCCCAGGTGCGGAGCAAAAGCAGTGATGACCACTCGGTCGCCCCTGACATAGATAGGTTTCACTCCGCTGAACCCGCAGAAGCGAAGCATGGCAAGGAGGCAATCCAAAGACGGCCTCCACCAATTGGTGGGATCGTGATTGCATTCATCTCCTTCCAAGAACTCCATAGTGCAACCATTCACCGTCGGATCGAACAAGGTCTCCAGGATCAACTGCTGGTTGCAGAGCTGCGCGATGCGCTCCAATGCCAAGAGGGGGTTGCGCAGGTGGTAGAGGACGCCGAGAAAAAGAACCACGTCAAAGCGTCCATGTTGCTCAACCGAAAGGGCGAAGAAGTCGTTCCATAAGTAGTCCACCCGAGACCCGAGGAGTGCGTGCGCGACCAAGAAGCCCTCGCCGTTGGAGAGAAAGTTTTCAGTCCAATTATCGACGGCGAGCACGCGCTTGGCCCCCCGCTTCTCGGCCTCGAAACTCCAGAAGCCGTCCCAGCACCCAATGTCAAGGACGGTCTTGCCAGTCAAATCTGACGGCAAACCCCACTTGTCAACTACGTTCCGGTAGTCAATAACACCGGGGGTGGTAAGGCCAAAGGGCAATTCGATGGTGTGCCACCATTTGGAAACTGAGTTGACCGCAGCGATAACCTGCTCTCGATTCTGGGGCTGTGCGAGCTCGGCCTGTGCCGCTGGCTGTGAAGCATTGTTGAGGCGTGGCCCTTCGCTACCCTCCACATCTTCGGGACTCGAAGTCGGTCCCTCGCTCGCTTCAGCATGAGCTTCAGGCTGTCCCTCTGCGGGGACACCGGCGTCGGCCGATTCGCCAGTGGCAAGTTTCTCCCGACAGTTGGTGAGAAGTTGCGCGATGGCGTCTCGCTGTTGCTGGTCAACACCCTCTAGCGGCTGCTCCAGTAAGGCAATCGCTTCGGCGTGCCTGTCCAAGCCAGCCAGAAAGATGCCCAGATTGGCAGCCGCCTGTTGGTTGTGCGGATTCAGGTCGAGGGCATAGCGGAACCCCCTTTCGCCGGACGGCCCACGCTCGCACAACATTTCAGCCGTTGCCCAATCGTTCCAGCAGTCGCTGGTTTCTTGAATGTCGAGAGCCTCAGCGAACAGTCGAGCGGCCTGGTCATAGGACCCCTGATTGAAGAGCACGACCCCTTGCCGATGTTTTTGCTCATCCGGTGTGCTCTTTCTCTCTTCCGGCATATTTGACCTCCTCCAGGCAAAACTTGCCTAGAGAATGCGGGCTTGCTTCGTCCCAAGTCCTCAATCGTGGGTATTCAGAGCAATTCACAGACCACAGCAAGAGAATTGGCTGGGCCGGGTGGCGGGTGCCCCTCGACAGCGCTCGGGATAAACCGAGCACCTCTTCCGGACTGTTTCTCTCTTGAAGAGGCAGGCCCACGCCTACGCTCTGTGGGCTACGGTGGGCAGACAGGAATGCCTGCCTACCGCAGGCAGGTCTGCCCCACCAAAGAGGGTTAGGGGGTGCCGTCGACGCGCTTAGCTTCGAAGATCAACTCGCCCGCTAAGTCGCGGAAGAGCAGCCCTCTCACCCGTACCGGTTGATTCACCAACAGGCTGGCGACGCCGAGGGGCAGGCTGTCATCGAACTCAGTCACTGACGAGGTTCGGACGGTGATGGAGTTGTCAGGGTCAGTGAAGAGGGACGAACCGGGCGAGAGCTCAAAGTTGGGCGCAGCCGGGGAGCCATTGACAGTGCCGCGGATGGTTTGATCTTCGAGCTTGATCTTCTCGGCGGTGATGGGATCGGTGCCGAGCGCTTCCACCGGGTCCACGTCCACCTTCTGGCCGACTTCGAGGTCCTCGGGGCCGTCGAAGAGGGCGGGGTCCACGGACAAGTCGTCTTCGTCAATACGGAAGTCAACCACGCCGGGGGTGGTGGAAACGTTGACGGTAAAGATGTCCGAAGCGGGGAGGGTGGCGGTGCACGGAGCGACGTCGAAGAGGACCAACTTGAACTGGCTGACTGCACCGGTGACGGCGTCGCGAGCACCGGCAGGAATCTCGACGATCAGGCCCTCGATTTCGTCCTCCATGGTGTCGTCTTCAAACTCGATTTTTTCGGCCAGGAAGGTGCCGTCAACGCGCAGGTCGGCGTCCACCTCGACAATCTGGTCCACCTGCAAGCTGGCGAAGACGTTGGCGAGCGGAGCGAAGTCCTCGAACACGGTGGCGGTGTCGGTGGTGATGGTGACCTGCTGGCAACTGGAGAAGGGCTCGAAGACGAAAGTGGAATCGGTGGCGTTGATGCTGACCACGCGGCCGATCTCATCCTCGAACTCGCCCACATCGCCGGCCACGTTCACCAGGCTGACGGCGATGTTGCCGCTGGGATTGACGCCGGTGATGTTGCCGCCGGCGTCGGTGATCACCATGGCGCGCAAGTCGAAATCGAACAGGAGCGCGGTGAGCTGGCCTTGGACGATGCTGAAGCTGACGTTGATAGTGACCGAAGAGGTTTGCAGCGGCAATTGCGTGTCTTCGAGCTCGACGATGGCGCCGGTGGTTTCATCGCGGAATTTGATTTCGGGGTTGGCGAGGGTCAAGTCCACGCTGGTGTAGGTACCGGCAGGGATGTTCTGATCCAAGCGGATGAGGTCGGTGGTGATCTGCAAGCTGGTCAGCTCCAGCCGCACACCCCCTGCGGGCAGCGAGACTTGGACATTGCCGGGGTTGAGGGTGATGCCGGTGACGGTGATCTCAAACTTGACCAGGTTGTCCAGGGGCGCATCCTGACCGAACAGCGCCAGCGAGCCCGAGAGGGCACCGGAGCCTTGACCGGGCGGAGGAACCGTGCTGCTCCCGCTACAGCCCGCGGCCAGTAGAACCAGCGCGAAAACAAGCAGCCCTCCGACGGAACGAGGCGAAGCGAAGCTACCCATCATCATACCTCCCAGAAAATCGAACCCTCTTGCCGCGATTAGATGCTGGCGGCGAAGTTCAGGATGCCGAACAAGAGAAACCTTCTGCGGCGGCCCTCCGGGCTGGATGCGACACGCCCTGGCGGCTTTAATTTTGACTTTGGTTTCCGCCCTGCCCCGTCTTCCCGCCTCCTTGCTTTTTCTTGCTTCCGCCCTGAGTGCTGCCGGAGCCGGAGGTGCCCGAGCCGGAAGAGCCGCCGCCGCCGGAACCGCCGCCGCTGGCAGCCAGTTGGCCCAGCGAAGCCAGGAGATTGCCTTGCTGGTCAATCGACCACCACCTACGGGTGTTGCGGTCGCGGACGGGTTCGGCCTGGACGGTGTAGGCATCGGGGGCGATGGGCTGCAAGCGGAAGATGTAACCCTGATAGACCATCACGTCCTCGCCACCGGCCCCGCTGCCGGTCGGCGACGGGGCGGCGCCCGCCAGCGGAGTGGTGTTCTTCAACTGGTCGAAGGTGGGGGCGTAGGCGCCGTTGGTGATGCGGTAGGCTTCCTGGGCGGTGTGGATGTTCTTCATGGTTTGCGCGGCCTTGGCTTCCTCGGCCACCTGGATGGAACTCATGTAGCGAGGGACGGCGAGAGAAACCAGCACCATGATGATGGCCAGCACCAACATCAGCTCGGGCAGGGCGAAGCCGGCTGCGCGGCGACGCTGCAAGGAACGAACAAGGGCCAACATAGCTACCTCCGTGCCGGGGCCGTGTCGAGGGCTTTGGCAATCTGCTCTTGCATGGTGGTGACCAGCTCCTCCAACTCAGCGCGGGGAATTTCCTCGCCCTTCTCCAGTCGCCCGGCCAGATGGCGGAGGCCGCCTTGCAGGCTGAGGAATAGGTTGCGGTTGCGGGTGGCGAGCAGCTTCATTTTCTGGGCCAGCTTGGCGGCGTCGTCTTCGAAGAGGCGGAACTCATCCTTCTTGCGCAGGCGCAGGGGTTGGTAGTCGCCTTCAGCCAATTGGTTGAGATAGAGGTGGAGATGGTAGAGGGCGCCGGCCACCCGCCCGGAATGGCGCAGGACGAGATAGGAAGCGCCCAGCCCGGCCGCCAGCAGCAGCGGCCACAGGCGCTCGTGCACCTGCACCAGCTGCTCGTGCAGGAGAGTGCGGACGCGCAGGTCAGGCTCGTGCGCCGCTCGCTGCTGAAGAGGATAGAAGAGCCCCGCCGCCAGCAACGCCGCGGCCAGAACCAGGAAGATGAGCAGGGGCAGCAGGGCGCGCAATTGAAAGCCGGGACTGACAATCAGGCTACGGCGGACGTGCTTACGGGGGCCGAGGGGCGGCGCGGAGCGCGGTGCCATGGCACCTCCTTTGTAGTGGTCGGAAGACGGCGGCCTTGCACCTCCCCTGCCGCCAACTCTGCCGGCATGATAGCGCCGAGGGCGCGCGGAGTCAAAAACCCTGCGCACCCTCGGGCGGGGTCCTCCCAC
Organism: Acidobacteriota bacterium; assembly: GCA_022571295.1. Taxonomy (GTDB): domain Bacteria; phylum Acidobacteriota; class Terriglobia; order Acidiferrales; family 2-02-FULL-67-57; genus JACZYA01. Next base: position 12,092 of record JACZYA010000038.1, on the reverse strand, counting down.
AATCCCTGGCGGTTTTCCCGGTGGCCCCCCCCTCGCGCCTTTTCGCGTCTACGGGTAAAATAGGAGTGTTAGACCCTCACCGCTGAACATCCCTGCAGGGGAGCGGCCATCCAACGCTGGATTCGGCCGAGTGCGGGGAAAAAAGGATTTCACGGTCGGGATATCCTGAAACGCCGGAAGTGGAACCCTCAGAGCGGGCCCGAATTATAGGAAAGGCTGAGTTGTCCATGCCGATGGTACCGAGGCACCGCTGCGCCGACAGCCGCACGCCGGGGCGCTTTGCGCTCCCGCTGCTGGCCGTCGTGCTGACGCTGAGAGTCTGGCGAGTGGGCCGAGCTTAGGACGATGAACTCTAGAAGCACGCAAGGGAGAAGGCGGAGAGCCTTCATAGACCTGGCTGTGCTGGTGATTCTTGCCGTTCTGGCGTTTCTGGCTGCGGCGGCCTTTGATGCGTTTGAAGCGCTTCACCGATGGTCCCGCCAACACGAAAGCTGGGAAGTGGACGAGTACTTTACGGCCATCGCTATCGCGACGATTGCGCTGGCCGTTTTCTCCTTCCGTCGCTGGCAGGATACAGCGCACGAGGCACGCCGGCGAAGTCGGGCTGAGGAGGCCGTGCGAAAAACTCACGATGAATTGGATGCCCAGGTGAAGGAGCGGACGGGGGCGCTGTGGGCCAGTGAGGAAAAATACCGAACCCTGCTGGAGAATTCCGGAGAACTGATTCAGAGCGTCGATGCCGAAGGGCGGTTTGTGTACGTCAATCCGCAGTGGTGCCAGACGTTGGGCTACACCTCGGAAGAGACCCGGCAACTCCGGTTCACTGACGTCCTGCGCCCCGACCAGGTAGAACACTGCCAGGGCGTGTTTTCTTCTCTGCAAAAGGGAAACTCTGTTCCCTACGTCGAAACCGTCTTCGTGAGCAAGGATGGCCGGGAAATCTTTGTGGAGGGGACAGCCACGCCCACCTTCCGGGAGGGCCGGTTTGTCCACACCCAGGGCTTCTTCCACGACGTCACCGAGCGCAAGCGCGCGGAGGAAAGTGCGGAACGTTCGGAGGAACGATTCCGGGTGCTGTTTGAATACGCGCCCGACGCCTACTACTTAAACGACCTGACCGGAACTTTTGTGGACAGCAACAAGGCCGCGGAGGAAATGACCGGGTACAAGAAGGAAGAGATGATTGGAAAGAATTTCCTGCGCCTCAACCTGTTGCCCCCCATGCAAATCCCCAGAGCGGCTGCGTTGCTAGCCAAGAATGTACTGGGGCGTCCCACAGGTCCGGATGAGCTTACCCTCAATCGGAAAGACGGCCAGCAGGTTACAGTGGAAATCAGAACCTTCCCGATAAAGATCGGGAATCAAGCTTTGGTCTTGGGAATTGCCCGGGACGTCACCGAGCGCAAGCGGACCGAGCGGGAGCTGGCCGCGTCGCGGGCGCAGTTCCAGGGAATTCTGGACGGGGCCAGCGACGCGATCATTTCAATCGATGAAAAACAGCGGATCACCCTATTCAACCAACAAGCCGAGCGGGTCTTTGGGTATCAGGCCCGCGAGGTGCTGGGCCAGCCGCTGACCCGGCTGCTGCCGGCGCAGTTCCAGGAGAATCACGGCGGCCACGTGGAAAAGTTTGTGGCTGAAGACGCCACCCAGCGGCGCATGGGCCAGGTGCTGGAGCTTTCTGGCCGGCGCAAGAACGGAGAAGAATTCCCGGTTGAGGTGACGATCTCCAAGCTGCCCCTGAAAGGCATGCAGGTCCTCACCGCCATCGTGCGCGACATCACCGAGCGCAAGCAGGCCGAGCAGACACTGCGTTTGTCGGAGCAGAAGTATCGCGATCTGTTTGAGAGCGCCAACGATCCGATTCTGATCTTTGAGCCGGAAACCGAGACCATCCTGGCGGCCAACGCGCGGGCCTGCGAGACTTACGGCTTCGGCCCCGATGGGCTGGTGGGCACGAGCCTGAAGCGATTAACCAAGGACGTCGCCCGAGGCGAGCGACAGCTTGCCGAGCTGGTCGAGCGCGGCACCTACCGAGATTTTGAGACGGTACATTTCCGCAAAGACGGCAGCGAGATCGAAATGCTGGTGAACTCTTCGGTGATCACCTACGAAGGGAAAAAGGCCGTCCTGAGCATCAATCGCGACATCACCGAGCGTAAGCAGGCGGAGGAGGAAATCCGAAGACTGAACCAAGACCTGGAGCAGCGGGTGGTCGAGCGCACGGGAGAACTGCGCGAGAGCCAGAAGCTGTTCCAAGTTTTGGCCACGGTGTCGCCGGTCGGGATCTTCCGCACCAATGCGGAAGGGCACTGCACCTACGTCAACCAGCGCTGGTGTGAGATGGCCGGCCTGACGCCGGAAGAGGCGCAGGGGGAAGGCTGGGCGCAGGCCATCCACCCCGATGACCGGGAGCGGGTCTCTGAGGAGTGGTACCAGGCTGCCAAAGAGGGTTTATGGTTCCGAACCGAATGTCGCTTTCAGCGTCCCGACGGGGTGGTGACCTGGGTCTTCACCCAGGCGTTGGCGGAAAAAACGAAGGACGGAGAAATCATCGGTTATGTCGGCACTATCACCGACATCACCGAGCGCAAGCAGGCGGAGGAAGCGCTGCGACAGAGTGAAGAGCAGTTCCGGCAGGCGCAGAAGATGGAAGCGGTGGGGCGGCTGGCAGGCGGCGTGGCCCACGACTTCAATAACCTACTGATGGTCATGCGGGGCTACGGCGAGCTGCTGTTGAACCAACTGGACGCCAACGATCCGCTGCGGCGCAACGCCGAGGAAATCCAGAAAGCCGCCGAGCGCGCCACCGCGCTCACCCAGCAACTGCTGGCCTTCAGCCGCAAGCAGGTGCTGCAACCGAAGGTGCTGGACCTGAACGCTGTGGTCACCGACGTGGAGAAAATGCTGCGGCGGCTGATTGGGGAGGACATCGAGTTGACGGCGGTATTGGATCTGGCGCTGGGACGGGTGAAAGCCGACCCGGGGCAGATAGAGCAGATCATCCTGAACCTGGCGGTCAACGCGCGCGATGCCATGCCGCAGGGCGGGCGACTCACCCTCAAGACCGCCAACGTCACCCTGGACCAAGCCTATGTCCGCCAGCACTTGGGCGCCACACCCGGCCCCTACGTGCTGCTGGCGGTGAGCGACACCGGCGTAGGGATGGACGCCGAGACGCGCTCCCACATCTTTGAGCCCTTCTTCACCACCAAGGGAGCGGGCAAAGGCACCGGGCTGGGCCTTTCCACCGTCTATGGAATCGTCAAGCAAAGCGGCGGAACCATCTGGGTGGAGAGCGCGCCCGGCCGGGGCACGACCTTCGAGATTTATCTTCCGCTGGTGGAGGAAGCGACTGCCAACGGAGAGCTCCACCCCGCGCTCCCCCCTCCTACTCCCGGGGGGACGGAAACCATCCTGGTGGTGGAGGATGAGATGAGCGTTCGGAAACTCGCCGCCGAGTTCCTGGGAAGCAACGGCTACAGGGTGCTGGAGGCGCAGGACGGCGCAGAGGCCCTGCAAGTGTGCGAAGAGCACCGGGCGCCGATCCACCTGCTACTGACCGACGTGGTGATGCCGGGGATGAGCGGCCGGGAGTTGGCCGTGCGCTTGGTGGGAGCGCGGCCGGAGATGAAGGTGATCTACGTGTCGGGCTACACGGACGACGCCATTGTCCAGCACGGCGTCCGGGAAGAGGGGACAGTCTTCCTCCAAAAGCCCTTCTCGCTGGATACGCTGGCGCGCACCGTACGCGAGGCGCTGGACTCGAAGAGGAAAAAATAAAGGTCGGAAACGGCAAGAACTTTCCCGCCCGTCTGCAAAAATTTGCACAATTCCAGTAGGGACGCCCGACGGCCTCGACGTTTCAACCAATTACATCCAGGCATTTTCATGGTTGTGGAAGGAGAAATGCTCAACTCCTCTCCGCTATGGGTTCGGGGGCGAACGGGGTGGAGGTTCTGCCGACGGTGGGGCGCAATCCCGCGCGGGCGTGGAGTGCCGGGGCTGAGTTGCGCATCTGGTTTTGCCTGCACTGCCAGGCGCGCCGCCACCACCGGGTGGCGGGAGAGCGTCTGTTTTGCTTCCTGTGTGGAACCTTGTGCGGCAGCTATTTCCCCACCCAAGAAATAATCCCCGGCAATGGCTCCGCCAAGCTCCTCCGCCCAGCGCGCCGCCGGCGCCGGCCGTCGAGGCGGGAAACGAAGGCCACCACCCGGCTGGCCACGGCACAGCTCAAGAGAAGTCCGGCTTAGGCAACCACCGCACGGCCTCTCGCTAAGGCGCGCAGTCCGCTGCCGTCTCAGCTGAACTAGTGCGAGGCCGGAGGCTGGTCGGCGTTGCCGATATCCACCACCACTTTCCAGGCGCCGCCGGGCTCTTTCTTCCAAATGGTGACGTAGCTGCCCTGCTCAATGACCGTTTCACCCTCTTCGGTTTCCCGGGTGAGTTGATAGCCGCCGAAGGTGTAACCCAAGTCACCCGCGCGGGATACGTTGGCCCGGAGCGGCTCCCAGGTAATGGCAACTCCGGGAGTCGTAAGCAGCGGAGACCAAAGCCGGCCAATTGCCTCCTTACCGGTGACGATGGGTGCGCCAGCGGGAAAGAAGGAAGCATCTCCGGCGACGTAGGAGAGGAAGCCCTCCAGGCCTCTTTCAGCCGTCGCTTGCGCAAAAGCGTGATCGACTTCGAGCAGCGCGGCGCGCTCGGCCTCGACGTCCATGCCGAGCGCGCAGCCGCCGGTCACCAGTGCGCAGGCGACTGCCAAAACAGCTAGTAACTTCATCTTTGTACCCTCCTCTGAAAAGTCTGCTGCCTTCTGCCTCAGCCAAACTGGGTGTAGGGATTGTAGTCGCTGGGAGCGTAAGAAGCCCAGCACCACCCCCTCGGGATACGTGCGCCACCTGTGCCCGCCCTCTCCCACAGGCCGGAACCGGAGAGAAAATCTAACCTCTGGCTAATCTGTTTCTAATGGAGGTAAGGCAGACTGCGCCTCGAGTACCCCATACTCCATTCGCGCTAGAAGGACTGGCTGGGTGCAGGGACATACCCTCCAAAGTGACCACCCAAACGGGAACCCCAATCCTGTACCCGGCCAGTTCCCTTCCTTAAAGTTTCCAGCCAACCAGTGAGTTGAACCGGGGGCGAACAAGCCAGAGCTGGGCAGGCCCACCTACGCCCTGCGGGCCTGCCTGCGCAGGCAGGCTACGGCGGACAGGCTGGCGCTGGCGGCTCTGCTGCTGAGCTTGAACGCGCTGGCGCAGAGCGCCGGGGCACAGTCGGAACCGCCGGAAGCCACGCCGCAGCGCCCTACCTTTACGTCTGACACCTCCACCACCGCGCCCGGCACGCTGGAGCTGGAAATCGGAACCACTTCCTCTGACTCCTTTTTCGGTTTGCCGCTCACCATCAAGTACACGCCCGACGTGGCGGGCCTATTGCGCGAGGCCGAGCTCAGCCTGGCCTTTGAGGCCGTCACCAGCATCTCGCCAGCGGGCGTGCGTCGGACGGAGTTCGGCGACCGGCTGACGTTTGCGCTGCGCCGGCCGGTGTATCGCGGCGAGCGGTTCTCGCTGGCGGTGGCGCCGCAAGCGACTTTTTTTGTGCGGGACGGGAAGGGCGCGCGGCTGGGGGCGACGCTGCTGGCGGCCTACGGCTTCGGGCGCAACACCGCGATTGCGAACCTCATCTGGACCAGCGCCACGAGTTCGTCGGCAACCAATGCGGCGCAGCAGTACGACCTGGCGTTCGACTTGGCGCGCACGCTGGGCGCCTCTGGCGCGCTCAGCCGGTTGAGCGTGTTCGCTGGCGCGCTGGTAGAGAACCCCAGCAACCAGAAGGCGGCGGTCTCGCTCGGCCAGGGCATCACCTAATCGGGTGCGGCCCAACTGGGTAGTGGACTTCGCCGTGCGCGAGTTGGGCCTGGCGCAGGGCCGGGCTGACTACCAAATCCTCGCCGGCCTCACCGTCAACCTGGGCCGCTTGCGCAAGTAGTAGGCAGAAGCGGCAGGGGACATGCTCCTCCCCTACCCTAGGAAGCATGATCAAGCGGGTGCGGAGCACCTCTTCCGGACTAGAGTTTTCTCTTCTACGAGCGGCAGCGGGCCCTTCGGCAGGCTCCCCTCGGCTGCGCTCGGGACAAGCCTTTCGAAAACGCGAGCCGCTCGGTTACACTAACGCTTCCCGGTGGAGACAACCTAGGAGGGGTACTGTGCGCACAATGAGGCGAGAGCTACGGCATTGCCTAGCGCTGGCTGTGCTGCTGGTTGCGCTGGCGGGAGGAGCAACCGGGGGCGGCGTGGAAGCGGGGGAGGCAGCGGGGCAGGCCCCGAAAACGGGGCAGGCAGCCGGCGGCGACGTCGGTTTGTGGGAAGGGATGACGGAGCCGAACGCCGCCTACGATTGGCTGCGTCCACCCGACGGGGTCTTCCAGCAAGCGCTCGAACGGCTGATGGAGGGCCGGGAGCCCGGGGTTCCTCTCTACACCTACCAATGCGGAGAAATGCTGGGCTGCCGGCGGAGGTTTCAGTTCCGGAAGAAGCGCTCGCTGGCCCAGCTCAACTTTCTCACCCCGATCCGCTTGGTGGTGGAGGACATCCGCCGGCACCACAGCGGGCATGAAGCCATACCGAGCCCGGAAGAGTGGAGCAGCCAGCGGGGCGTGTTTGGGATTTCGTTGCTGATCCAGGCTAAGAAGAGAAGCGACAAACCCCGCATCACGCTCCGGGTGGGAGAGGAGGTTCTGCTCCCGGCAAGCATGGCGGTGACGAACCGAACATTGGAGTCCTGTTGGGTGGGCGGAGGCAACAGATGCTGGCGCAGCCTCCTGACGGCCACCTTCGAGGTGGCGGGAGAAACAGCCCTGCGGGGCACAGGCCTGATTCGCGTCGAATGGGCGAAGGAGAAAGCGGAAGTCCCCATCAACCTGGACTACTTGCGCTAGCCCCCCCTGCGTTGACTTGCCGCGGGCGGGGCCTACTCGTAGCGCAGGGCGACCATGGGGTCAACTTTCGTCGCTCGGCGGGCGGGGAGGTAGCAGGCCAGCAGGGCCACTGCCGTTAGCAGTAGCGCGATGGCGGCAAAGGTCACCGGGTCGGTGGGTGTAACCCCAAAGAGCAGACTCTCCAGGAAACGGGTAACGGCGAAGGCGCCGGCCAAGCCGAGAGCGACCCCCACCAGAGTGAGAATCATTCCCTGGCCTACGACTAACTTGAGAATATCATTCTGCTGTGCGCCCAGGGCCAGGCGGACACCGATCTCATGCGTGCGCTGGCTGACCGAGTAGGAAATCACCCCGTAGATACCCACCGCCGCCAGCAGCAGCGCCACCACGGCGAAGCTCCCCAGCAGCAGCATGTTGAAGCGCCGGCCTGCGAAGGATTCCGCAATCAACTGGTCCAGGGGGTGGATGTTGGTGACCGGGATGGTGCCGTCCACCTGCGCGACTTCGTGCTTGATCGCTGCCGCCAAGCTCCCCGGCTCAGTCGAAGTGCGCGCCGTAACGTTCATCCACGTCCGCCACCAATCCTTTTCCTGGGTGAAGGGAATGTAAACGGCGGGGTCTTCTTCCGTGTCCAATCCGTAGGGCTTTACGTCGCCCGCCACTCCGACGATGGTCAGCCAGTAGGGCTCGTCGCGGCGGGCCCAGCGAATTCTTTTGCCGATCGGATCTTCATCAGGGAAGAACTGGCGAACCATGGTCTGGTTGATGATGGCGACCATAAGGCTTCCTTCGCGGTCCTGGCTCGTAAAAGCGCGGCCCGCGAGCAACGGAATTTCCATGGTGCGGAAATAGCCGGGACTGATTCCGCGATAGAGGGCGCTGGGCTCGGTGCCGGAGGCCAGGGGCGGGCGACCGTCAATGACGAAATTGTGATCAATGAAGTCGGTGCCAAAGGGGAGCTCGGTGGTTAGGTCGGCAGATTCGACGCCGGGGATCGTCCTGATTTGTTCCAACACCCGCTGGAAGAAAAGCGTCCGCTTGGGGATGTCGCGGTATTGGGGCGTCGGCAAGCTGAAGTTCATGGTCAGAACGTTTTCCGGATTGAAGCCCGGCTTCACGTTCTGCAAGAGGAAGAAACTCTTCAGCAGCAGGCCGGCACCGGCCAGCAGCACCAGCGCCATCGCCACTTCCGCCACCACCAGAACGTTGCGAAAACGGCGGCGCATCGAGCCGGCCGAACTCCGGCCACCTTCCTTCAGGGACTCGTGCAGGTCGGGCAGGGAAGCCTGGAGGGCCGGCACCAGTCCGAACAGCAGGGCCGTCAAGAACGCAACCGCCAGCGTAAAGCCCAGCACAGATCCGTCCAAAGCGACTTCGTCCAGGCGCGGGATATTGCCGGGGCTCAGGCGGACAATCAAATCGATCAGCCAGAACGCCAGCACCAAGCCGGCCGCGCCGCCCAGGAACGAGAGCAGCACACTTTCGGTGATCAACTGTCGCACCAGACGAAGACGGCCGGCGCCCAGTGCAGCGCGAATGGCGATTTCCTTTTGACGGGCGGCGGCGCGGGCCAGAGAAAGATTGGCCACATTGGCGCAGGCGATCAGCAGCACCAAGCCGACCGCGCCCAGCAAAATCAACAGCGCCACTCGGACGTTGCGAACCAAGTATTGCTGCAAGGGGAGCAGGACGAAACGCCGGTCGAGGTTTTCCTCTGGGTAGAGTTTCGCCAAACGGGCGGCGATGTTGTCCATGTCTGCCTGCGCCTGTTCCAGCGTCACGCCCGGCTTCAACCGCCCAAATGACCGCAAGAAGTGCACGCCGCGTGCCTGCGCCGCTTCCGGGTACTCGACCGTCAGCGGCGTCCACAGCTCGGTCTCGTCTTGCGGGAGTTGGAAGCCGGCTGGCATCACGCCCACCACGGTGTAACGGATTCCGCTGAAGGAGAGCGTCTGGCCGACAATGTCAGGGTCGCCGCCCAGGCGGCGCTGCCAGAATCCGTGGCTAAGCACGACTACCCGCTCGCCGCCGTATTGGTCGTCTTCCGGCAGCAGCACGCGCCCTCGCGCTGCCTGCGCGCCCAGCAAGCGGAACAGGTGGCCGGTGAGCAGCGTGCCTTGGATGCGCTCCGGCTCATCACTCGTGGTCAGATCAAAAGTGCGCGAAGTGTAGCCTCCGAACGCTTCCACTGTTTGGTTCTGCTCGATCCAATCCGTCATGTCCAGAAAGGAGTGGTTGTATCGCACCCGAACCAGCCGGTCGGCGTCTTGGTAGGGCAGGGGGCGGAGGAGGACGGTGTTGACCACCGAGAAGATGGCGGTGTTAGCGCCGATGCCGAGGGCGAGGGTGAGCACGGCCACGGCGGTGAAGCCGGGGCTCTTGCGCAGCATGCGCAGGCCGTAGAGCACGTCTCTCTGCAAGTCGGCGAACATAAGCCACCCTCCTCCTCTTCTGCGAGCAACTTCCTCTGCTTTGTCCGACCACTGGTCGAGTCGGGGTCGGATGTGGGGCCGGTCCGCCCGGCGCACATCAGACGCGAAGCCTTCCCAGTCGCGAATCTGCCGCTGGGCGAACTGGTCGGCCTCGTCCCCGGTCAATCCGCGAGCAAGGGCGTCGCGGTAGAAGTCTTCGAATTGCGCGGCCAGCTCGCGGACAATCCTCTTTTCCCGCTCCGGCTTCAACTTCGGCAGCGAGAGATGCTGGCGGACAAAGGCTTCCCAGTCACGCACGGCTCATCCCCATCACCCGATTCACGGCCGCCATGTACTCCTTCCAAGTCTCCTGCTGCCGGGCCAGAACCCGGCGTCCCTGAGCCGTCAGCCGGTAGAAGCAACGCTGCCGCTCCCCCGCCTTCTCCACCCAGCGGCCCTTGATCCAGCCGCGGCCTTCGAGCCGCAGCAAGGCAGGGTAGAGAGACGGCAGAGCGAACTTCAATCTCCCCCGCGACCGGGTTTCGATCAGCTTGCCGATTTCATACCCGTGACGGGCCTGCCCTTCCAGCAACGAGAGGATCAGCATTTCCATGCTGCCTTTCTTCAGTTCCGCGTTGAACATCGCCAACTCCTGTCCCTGCGTCACTCTATATGTAGCGTCCCTTACTATACATCCCCGGACGGGGCCGCGCAAGGGCTTTCAAGCGGGTCGTCGGACTTGCCGCGGGCGCGCCGCAAATCTTGAGTTTGCCGCGGGGGTTTGCGGTTGATTGCGTCGCCGGTTTGGGGCAGACTGCGGGCGCAAACGGGAGGCGGCGTCCATGAATCAATCTGACCAGACCGCAACGCCGGGGCTGCGGCGCGAGCTGCGGCTGCGCGACGCCACCGCCATCGTGGTGGGAGTGGTAATCGGGTCCGGCATCTTTCTGGTCCCGACCGACATCGCGCGGGTGCTGTCCTCTCCCTGGAGCATGCTGCTGGTCTGGATGGTGGGCGCGGGGCTGACCCTGGCCGGAGCGCTCTCCCTGGGCGAGTTGAGTTCGATGTACCCCGGCGCGGGCGGGCTTTACAGCTACCTGCGCGCGGCCTACGGCGACCGCGCCGGCTTCCTCTACACCTGGGCGTCGCTGCTGATGATCGGCACGGGCGCGAACGCAGTTCTCGCCGTCGCCTTCGGCATCTACAGCGCGCAGTTGCTCCCACTGAGCGCGGCGGGCGAGAAGGCGGTGGCGGTGGGCGTGGTCCTGCTGCTGGCGGGCGTGAACTGCCTGGGAGTGCGCGCGGGCAAGTGGGTGCAGAACATCTTCACGGTGGCGAAGGTGGGCGGCATCGCATTGATGTGCGTGGTCATCTTTGCGCGCCGAGCGCCGCTGGAAGCCAACGCCGGCGCCTTCTGGCCAGAGTCGTTTGTTCCGGCGTGGACCGAGTTCGGCATCGCGCTGGTGGCAGTGATGTGGGCCTTCGAGGGCTGGGCCTGGGTGGGCTTCTCGGGCGGCGAGATGAAGAACCCGGTGCGCGACCTGCCGCGCGCGCTCTTCCTGGGGACGGTGATTCTGGCCGTGGTCTATCTGCTGACCTCGACCGCCTACTACTCGGCGCTGACGGTGGGCGAAGCGGCCGGGGCCGACCGCGTGGCGGCGGTGGCCATGACGCGGGTGATGGGGCCGGTGGCGGCGGGGTTCGTTACGCTGCTGATTCTGATCTCCATCTTCGGCTCCCTCAACGGCTCCATTCTCACCGCCTCGCGCTGCTACTACGCCACCGCCGCCGACGGGCTGTTCTTCCGCGCCTTCGCCCGCATTCATCCGCGCACACACGCCCCGGTGGTTGCCATCGTCGTGCAGGGAGCGTGGGGGGCGCTGCTGGTGCTGCTGGGCACGTTCGAGCAGTTGTTCACCGCGGTCATTTTCACGGCCTGGCTTTCCTACGGAGCGGCGGTGGCCGGCGTCATCGTGCTGCGGCGCAAACACCCGGAGCGGGCGCGGCCTTACCGCGTGCCGGGGTATCCGTGGCTGCCGGCGCTGTTCTGCCTGGCGGCGCTCGGCATTGTCACCAGCGCTGCCGTCAGCCAGCCGCTGCACGTCGGCCTGGCTTTCCTGCTCCTCCTGGCCGGCCTACCCGTTTACAGCTACCTGCGCCGCGCCGGCTGAAGAGAGGCGCGGGAGGTAGCTCTGCGTTGTGACCTACCATCAAGGTAGCAAGGCCGAGCGTGGCCGCCGCACCCACGAACTCCTCATCCACAACTTCTGATGGCTGAACTCTCACCGAAAGCAATACGGAATGCAAGTTGACTCACCTTGCACTTTGCTGGTATACATGCACCCAAATTGCGGGTTCCATCGCATGAGTGGTCCATAGCGTCGATCCCATGGGAGAAGCGCACCATCAGTGTTGGAGGCTCCCCCTTTTAGACCGAAGAGAGCGATCCGCCCGGCAATCCAATCAGGGATGATAGCAATGCCGACAGGCAGTTGGCCAACTAAGCAACTCTCCGTAATCAACCTCCGTTTGGATGCGAAAAACCCACGGCTTGGCCGTGAGACATCACCGCGAGCACCACGCAAGATAATCCAATATCTCTTCGAGCACGACAAGGCGCTAGATGTGGCAGAAAGCATCGCCTCTCGTGGCTATTTTCCGAATGAGCTACTTCTAGCGATCAAAGAAAACGGTCGGTATGTGGTCGTGGAGGGTAATCGTCGACTCGCGGCCCTAAAAGC
>JACZYA010000148.1 GCA_022571295.1 Acidobacteriota bacterium | reverse complement strand
AACTCTGGTTGCCGAACCCAGAGGGTGTTATGGTGGCGCTAGGTGGTCTCTAGCTTTTCCCCGCTCTTCACGTGCAGGCCGTTGATGAAGTCCGCCGCCGCCACGCGCTTGCGGCCCGCCAACTGGACTTCTTCCAGGCGGAGCCAGGTTCCCTCCCCCGTCGCATCGGGAGAACACGCCACATACAATTCGTGCTTTTCCACCAGTACGGTTCCCGGCGCGGGTGTGGTGACCACGCCCGCCGGCGCCGCCCCCGGTCGCGCCCACCACAGGCGCAACACCTGCCCGCGAAAACCGGTGTAGGCACCGGGCCAGGGCAGCAGGCCGCGGATGCGGTTGTAAATCTCCTCCGCCGTCCAGGACCAACTCACCCGACCGTCTTCCTTCTTGAGCAGCGGCGCCTTGGAAGCCTGCGAGTGATCCTGCGGGTGCGGCGCCAGGCTGCCTTGCGCGAGCCCGGCCAGCGTGCGCAGCATCAGGTCTGCTCCCATCCCCGCCAGCCGCTCTGCCAACGTCACGCTGGTGTCTTCGGGGCCGATGGAAACTTCCTGTTGGAGTAAGACCGGGCCGGTGTCCATGCCCCGGTCAATCTGCATGGTGGTCACGCCGGTTCGGGTTTCCCCCCGGATGAGCGCCCACTGCACCGGGGCGGCGCCGCGATACTTGGGCAGCAAGGACGCGTGCAGGTTGATCCAACCCTGCGGCGGCAAGGGCAACAGGTCGGCGGGAATAATCTGCCCGTAGCCGACAATCACCACCACCTCCGGGCGGTAGCTTTCCAGCAGCTTTCGCCCCGCTTGGCCGCGCAGCTTTTCCGGCTGCTCGACGGTGAGGCCGAGCTTCTCCGCCGCCGCTTTCACCGGCGGTGCCGCCAGCTTCATTCCTCGACCGCGGGGCCGGTCGGGTTGCGTCACCACGGCCAGGACGGTGTGCCCCGCGCCGTGGACAGCCTCCAGCGTGGGCACGGCAAACTCCGGTGTTCCACAGAAAAGCACTTTCATCGTTACCTGCTTACCGAGAACTGGAACAAGAGTGTACTGCAAAGCGAAACTACCCGGAAAAGCCAATCAGAGTGGGCAGGTAGAGGAGTTGGGTAGCTGTATGACCCCTTTCGCGATGAAGTCGTTTTTTTTCAACAAGTTGACAGAAGTTCGACGGTTGGTTGAGGCCGAGGTTTTCGACGCAACAAAATTCCCTTTGTTTTCAACAAGGTTTTGCCACGGTCAAGTAGTGTGTTTTCAACTGTTTGTAAAAAAATCCCCAAGTAGAGTGAGGGCAGTCTAAGTCCGGTGTAAGCGAGGTTCAAAATGCAGAGCGACTACAAGACAGTTCTGGAGCAAGCCGCTCCGCCTTTCGGCGGGGCAAGAGCCTTCGTCCTCAAGGGCGGCGTCGGAGAAAAAGGAACGCTGCCCTTCAGGGTTGCGATGCAGTCCAAGCGGGCCACTGTCTGGCGAAAACACGTACTCCTGGCTCTGTTGCTTTTGCTATTTCTTCTGCTTCCGACCTTCGCACTTGCTCAGGGCCAGGTGCGGGTGAGGGGCTATGTTAGGAAGGACGGGACATACGTCGCGCCCCACTATCGCACAGCGCCTGACGGGAATCCGTACAACAACTACAGCTTCCCAGGAAATTTCAACCCCAATACCGGCAAGTTCAGCACTGGTGATCCTGCCTCCTACATTCTTCGGTACTACACACGTAAGGCCTCGCTGCCTCGAGGCAGCAGTGTCCCTCTGGCAACGACACCAGAGCGCCATCTGAGCAAGCCAAGGATAGTTACGCCGTCACAGCTTCGTAATCCAATTCCCACTTTGGCGCGTGTAGAGCAGGAATACCGCCGCTACCAGTCTGACAAGATTCGCAGAGATTATGGAGTGGCACCATCCACAGATTCCACCCTGCTCGACCTCATCGAATTGCACGCGCGGCTACATTGGAGCAAGAAAATTCGTTCGGGGCATGGCCTGAACTTTCCCGCAAAGGATTATTCTGCGCTTGACCTGATCGACATCCAATTCCGCCTCAACTGGTCTAATAAGATCAGGCAAAAGTTCGGTCGCAGATATTCTTTCAGGAATTACTCAGCCTTAGAACTGATGCAGATTTACCTGAGGCTTGCACAGTCTAGATAGTTCAGGGCAACGGCCACTGTTTGCGGATTCCCTCATCATTCCCAAAAAGCTGAGCGAATTGCGGGTCACGTATAGCACGCAGCAACGCGTGCCGAAGAATAGTTTCCATCTCTTGGTATATCTGTCGGTCGGCAGCGGTCAAATCCCCAAGACCTTTCCCATGTGACAACCTCGAACGGAAATCATAGGCATTCTCGGCGTCGCCTTCGCTAAACTGGCACCCTCCCATTTCTGCTGCTAGTCGAGGGATTCGCACCGTGAACTGCCGCGTCGAGTTGTGCCGATCCGTGTGCACCAATGCTTCGAGCGCTGTGCTGATAAGAGTCCATCTGACGCTTACATCACGCGTTCTCGCGGCATATTCGTGGTACCAAAGCGCGCGTCGAACCCGCGGCGGAAGATGTGACAAAGACAAGTGGCGAACTAGCTCCTTTAGCATTTCGAGATCGCTAGCGATGAGCCAGTCGCGGTTATCCTCAGTTGCTACCCACGCATTAGCACCGTGGTCTGTTACGGGGCCGGGGGCAACTTCTCGGACTGTCCCGTCGGCGTTGTAGACAAGTTGTGCGGAGTAGCGGAACGAAACCGAAGTGGGATGAACAAGCCGAGATAATGCCACACAAGTTTGCAAGCGTAAGTCCGCATCCCACTCATATATGTGTGTTTGTGGAACTTGTTCCCGCACGAACGTATACAGCTGCCCATATTGCCTCACTGGCCTTGTAACCCAGCAGCCTGGTGGCTCACAGCTATCAAGCACCTTCTCGGCAATCGCATCGTCGAGACTACCTACCCAGAGACCATCCGCGAGTTGGAACCGATCTCGCGGCGGCGGCTGGGAAGTGAGTAAGTCAGGCGCACGAGATAAGCCCTCATTTGTAGCAAGCACCACGTCCTGAATTTCCATCTTCGGCTCCACCTGCGTTTACTTCGAGCCAGCTACCAGTCGCCGGCCTTGATCTGCCTGCGAATCTTGCGGCGAATCATGTCGCGCTTGAGCACCGAGAGGCACGCAATGAACAGCCGCCCGCGCAGGTGGTCGATCTCGTGGCAAAAGGCGCGCGCCAACAATCCGTCGCCGGTCAGCGTGACCTCCTTGCCGGTGGCGTCCTGCGCCCGCAGGGTGACCCGCGCCGGGCGCGTAACATCAGCGTTGTAGCCGGGGAGGCTCAGACAACCCTCCTCCTCCCTCTGCTTCCCTGCGCTGGAGATGATCTGCGGGTTGGCGATCACCACGCGGGCCTTGGGGTCTTCCCCGTTGGTGACGTCAATCACCGCCAGTTGCTTGGGGAGGCCGATCTGCGGCGCTGCCAGCCCCACGCCGTGCGCGGCGTACATGGACTCGAACATGTCCTCGACCAGTTGCGCCAGCTCCCGATCAAACACGGTCACCAGCGCCGCTTCCTGCTCCAGCACCAGCGCTCCATATTTTACGATGGGATAAATCATTTTAGGAACCACCCGCTCGACAGGCTCAGGGCAAGCAGATGCACACAGACGGACACAGATGGAAAAATCTCTCGCCGCAAATCACTTCCGTATCCGAAACACCACCCGAAGAACTTGGGACAGCTCGTTCCGATTTTACCTTCCTCTTGACCGTGTGCATCCGTGTGTGTATCCGCTTGCCCTGAGCCTGTCGAACGGGTGGTTTCAGAACTCGTCCAGCTGTTGCTGGTAGGCGTGGAAGTTGCGCAACGCTTCCTCCAGGGTATCGCCGCCGAACTTTTCCCGCACCGCCCCGGCCAACATCAACGCCACCATGGCCTCGCCGATCACGCCCGCAGCCGGCACCACGCAGATGTCGGAGCGCTCGTAAGCCGCGCGCACGGTCTCCTTCGTCTTCAGGTCCACCGATTGCAGCGGACGCCGCAGGGTGGAGATGGGCTTGAGGTAGCCGCGCACCACCACGTCTTCGCCGTTGGTGATGCCGCCTTCCAACCCGCCGGCGTGGTTGCTGGCTCGGGTGAAGCGGCGGCGCTCGGAATCGTAGCCAATCTCGTCGTGGACTTCGGAACCAAAGGCGGCGGCGCTCGCTACGCCGGTTCCGATTTCGACTGCCTTCACCGCCTGAATCGAAAGCACCGCCTGCGCCAGGCGCCCGTCCAGCTTCTCATCCCAGTGCGCGTGCGAGCCCAGCCCCGGCGGCACGTTGTGCGCCACCACCTCGAAGATGCCGCCCAGGGAATCGCGGGCCTCAATGGCCCGGTCAATGAGCTGCTTCATCGCCGCCCCAAGTTTATTGTCCACGCAGCGGACCTCAGCGTCGGTCGGCGCGCAAGCGGCTTGAATCTCCTCCCAGGTGGCGGTCCGCTCGAAGCGCACGCTGCCGATGGCGATTACGTGGCTGAGAACCTCGACGCCGAACGCCCGCAAGAATTCCTTTGCCACCGCCCCGGCAGCGACGCGCGCGGCGGTCTCGCGCGCGCTGGCCCGCTCCAGAATGTAGCGCGCGTCCTTGAGGTTGAACTTCAACACCCCGGCCAGGTCGGCGTGTCCCGGACGCGGGCGCGCTAGAGGGCGCTGCTTTTCCGCCAGCGCGGGGTTCTCCTCCACCGGCAGGGCGTCTTCCCAGTTGGTCCAATCCTTGTTTTCGATTTGCAGGGTGATGGGGGCACCGATGGTCTTGCCGTGGCGGACGCCGGAGAGAATCTGCACGCGGTCGTGCTCGATCTTCATCCGCCCGCCGCGTCCGTAACCGGCCTGCCGGCGCTGAAGCTCGCGGTTGATGAAGTCAATCGCAATCGGCACGCCCAGCGGCAGCCCCGACACCCAGGCCGTCAGGCATTGGCCGTGCGATTCCCCCGCTGTTTGCACTCGTAGCATTGTCGAGCGATTCTAGCCGAGTGCCGCGAGGGGGTCAAAAGGTTGGCGGGAAATTTACCGCAGCACTCACCGCAGAGACGCAGAGGGCGAGGAGAAGTCGTGCGTTCTACTCTGGGTTCTCCCTGCCTCAGTGGCAAACCACTCTCGACGTGTGCACGATGCCGATTCGTACGCCCGCACCGGTGTCCGTTTCCCGATTGGACGCTCGTGCTTCCTCCAGGCTCTTGGTTCCTCTTTTCTTTCCTCCGGGTTCGATTAGAATGGCGGGGCCGTGAGCTTCATCCGCCAACCGTCTTCTTCCCATGCGCATTGCCATTGACACCGGAGGCACCTTCACCGACTGCGTCTTCCTGCGCGGCTCGCAGTTGGAAATCCTGAAGGTCTTCTCCACCCCCGACAACCCCGCCCGCGCCATCGCACAGGCAGTAACGGCAGCGCAAGCGCGAGTGGACGACCGGCAAGAGCCGGTGGAATTGCTGCACGGGACAACCGTCGGCACCAACGCCCTGCTGGAGCGCCGCGGCGCGCGCATCGCGCTGGTGACGACGGAAGGATTCGAGGACGTGCTCGTCATCGGCCGGCAGGCGCGCGAGCGCCTCTATGACTTCTTCCTCACGCGCCCGCCGGAGCTGGTGCCGGCCAAGCGCCGCCTGGGGGTGCGAGAACGGATCGGACCGCGGGGCGAAGTGTTGACGCCACTCAGAGCCCAGGCACTGGCGCGGGTACGGAAACAGGTGCGACGCGCGCGGCCGGAAGCGGTGGCAATCTCGCTGCTGTTCGCCTACGCCAATCCGGCGCACGAGAAGCGCCTGGCGCAGGCCCTGCGCCGCCTGGGTCTGCCGGTCTGCGTCTCGCACGAAATTCTGCCGGAGTTCCGCGAGTACGAGCGCACGGCCACAGTAGTGGTGAACGCTTATCTCGTGCCGTTGGTGGGGCGCTACCTGCGCGAAGTGGAGCGAGTGGTACACCCTCGGAAGCCCACAGGACGAAGGAGGGCGCGCCACTCGCAGGGCCGCGTGCAAGTGATGCAATCCAGCGGAGGAACCATCTCCGCTCGCGTCGCCGCCGCGCAGCCGGTGCGCACCATTCTTTCCGGCCCGGCAGGCGGCGTGGTGGGCGCGCGCTACATCGCCCAACTGACCGGCTGTGAACAGGTTATCAGCTTCGACATGGGCGGGACTTCGACTGACGTAGCGCTGCTGAACCGCGTCGGGCCCGCCGACCAACTGGCTGCCACCAACGAAGGCATGGTGGGCGGGGTTCCGATTGCGGTGCCGATGATTGACATCCACAGCGTAGGCGCGGGCGGCGGCTCGATTGCCTGGTTCGACCGCGGCGGCGCCCTGCGGGTGGGGCCGCAGTCGGCCGGGGCCGACCCGGGGCCAATTTGCTACGGCCGCGGCAGCGAAC
>JACZYA010000037.1 GCA_022571295.1 Acidobacteriota bacterium | reverse complement strand
GAACGCGCCAAGGCCTTCCAACCCACGGCGCGGGCCGGCTGGGCCGGGCGGAGGAAGTGGACATTCTCGACCAAAAGGTCGCTGGTCACCACCCAGTCGCACCCGGGGCTGCCGCGCAGCACCGCGGCGTCGTCGCCGATGCCCACCCGCACTCCGCCGCCGGCGGGAAAGCGCCGCTGCAAGAAGCGCACCAGGTCGGTTTCGCTGCGCATAGCGAGGATTCTACCCCCAGGGACAAGAAACCGTATAAAGACTTAGTTTTCCCTTGACGATGTCCATTAAGATGGGGTAAAAAAGGCCCGCACGCCAATAACCCTGCATCGGGTTTCTTAGTCGGTCGGAAGTTGGAAGTAGGGCCTACGCGGTTTGGGTAAGGGGGAGGGGGTCCCGAGACCATACAAGCGATGCAGAAGCGTTTCTACACGCTGGTTTTTGCTCACGGCGCCAGCGGACGCGTCCGCAAGCTTCCGCTGCCGGGCTATGCCGTCCACCTCATCCTGCTGGCTGCGCTGGTGGGGGCCGGCGCTATCCTGGCCGGGATAGCCTCCTACGGGCATATGCTCCTCACTGTGCACGACTACCAGCAGGTGCGCACCGAGCGCGAACAACTCCGCCAGCAGAACCAAAGTTTGCAGGCCGCTGTCGCCACCACCCAGCAGCGCCTCACCAGCCTGGAGTCGCTGGCCGGCGAAGTGGCCGCCAGCTTCAATTTGCTGCGGCTGCGCCAGACCTCCTTCGGCACGCTCGAGACCACCGGCGTCCGGCAAGCGCCCGCCGCTCAGTACCGCGACAGTTTGGCCCGCTTCCGTTACCTGCGCCGCCACGCCGGCGCCGTCAAGCTCTATGCCAGCGGGGTGCGGCCGCTGCCCGGTCGGGACCTGACCCAACTGGCCTACACCCCGTCGCTGTGGCCGGTGCGGGGACGGCTCAGCTCCGGCTTCGGCCAGCGCATTGATCCCTTCAACGGCGAGGGTGCTTGGCACGCGGGCGTGGACATTGGTTCTACCCGGCACGGAGCCCCGGTCCGCGCAGCCGCCGACGGGTTTGTGGTGATCGCCGGCCAGCAAGCCGGCTACGGCCGCACCGTCATTGTCGATCACGGCGGCGGGCTCACTACCCTCTACGCCCACCTCTCCAATTTCCGCGCCCACCTAGGACAGGCGGTGCAGCGCGGCGACGTCATCGGCTACGTGGGCAGAACCGGCCGGGCCACCGCTCCCAGCCTGCACTATGAAGTGCGACTCAACAACCATCCGCTCAACCCGAGAGAATTCCTGCGGCCCAGCGGTATTCAGGTGGCATCTCTCAGGTCTTTGGCTGCCGGCGGCGGCGACTAGCTCGCCCCCGGCACACCCGCCGACAACCAACAGCTTTCCAACTCCGTAAGACTGACTCTCAACCTACCGTCGCAGACGGCGTCGCAGAGTTACAGCGATGAGGACAATCTGAAGCGGGCCCACAAAGCGGGCCAGCAGCGTCAACCGGTGCGCCCACTCGGAGTACGGCTGGAGGTAGAAGTTAGCTTGCAACGTCAGCGCCCGCAGGCTATGCCCCAAGCAGGCCGCCCAGCCGGGCGACTCCACCACTTGTCCCTCCAGCACCCGAAGAAAACTTTGCTGGTGGAACAACCACCCGAACAGCGCCAGCAGGAAACCGAAAAACAACACAGCGCGCAGCGGCCGCTCGCCGTACCCGCCCGCCAGCCAATAGAACGTGTGGGGCGAAAAGAATCGCCGCAACCACCGGCCCAGGTCTCGCCCGCGTCGGCGCGCTTTGCGCTGGAGTTCCATCTCGCCGTAATAGAAATCCCCCGCCGTGCGCACCTCGCGAGCTTCCTCCAGGTTTACTCGCAGGTCTCGATACAGCAGGCGCAGCGCCTCCGGGTCGCCTCCTCGGCCCTTCACTTCGTCGTACACGGCAAAGCGCCCCCGTTTGCGGGGCCAGCGACAGTTGTGGAAGCCAGCGTGGCGCAGGTTGCTGCCCGCCAAGGTGGTGCGCCGCAAGTCGAAGTTGTCAAATCGCACCCGTTGCGGTTGCTCCAAGAAGACTTCCTCAAAGCATAGTTCCGGCGCCTGCTCTTCCTTTGATTCGGCGGGAGCTTGCCGCTCCTCTCCCTCCGCGGTTGCTCCCGCAGTCAGCTCCGCCCGCTCACCGGCGCTTTCCGCCGCCTCTTTTCCCGCTTCTCCGAGTTCCGGCAGTACCCCGGGCCGAAGCGGGCGCGAGGTGAAGAACGCGGCCTCGGCGAATTGCGCTCGAACAAAGTCCACCGCCCCAGCCAACCGGTTCCCGGCAAAGTAAGTCTTCCCGCCGAAGTTGGCTTCGAAGAACGAGACTGCGCCCAAGAAGCTGGGCCGGGCGCGCGAACCATAGGTCAGCGTGTCGTTCCCGCCCCAGACGGTCTGCGCGAAACTGGTCTCGCCCGAAAAGCTTACCCAGTGGAAATCCGCCACCTGCCGGAATTCCGCCCCGGCAAAGTCCGCGCGGCCGGAAAACTTTCCACGCACGAAATGCGCCGGCCCGTGGAACTCGGCTTCCAAGAAAGAGGCCTCAGCGCCGAAGCGTGCCTTGAAGAAAACTGCCGAGCCGCTGAACACCGCCCGCGTGAAGTAGGCCGCGCCGCCGAACTCGACAGAAGAGAAGCGCGCCTCGCCGTCCAGCCGCGCGCGCGAGAAGACCGCTGCCTCCCTGAACTTGGCCAGGAAGAAATTGGTCGCGCCGCCCAGCACCGCCCCGGAGAAGTCTGCTCTCCCCCGGAATTCCGCCTCGCGGAAATTGGCGTTGACAAACTCCTTCCCGGAAAAATCCAGGTCTCCCGGGAATACCGCGCCGGCAAAGTTGTAGTCCCGGGCGCGCAGCTTCTCCCCTACACGCTCGTAGAATGTGCCCCGGTCCTTATTGGCCTCTTTGGAATGCAGGATGCAAAGGTCTGTCCCGGCGTCGCGCGCCGGCTCGCCGCACGACATGACCCACAAAGCATCGTGCCAGGCGCAGATGGGCGCCGGCGCAGCCTTTCGACCGGACGCCAGGCGGGCCACTTGGATGCTGTCCTTCCGATTCCCCGTAGAACTTCCCATTTCCCCTCTTTCTCCTTCCGTCCTTCGCGAAGCCTACCGCGCCCACCCGTACGCGGTCAATCGCCGAAACAATCTCCTCGCAAACACCGCTGTTCTGCCTGCCTTTCTAGGTGCCAGCGTTGACACCCGTTTCGCCCGGCAGTAGGCTAGACTTACTGACAGCCATGGATATCTACGAAGAAATCGTTCGACTCCGCCAACAGGGGCGCAAGGCCGCGCTGGCAACGATTGTCCATACCCAGGGTTCCATCCCCAGCTTCCAAAGCTCGAAGCTCCTGGTCCGCGACGACGGCTCCATGGTCGGCACCGTCGGCGGCGGCTGCGTGGAAGCCGACGTCTGGACCGCCGCCCAGGAAGTCATGCGCGAGGAGAAGCCGCGCAAGCTCACCTTCAACCTCAACGCCGACCCGCGCTACGACGTCGGGCTGACCTGCGGCGGCACGCTGGAAATCTACGTCGAGCCGCTGCTGCCCCAGCCGCTCTGCTATCTCTTCGGCGCCGGCCACGTCAACCAGCACGTCTCCCGCATCGCTTCGATGGCCGGCTTCGCCACCATCGTGGTGGACGACCGCGCCCGCTTCGCCAACCGCGAGCGCTTTCCCGACGCCAGTCAGGTGTGCGCCGACGAGTGGGAGAAAGTCTTCGGGCAGCTCGACCCCAATGAATCCTCTTATCTTGTCATCGCCACCCGCGGCCACAAGGACGACATGCGCGTGCTGCGCTGGGCGGTCGACACCCGCGCCCGCTACGTTGGCCTGATCGGCAGCAAGCGCAAGGTCTTCTCCATCTACAAAGCGCTGGAAGAGGAAGGCATCGATCGCGCGAAGTTGGAGCGTGTGCACGCCCCCATCGGACTGGAAATCGGCGCCCTGTCTCCGGAAGAAATTGCCGTCAGCATCGTGGCCGAATTGATCGCCGTCCGCCGCAACGTTGCCCTCCCCCACGCCAAAACCATCGGGGATGCCAGCACAGAAACTTCTTCGGTCGAAGTCTCCTCCTAGCCCGCTGCTCCTCGTCCTTGATGCCTAATTTTACAGGACGCTACTCACTGGTTGTTGGTCACTACTCATGAAACAAATTGCCGGTATCGTCCTGGCTGCGGGCGCTTCTTCCCGCATGGGGCAGGACAAGGCCTTGCTGCGGTGGGGCGACAAAACTTTCCTCGAACACCTGCTGGCGGTGTTGAGAAACGCTGAGGCCGATCCGGTGCGGGTAGTGCTGGGCGCGAACGCGGACCAAGTGCAGAAGGAAATTTCCTTCGGCGCGGGCGAAGTTGTCCTCAATCCCAACTGGCAAAAAGGAATGCTGAGCTCACTCATCGCCGGCCTCAACAGCTTACCCGCTGATGTTGAAGCCGCGGTCGTCTGCCTGGTGGATCACCCCTGCGTATCGAGCACGCTGATCCGCGCGCTGAGGGAAAACTTCCGCACCGGCGGCAAGCTCATCGCCATACCCACTTATCAGGGTCGCCGGGGCCACCCGGTGCTCTTCTCCGCCAAACTCTTCGACGAGCTGCGCGCGGCGCCGCTTGCGGTGGGTGCGCGTCACGTTGTCCGCCGGCACGCCGATGATATACTGGAGCTGCCGACCGAGGAGGAAGGCGTGCTGCTCAACACCAACGACCGCGCTGCTTATGAAAAAATCCTGGCCATGCAACTACCCGGCTAGCTGGAAGATTTGTCCCGGCGAAGCGGAAGACGCCCGATGAAACCCTGGCTGAAAGAAAACTTGCTGGCGCTGCCGCGGCTGGCGCTGCTGATCCCCAAGCTCATCGGCGACGAGCGCGTGCCCACTCGCACCAAGCTCGTCCTCACCGGCCTGGGCATCTATATAGTTTCTCCCTGGGATCTCATCCCTGACTTCATCCCCGTGCTGGGCCAGCTTGACGACCTGGTGGCGCTGCTGTTGTTGCTGGACGGCGTGCTCAATCAGATTGACGACGCCATCTTGCTGGAGCACTGGCGCGGTGACGTGAAGACCTTGCGGCGCTTGCAGTGGCTGGCCCGCCGGGCAGCCGCGCTGGTTCCCGGCCGCCTCCAGCAGTTCCTCTTCGCCCGCGCTCGAGCCGCCGGCGCCCGTCAGTCCACCCCTGTACCCATCAACACCACCGCCCGCGTCGTCCCCGACGACGACCGCCGCCGGTGGACGAACTAGCCTCCGCCGCCGGCCGGGGAACCTTGCGCCTGTGCTTCCATAGGCGCACAATACCCCCGGCACACCGAGGGGGAACTCATCCAGATGGCACCTGAGAAAAACTCGCCGCAGCGCTTCCTGGTCACCGTCATCGGCTTAGACAACTGGAACCCCAAGCTGCGAAAATGGCTTGAGCGCCCCGCCGGCACCACCGCCGACCAAGTCCTGGCCGAGTTCCGCAAACAGTATCCCCCGCCCTACCAGATTGTGGTCGTCCCCGGGCGCCCCAAAACCTCCGCCACGGGTTAGCGGCGGGCGCTGCGGTAGCAGCCGAGGATACGCAGGAAGTCCGTCACCTCGCTCAGGTGCGCCAAGGCGTTCCGGCAGTGCTCTTCCTTCACGTGGCCCAGAAAATCCACATAGAAAAGATATTCCCAGGGCCGGCCGCGCAGGGGCCGCGACTCCATCTTGGTCAAGCTGATGTCCCGCAGCGCAAAGACGCTCAGGCATTTGTAGAGCGCGCCGGGCAGGTTGCGGGTGGAAAAAACCAGCGAGACTTTGTTGGCCCGCCGGGCCACGGTGGCGCTTCGGGCCAGCAGGACAAAGCGAGTGTAATTCTCGCGGTGGTCTTCCAGATTCTTTTGCAGGATGCGCGCCCGATAGACCGCAGCCGCAGCGCGGCTGGCTATGGCGGCTGCTCCGGCAATCCGCCGTTCCGACAACATCTTCACCGCTCCGGCGGTGTCGTAGAACGGCACCTTCGCCACCCGGCGGTGCCGGCGAAAGAACCCGCCGCACTGCGCCAACGCCACCGGATGCGAATACACCTGTCGCAGATTCTTCCGCGTGGTTCCGGGGAAGGCGATCAGGTTGTGCACAATGCGCAGGTTGACTTCCCCCACAATGTGCAGTCGGTTTTCCACCAGCAGGTCGTAGTTTTCATAGACCGACCCGGCCAGGGTGTTTTCGACCGGCACCAGGCAATAGCGCGCTTTCCCTCTGGCCACGCGGGCAAAAGCGGCGGCAAAAGTCTCGCAAGGCAGCAAGCGAATGCTACGGCCCAGCAACTTATGCGCGGCTTCCTCGCTGAACGCCCCGCGCTCTCCCTGAAAGGCGACAATGGGTCCTGCCATAGCGTTTCCTCGTCTCGGCCCGAAAGAGCGGCGATGCTACCACGGAGAATTGCAGGTAACAACTTATGCGTGTTCAGAATTGTTGGAGCAAAGCGCGAAGGGCGTCGGCGGCGAGTTGCGCGCCGTGGCGGGTGGCGGGCGGCAAGCCACCCAACTCGTCGGAAATTATTTGCGCGGTGATGGCTTTCAATTCCTCCACCGTCTTACCTTGCATCCAAACCGTCAGCAGCGAGCCGCAGGCGATGGCGGACGTGCAGCCGCGCGTCAGGAACCGCGCCGCCACCACCCGGCCGTCTTCTACCCGCGCCGCCAACTTCATCACATCGCCGCAGACCGGGTTCTCCAACTCCACCGTGGCCGTGGCCTCGGGCAACTCACCCACGTTGCGCGGATGTTCAAAATGATCCAGCACCTGCGGGCTATACATCGGCGTTGCTCCTACCACGTCCATCTCCCACTCGGCCCAGCCAGATGCCCGTTGAAACTACTGGCAGCGCCGTTGGACGAAACGAATTGCTCAATTCCCTGCCCTGTGCTCTAATCTTTGCTTTAGGACGTAGGCTAACAAAAATGCAGATTCCGCGCACGACCAAAGACTTGGCTTCCTATGCGCGGGCGATTTTTCGTCCCAAGCAGTTCGAGTCGCTTTTCCTGTTCGTCACCTCGCGCTGCAACTCGCTCTGCCGCACCTGCTTCTACTGGGACCAGTTGAACAAGAACCAGGACCTGAGCTTCGAGCAAATCGAAACCATCTCCCGCACCGCACCGCCCTTCGGCAAGCTGTGGCTCTCGGGCGGCGAGCCCTTCATGCGCGAGGGGCTGGACGAGATCATCAGCTTGTTTTACCGCAACAACCACATCCGCTCGCTCAACCTCCCCACCAACGGCCTGCTGCCGGACAAAATTGACAGCGTCATCGGCCGCGTGCTGAAAGATTGCCCTGACCTGATGATCGACCTGAATTTTTCCATCGACGGGCTAGCCAACACCAACGACGCCATTCGCGGCGTCCCCAACAATTTCCGCAAGACTCTCGCCACCATGGACCGCATACAGGAAAAGTACGGCCACCACGCCCGCCTGCGGCGCAACGTGCTGACGGTCATCACCCGCGAGAACTACGACGAGCTCATCCGCTTGGGGTTGTTCCTGCTGCAAAAGGACAATACCACCGGCCAGTACTTTGAAGTCATCCGTGGCAACCCCATGGACCTGAGCCTGAAAAACATCAACCGCAAGGAGCTGAAAGCCCTGCACGACAAACTCCTACCCATCCACGCGGCGCACGCCGAGCGGCTCTTTGCCGACCTGCCCGCCAGCGTCCGCTGGTTCCCGAAGATGTTTCTATTGGGCAGCATCAAGTTCCACTTTCAATTGCACGAGGAATGCGTCGAGCGCCCGCAGAAGTGGGCCATGTCGTGCTCCGCCGGCGTCACCAGCGCCGTCATTGACCACAACGGCGAGTTCCGCGCCTGTGAAATCCGTCCCGCCATCGGCAAGCTCCAGGACTTCAACTTCAACATGACCGAAGCCCTGAACTCCGACCAGATGAAGAAAGAAGTCTGGAACATCACCGAGGCCAACTGCTGGTGCACGCACTCCTGCTGGATTCAAGACTCGATGAAGTTCAGCCCCAAGGTGCTGCTGTTCAAGGTCCCGTGGTCTTTCCTGAAATACAAATTGCAGCGCCTGTCCAAGCTCAACCTTTCCGACATCGAGCAGTTTCACGAGCCCCTGCCCACTCACTAGCAACTCGCAGAACAACCCCACAGTGGCGATTTTCGATTGCTCTTGTGCCGCCGGTTGCGTCCCGGTAGAATAGCGCGCAGCAGAGTCGCCCGGGATCGGCCTATGCAGCAACGCATCGTTTCGCTTGCACCCAGCGTTACCTCCATTCTCTGCGCCCTAGGAGCGCACAAGCCGTTGGTGGGCGTCACCCGCTGGTGCCGCGACGTGGCTTCAGCCAGATCGTTTCCCACCCTGGGCGACTGCTGGTGCACCGACGCCGCCAAAGTCGCCCGCGTAGCTTGACCGAAGAGAGGGCAGCATGGAAACGCAAGAACTTTTGAAGCAGGTGGAAAAGCTGATCGCCGCTCGCGAGCGCAACCCGCGCTGGTTGGGCGAAATCTGCGCGTTGTTGCAGAGCGCGCGCAGCCACTACAACTGGGTCGGGGTGTACTTTCTGGAAGGGCGCGAGCTGGTGCTGGGCCCCTTCGTCGGCGCGCCCACCCCACACACCCGCATCCCCCTGGAGAAAGGCATCTGCGGCTTGGCCGCCCGGGAAATGAAAACCATCATCGTCCCCGACGTCAGCGCCGACCCGCACTACCTGGCTTGCACGGCGGGAACCCGCTCTGAGATCGTCGTGCCGATTGAAGCCGAAGGGCGCATCCTGGCCGAGATTGACATTGACTCCCACACCCACAACGCTTTCCGCGCCGACGACCACCAGTTGCTGGAACAGATCGCGCAGCGGCTGGCCCCGGTGTTGATGCCGGTTCCGAACCGCGTCTAGCTGCCCCGCACCGAGCGCCGCCGCTAGAATCGCACTGTGGTTTGGAGGTAGCCGAAGTGGTGAGTCTGCGGGCCGCGCGTGCGCTTGGCAAACGCGCCGGGCAGAAAAGCGGTACGAGCGCCCCGTGGCAGGTGCCCTTCGATATTGCTCAGGACAAGCCACGGGGCTCGGCGTGAGCTTCCCATTTTCAAAAAGACCCACTACGCCCTGCCGCTCTTGAATTGACACCCCACAGGTACAGGGCTATAGTTTTATAGAGGCCCAGCGGGGGACGGAGGAGCGGCATGAACACGAAGAAATGGAAGTTCGTGGCTGGGTCGGTGGTTATCCTTGCAGTTCTGGTCTGGCTGGGCATCAGCGGTTTTCAGGAAAGCAAAACCTACTACGTCACACTCCCTGAGTTGCGCGCCGAGGGCCCGCGTGCCTACGAGGTCCGCTTGCGGGTGGCGGGCAACGTGCTCCCCGGCTCCATCAAGCGCCGGGACGGCGAGATACATTTCGTCCTCTACCAGGACAAAGACCAATTGCCGATCCGCTACGTTGGCAGCGACCCCCTCCCGGACACTTTAGTGGACGAGGCGCAAGCGGTTGTGACCGGAGAGTTCGGCCGCGACGATGTCTTTGTGGCCCGGCAGGTGCAAGCCAAGTGCGCCTCCAAGTACGAGGCGCTGCCCCCCGGCGTCCAGCCCGAATCAGCCGACGCCAGCCGCTAAAATCGCATGGATTCTCTGGGAAGCTTTGCCCTCCTGTTGGCTCTCTGCATCTCCGCCTACGCCATTGCCGCCGCGCTACTGGGAGTTTGGAAGCAGAAACCCCTGTTGCAGCAGAGCGCCGAGCGGGCGACCATCGCCGTCGGCGGCCTGGTCTTAGTCGCAACCGGCTGCCTGGTGGTCTCGCTGCTGCGGGACGACTTCCGCCTGGCCGCAGTGGCCTCGCACAGCAACCGCGCCTTGCCGGTCTTCTACAAGTTTTCCGCTTTGTGGTCGGGGCAGGAGGGCTCCCTGCTGTGGTGGAGCTGCATCCTGGCTTGCTATTCCGCCCTGGTGGTTTTGCTGAACCGCCGCAATTACCGCCACCTGATGCCCTTTGCCGTCGCCACGCTCATGAGCGTGCAGTTTTTCTTCCTGCTGCTCAACAACTTCGCCGCCAACCCGTTTCGGCTGCTGGGAGTGGAAACCGCCGCCGGCTTACAAATCTTTTCGCCGCCCGACGGTGGCGGGCTGAACCCGCTGCTGCAACACCCGGCTATGGTCATCCACCCGCCCATGCTCTATCTGGGCTTCGTCGGTTTCACCGTGCCTTTCGCCTTCGCCCTCTCCGCGTTGATTACCCGCAGCAAAGGCGAGAACTGGATCCACATCACGCGCCGCTGGAGCATGGTCGCGTGGGGATTCCTGACCATCGGCGTCATCCTCGGCGGGCGCTGGGCCTACGCGGTGCTGGGCTGGGGCGGCTACTGGGGCTGGGACCCGGTCGAGAACGCTTCCCTGCTGCCGTGGTTCACCGGCACCGCCTTCCTGCATTCGGTGATGATGCAGGAGAAGCGCGGGATGATGAAAGTCTGGAACATGGTGCTGATTTTTACCACTTTCTTCCTCTGCATCTTCGGCACCTTCCTGACCCGCAGCGGCATTCTCAGCTCCGTGCACGCCTTTGCCGCCTCCCCCATCGGGCCTTACTTCACCACCTTCCTCGTCATTAGCCTGACGATCACTGTCGCCATCCTGCTGTGGCGACTGCCTTTCCTCCGAAGCGAAAACCACTTGGACTCCATGCTGTCGCGGGAGTCGAGCTTCCTCTTCAACAACCTCATCCTGCTGGCGGTGATGTTTGCGGTGCTGTGGGGAACGGTGTTCCCGCTGATTTCCGAGGCGGTCAAAGGAGTCAAGATCACCGTCGGGGCGCCCTACTTCAACAAAATCGCCATCCCCATGGGACTGCTCCTCTTGCTCCTGACCGGCGTGGCGCCGCTGTTCGCCTGGCGACGTACCTCCATAGAGAGCCTGCGCCGGAACTTCACTCGGCCGTTGCTGTTCGCGGCGGTGATTGCCGTCGCCAGCTTCCCCTACGGTGTGCGCGGGCTCTACCCGCTGGTGACTGTTTTCCTCTCCGCCTTCGTCATTGCCACCATCGTGGCGGAGTTCTACCGGGGCGCGCGCGTGATTCGGCAAAAACAAAAAGTGAACTGGCTGGCGGCGGCCATCCACTTGACCCACCGCAACACCCGCCGCTACGGCGGCTACGTCATCCACTTCGGCGTTGCGCTGCTCTTCATCGGCTTCGTGGGCAACGCCCTCTCGGTGGAGCAGGCAGCGGAGTTGCAGCCCGGCGATGAAATCGCCCTGCGGAACTACCGCTTCGTTTTGCGCGAGCTGGAGCAGACGGAGAACGACAACTACATCAGCAACCGCGCCCACATCGATGTATCCAAAAATGGCAAGTTTCTCACTACCCTTTTTCCGGAGCGGCGCCTCTACAAGGCCAGCCAGCAACCCACCACCGAGGTTGACATCCGATCGCGCCTGAGCGAGGACATCTACTTGGTCTTCGCCGGCATGACCGATGACCAGGAACGCGCCGTCATCCACGCCTACATCAACCCGTTGGTCATGTGGGTTTGGATTGGCGGCCTGGTGATGGTGCTGGGGACAATAATCGCCCTCATCCCCAGCCTGCCGCCCACGGCACTGGCTCCCGCGCGACGGCGCAAGCGGGCGAAGGAGAAAGCGCGCGATGAAGTTCCGGCCTAACGTCCTGGTCTGCGGCCTGCTGCTTGGGCTGCTGTTCGCTCCCTCCCTGGCAGCGGCGGAGGGCGAAGCGGATCCTTTCCGCGGCATTTCGGAAAAGCTGGTCTGCCAGTGCGGCTGCAATTACGGCTTGCTCTATTGCCCGCACCTGCAATGCGGTTCAGCGATTCCCATGCGCCAGATCATCCGCGCGGCTCTGGCCGAAGGGAAGTCGGAAGAAGAAGCTTTGCAAGTGATGGTGGCGCAGTTCGGCCTCTCCGCTCTGGGCCAACCGCCGGCGGAGGGCTTCAACCTGTTGGCTTGGGTGATGCCGTTCCTGGCGCTGGCGCTGGGCCTGTGGGCGGTGCAGCGGGTGGCGCGCTCGTGGCGTGCTCACGTGCCCGCTCCCGTGGCCGACGCGGCCCTGGTGGAGCGCTACCGCAGCGCCGTCAAGCGCGAAATTGACCAACTGGAGGACTAGCCGGTGTTGCTGGTGGTCGCCTGCGGTTCCCTGGCAATAGCTACGCTGCTCTACGTCTTCTGGGTGACGCCCGAGTTGGTGGCCGCCAAGTCCCACCAGGAACGGGAACGGGAGTTCCTGCAAGAGCGCAAGGAAGTCGTCTATGAAAACTTGCGCGACCTCCAAATGGAATACCACATGGGGAAACTCTCCGATCAGGACTACAGCCAACTGAAGGTGCACTACCAGGAACAGTTGGCGCTTCTGCTCTATCAGGCCGAACAGATAGGCGAACCGGCACCCGCGGCCCTGCCGCTTCCCGGGCACTGCCTGCGCTGCGGGAAAGATAATCCCGCCGAGAACCGCTTCTGCGGCGCTTGCGGCCAGACATTAGCCCAAGCGGAGACAGTCCGGTGAGGCTCTCGCGCCAGAACGTTTTCTCGCTGGTTGCTCTTGCGGTCGGTGTTGCCTGGACGGTGCCCGCCGCTGCGGTCGAAATTACCGGCCAAGTGCGCAACGCCACTACCGGCCAGCCGGTAGCGGGCGCTTCGGTCAATCTGTTGGCCCTGCGTGGCATGATGGTTCCCATCCGCGAAACCCAGACCAATCAGGAAGGCCGCTACCGCTTCGTGGTGGCCGCCAACCCCAGCGAGCGCTTCCTGGTGCAAGTGCCGTTCCAGGGCGTGAACTACCACGCCCCCGCCTTTGTCACCGGCGAGCGCATCACCGCCGACGTGGAGGTTTATGAATCCGGCGCCGCGCCCAGTGACATCAGCATCGAAGGCCACACCATCTTTCTCGAACCCCACAGCGACCACGTGCGGGTGACTGAGTCCTACGCCGTCCACAACCACAGCCAGCCGCTGCGCACCTTCGCGCCCGACGGCGACAGCTTCACCTTTCCTGTCCCCGCCACCGTGGGCGACCTGCAAGTTTCCGTCCGCACCGTCAGCGGCGTGCCGTTGCGCCAACAACCCCAACCGGCTGAGGCAGAAAACCACTTCACGATTGACTACGCCTTTCGCCCGGGAGAATCAGAGGTGCAAGTCAGCTACGCCGTGCCCCTGAGCGGCACCACGCTCGACCTGCTCCTGCCGCTGACAGTGGAGACCAAAACCCGGCACATTGCCGTGCCCGCCTCCGGTGTTCAGCTCAGCGGCGCCGGCCTGGAGGAAATCGAGCAGACGCGCTTCCCGCAGACGCGTTTGTTTTCGGTGAGCGGTGCCGCGCCGGGCGAGCTCGCCCTGCGGTTGCAGGTGGACCCGGAGGCGCTGCCAGCGGTGGCGAGTTCCCCCCAACCCTCCGTCGCAACGGCGGAAAGCGTGGTCACCATCGTTCCCCACCCCATTAACCGGGCGCAATCCTACATTGTGGGATTGTGCTTGTTTGTTCTCCTGCTGGGCCTGTATTATTTGAATTCGCTCCAGCCCACTCAAAATACAAGCGATGACTCTGCCCGCCAGCCCTCGCCAACCAGCGCCGACTAGCCCGCGCATCGTCACCCGCAAGCTGAGCAAGTATTTCGGGCGCTTCACCGCCCTGGACGAGGCTACGTTGACGATTGAGCCGGGGGAATTCGTGGTGGTGCTGGGCCGCAACGGCGCCGGCAAGACCACCTTGCTGCGCATCCTGGGACTGCTGCAACAACCCTCGCGCGGCGAGCTGCTCTTCGACGACCAACCGGTGGCAAGCCTCCCGGTTCGCTTTCGGCAACGGATTGGATTTGTCGGCCACGAAACTTTTCTCTACGATGAGCTGACCGTCCAGGAGAACCTGCTGTTCTACGCGCGGCTCTATGGCATTGCGAACGCCGAGCAGCGTATCGGCGAAGTCCTGGCTGAGATGGCGCTGGAAGCCCGCGCCGGCAGCTTCGCGCGCCACCTTTCGCGCGGTCTGAAGCAGCGGCTGGCGTTGGCCCGCGCCTGGCTGCACCACCCTGACGTGCTGCTGCTGGACGAGCCTGCCACCGGGCTGGACGCTCCGACCCGCGAGCGCATGCACGATTGGCTGGCGCGCTGCCACCGCGCAGGGCACACCGTCATCCTGAGCTCGCACGAGCTGCGGGAAAGCCTGCGCCCGGCCACCCGCATCGTGCTGCTGGAGCAAGGCCGGGTGGCGTTTGACGGCCCCAATCACCCCGACCGGCAGGAGGAGATGCAGGCTCTGCTGGTGGCGGCGGCGAGGTAACCCGTGGATACGCTGCGCGCTTCGCTGGCCATCTTTCGCAAAGACCTGCTGGCCGAGCGCCGCACCAAGGATGTCTCCACCGCTATTCTGCTGTTCGGCTTCACCGTCGCAGTGAGCTTTGCGTTCGCCTTTGACCCCACCAGCGACGAAGCTCGCCGCATCGCCGGCGGCCTGCTGTGGCTGTCGTTTCTGTTCGCTTCCCTGCTGGGGTTGAACCGCTCCTTTGCGCGCGAAACCGCCAACGACTGCCTGCAAGGCTTGCGCCTGATGCCGGTGGACCTGGGCTCCATCTACCTGGGGAAGCTGCTGAGCAACCTGCTCTTCATGCTGGCGGCGGAACTCGTCCTGCTGCCGGTGTTCAATATCTTTTTCAATCTGAACTTGTTTGAGCGGCCGGGCTGGCTGGCGCTCATCCTGTTGCTGGGCACTTGGGGGGTGGCGTCGCTGGGCACAATCTTTTCCGCCGTCAGCGCCAACACCCGCATGCGGGAATTGATGCTGCCCATGCTGCTGCTGCCGCTCACCATCCCGGTGCTGATTGCCGCCATCGAATCCACCACCATCCTGCTGCGCGGCCTGCCTATGCGCGAGGCGGAGTTATGGATTAAGCTGTTGGCAGGCTTCGACGTTATCTTTACGGTGCTGGCCTGGCTGTTGTTTGACTCTGTGGTGCAGGAGTAGAAGCTGCAAGTGAGCGAAACCGCCTACCACCGGCTCTCGTTGGCGCTGTTTGCCCTGGGCGTGTTTCTGGTGCTCATCGCCTGGTACCAGGTCTTCGTGGTGGTGCCGACCGAGCGCACCATGGGTGTGATCCAGCGCATCTTTTACATCCACTTGCCCTCGGCGTTCGTCGCTTTCTTTGCCTTCTTCGTGGTGTTTGTTGCGAGCGTGGCTTATCTGCTCACGCGCCGCCTGCGCTGGGACTGGGTGGCGGCCTCGGCGGCAGAGGTAGGCATTGTTTCCTGCATTGCGGTGCTGATTACCGGCCCCATCTGGGCCAAGCCGGTGTGGGGCATGTGGTGGACCTGGGACGCCCGGCTGACCTCCACCCTGGTGCTGTTCTTGATCTATATGGGCTACCTGCTGCTGCGGCACTACGTGGACGAAAGCGACCGCCGCGCCCGGCTGGCCGCCGTCTTCGGCATCCTGGGTTTTGTGGACGTACCGATTGTTTACATGGCCAACCGCTGGTTTCGCACTCAGCATCCGCAGCCGGTCATCGCCGGCGGCGAAGGCTCCGGCCTCGACCCGCAGATGTGGATCGGCTTACTGTGGTGCGTGGCGGCGATGTTCACTTGGAACATTTTCCTTTTTGTGCAACGGTATCGCCTGGAGCGGACGCGGGAAGAGTTCATCGAGTTGGCCCGCCGCGCCCGGGTGTAGGAGGAGAGTGAATGGACGTCGGACTCCAGCATCTTTTTTACGCCTTCGCTGTGGTGTGGATACTCCACCTGGGCTATTTGCTCAGCCTGGCATCCCGGCAGAAACAGTTGGGAAAAGAAGTGCGCGCGCTCAAGGATGCGCTGGCCCGCAAGGCAGCGGAGTGACACTCGACCTCTTTGCCTGACCGGCAGTCGAAAAACGGCACAAGTGGAACAAAAAGTCTTGCTGGCTCGGGGAAGTGAAAGGAGCTGAAACCAATGGAAGTGGGATTCATCGGATTGGGGCGGATGGGATTGGCGATGGTGGAGCGGCTGGCGAAGCGCCGGCACCGGGTGGTGGCCTACGACCAGGACGCTGAGAAAGTAAAGGCCGCCCGCCGCAAAGGCGCGCGCCCCGCCAACTCCTTAGGCGGGCTACTGAGCCAACTGCGCAAGCCGCGCGTGGTGTGGCTGATGGTGCCGGCCGGGGTTCCAGTGGCGGCGGTGATGCGCAACCTGGACACGCACCTGGAAGCAGGCGACATTGTGATTGACGGTGGCAATTCTTTCTACCGCGACTCGATGGAGCGCGCCGACACCCTGAAGCAGCAAGACATCCATTTTCTGGACGTAGGCACCAGCGGCGGCATCTGGGGCTTGAAGTTGGGTTATTGCCTGATGATCGGCGGCGACACCAAAGCCTTCAAGCGCGCCCAGCCGCTCTTCAAAACGCTGGCGCCCAAGGACGGCTACGCCCACGTCGGCCCCAGCGGCGCCGGCCACTTCACCAAGATGGTCCACAACGCGATTGAGTATGGAATGCTGGAGGCGTACGGCGAGGGCTTCGAGTTGATGCATCAGTCCGAGTTCGGCCTCGACCTGCACCAACTTGCCCGGCTGTGGAACCAGGGCAGCGTAGTCCGCTCCTGGCTGCTGGAGCTGACCGAGGCGGCGCTGGCCCGCGACCCCAAACTCGACAAAATCCGCGGCTACGTCGAAGATTCCGGCGAAGGCCGCTGGAGCGTCATCGACAGCGTCGAGCGCGGCGTGCCCATGCCCGCCATCGCCCTTTCGCTCTACGCTCGCTTCCGTTCGCGGCAGAAGGAATCCTTCTCCGCCAAAGTGATCGCCGCCTTACGGCAGCAGTTCGGCGGCCACGCGGTCAAATCCAAGTAGGCAGCGAACCGAAATGCCGGAATCAACCGAAACCCAGCCAGCGCCTGCGCGGGTCGCCTACAAAGTGCGGCGCGACCCCTGCGGCATCGTCATCTTCGGCGCCACCGGCGACCTGACCGCGCGCAAACTCCTGCCCGCCCTCTACGACCTGGCCTGCGAAGACCAACTGCCGGACAATTTTTACGTCCTCGGGGTAGCGCGGCGGCCTCTGAGCAACGATAGCTTTCGTGAAAAGATGCGCACCGCCGTAGCGGCACACTCTCGCTTCGGCGCACCCGAGAGCGAGCGTTGGAAGAGCTTCGCCCGGCGGCTTCACTACCAACCACTGGACGCCAGCCAACCCGACGCCTACGCCCGCCTGCGCGAGAGCTTGCACGGCCTCGACCGAGAAAACCACACCGCCGGCAATCACTTGTTTTATTTGTCGGTGGCCCCCTCGCTCTATGCCAGCATTGTCGAGCAGTTGGGCGCGTCCGGTTTGGCGCGCCAGCGTGATCGCGGCCGACGCTGGACGCGGATCATCATCGAAAAACCCTTCGGGCACGACCTAGCCAGCGCGCGTGACCTGGATGACCGAGTGCAGCAGGTGTTCAACGAGGAGCAGGTCTATCGCATTGACCACTACTTGGGCAAAGAGACGGTGCAAAACTTGGCCGTGTTTCGGTTTGCCAACGGCATCTTTGAACCCATCTGGAACCGGAACTACGTCGACCACGTGCAGATTACCGTGGCGGAAGAAATAGGCGTAGGCGAGCGCGCCGGTTACTACGACCAGAGCGGCGCTCTGCGCGACATGGTGCAGAACCACCTGCTGCAATTGCTCTGCCTGGTGGCGATGGAACCGCCGGCTGCCTTCGAAGCCGGGCCCATGCGGCGCGAGAAGTTGAAAGTGCTGCAATCCGTGCGGCCGTTCCTCCGCCGGGAGTTGGAACGCTGCGCGGTGCGCGGGCAATACGCGCCCGGAACCATGCAGGGTCAAAGCGTGGCGGGCTATCGCGAGGAAAACGGAGTCGGAGCCAATTCCTCCACCGAAACTTTTGCCGCCCTGCGCTTTGAGATTGACAACTGGCGTTGGGCGGGCGTGCCTTTCTACCTGCGCACCGGCAAGCGCATGACCGCCCGGCGCAGCGAAATCACCATCCAGTTTCGCGCCGCGCCGCTGCAACTGTTTGCCTGCACGGCCATGCAACCCTGCCAGCCCAACCTGCTCACCTTGCGCATCCAGCCCGACGAGGGCATGGGGTTGCAGGTGATTACCAAGACCCCCGGCCTGGAAGTGATTGGCCGTTCGGTGCAGATGGATTTCTCTTACGGTGCTGACTTCAAATCGCATACTCCCAGCGCCTACGAAACCCTTTTGCTCGACAGCCTGGAAGGCGACGCCATGCTGTTCGCCGACGGCGACTGGATTAAATCGGCCTGGCAACTGGTGACGCCCATTCTGGAAGCCTGGGCCGAAGAGCAGCCTCGCAACTTCCCCAACTACCCGGCGGGAAGCTGGGGCCCGGCGGAAGCGGAAAGCTTGTTGAGCCGCGAAGGACGACAGTGGCACACGCGGTAAGCGGATGAACATGCGAGGCACCCTGGTGGTCTGCGCTGACATAGACAGCTTGTACCGGGAAGCGGTGCGGCGCATCACCACCGCGCTGGCGAGGGCCGGCGAGCGGCAAAAAATTGTCAGCCTCGCCCTGGCCGGAGGCAAAACCCCGCGTGCCCTCTACCAATGGCTGGCGAGAGAAGAGTTCCGGGCGGGTATCCCCTGGGACAAGCTGCACCTGTTTTGGGGCGACGAGCGGCTGGTTCCGCTCGACCACCGCGAGAGCAACTACCGCATGGCCCGGGAAGCGCTGCTGAACCACGTGCCGGTGCCGCCGGAAAACATCCATCCCGTGCCAGTGCACCTGGCGCTGGAAGAAGCCGCGCAAACCTACGAGCAGGAAATCCGGACTGTGCTGGGAAACCGTCGCGGCATCCCTTGCTTTGACGTGATTCTTCTAGGGCTGGGCGCCGACGGCCACGTCGCTTCACTGTTCCCCCGCGCCGAAACACTGCGGGAGCGGAAGCGGCTGGTGGTGGTGGCGCGGAGCCCGGTGGGGATGCCACGGGTCACGCTCACGGTGCCGGTGCTCAATCAGGCCCGGCATGTTTTCTATTTGGTAACCGGGGCCGAAAAATCCCAAGCCCTGCAACAAGCGGTCGAGGGTGCGGGTGAGCTGCCGGCACAGCTCATCAACCCGGCCAAAGGCGAGCTGGTGTGGCTCCTGGACTGCCCCGCGGCCGCGCGCTTGGAACGAGTGCGCGTGGAAACATGATTCTGGCCGGCGACATCGGCGGAACCAAATCGCGCCTGGCCTTTTTTTCGCCCGAAGGCGATGCCCGCGCTGCCGTAGATGAGCGCTCCCTTCCCAGCCGGGACTACCCCGGCTTGGCCGCAGTGCTGAAAGATTTTCTCCAGGCTCATCCGCGCCCGGTGGAGTTCACCTGCTTCGGCGTCCCCGGCCCGGTGCGGGACGGCCGCTGCGAGACCCCCAACCTCCCCTGGGTGGTGGACACGCGCGAGCTGCGGCGCGTGACCGGCAGCGAGGTGGTTTTGATCAACGACCTGGAGGCGACCGGCTACGGCATTCCGACTTTGCGGCCAGAGGAATTTTTCGTTCTCAGTGAAGGCCGGCCCGACCCGAACGGCAATGCCGTCCTCATCGCTCCCGGCACCGGACTGGGCGAAGGTATCCTGTTCTGGGATGGCAGCCGGCACCGCCCCTCGCCGTCGGAGGGCGGCCACTGCACCTTTGCCGCCCGAACCGCGCTGGAGATTGACTTCAAAGTGCGTTTGCAGAAACGCTACGACCACGTGAGCTTTGACCGTGTGGTGAGCGGCTCCGGCCTGCGACGCCTCTACAACTTCCTCAAAGAAACCGGCTATGCGGAAGAGCCTGACTGGCTGGCCCGGGAGATCGCCGGGGCGGATGACCCGGCGGTGGTCATCTCGCGGGTGGCGATCGAAGAAAAGAGCGAGCTCTGCGTCAAAGCGCTCGACATGTGGACTTCAATTTTTGGCACCGAAGCCGGCAACCTGGCGCTGAAAGCCCTGGCCACCGCGGGGGTGTACGTGGGCGGGGGCATTGCGCCCAAAATCCTCCCCAAGCTCAAGGATGGAACTTTCCTGACTGCGTTCCACGACAAGGGCCGGCTCTCTTCCGTACTCGGGCAAATTCCGGTGCGCGTCATCCTCAACGACAAGGCCGCGCTGTACGGAACCGCCCACTACGCTCTGGAACACTGGAAGAGTGCGGCGCGCTAGGAAAACTTTGCCAAGCCCATTGCTGTCTTGACATGGCTGGTTCTTCTCCCTAGCATCAGCGCCTGCGAGCGCAACGATTGTTCCTCCACACTGAGAATCGCTGGCATTCCCTCACCCTAGCCTTGCTGCTCTTGTTTGCGGCTGCCCTGCCCCATTCGATTGCGGCCGCGCAAACCGCCGCCGGCCTGGCAGCGGCGGTATGGTTGGCCGGGTTGGCCATCCAACGTCGCCGCCCGGCGCGGTCCGACCTCGACATCCCGATTCTGCTCTTCGTGGCTGCCAGCATCCTGGCGGCGGTGTTCTCGCTGGAGCCGGCGGTGAGTGTGGCCAAGTTAAAAGCAACCTGCTTGATGCTGCTCATCCCGCTGACGGCCGACGCTATCCGCAACCGGCGGCAAGCGATGCTGCTGGTGGGAGTGTTGCTGGGTTCGGCCACGGTGGGCGCTGCGCCGGTAGTGTGGGAAAAGATTGTCGGTCGCGGAGTGCAAGTGGTGGCCCTGGAAGAAAACAGCCCCCTGCGGCGCGCCGGCGTGCTGCCGAGCGACATCGTCCTGGCCTGCAACGGCGAAGAGGTCAATCGCCCGCAGGAGTTGCGCACGCTGCTGTCCAAACACGAAGCAGCCGGCGCGCTGGCCTGCCAAGCGATGCGCGGCGGCATCCTGCCTTATGAATTCTGGCTCCGCGCCGAGTGGCTGCATGAAGCAGCAGCAACGGAGCACTGGGGATACAAAGCCACGGTCGGTCGAAGCATTCGCGCGCGCGGAACCTACGGCCACTGGACTACGTACGCCGAAGTCCTGCTGCAATTGGCAGCGCTGGCCTGCGGCCTCTGGTTGGCGTATCCGGGAAAACGGCGCTGGCCTGGAGTTTTGCTGGCGGCGGTTCCACTGTTGCTGGGCGCGGCGCTGGCCGCCACCTTTACGCGCGCGTCCTGGGCGGCACTGGCACTGGCGGTGCTGGCGATGGCGTGGGTCAAACTGGGATGGCGCGGGCGCGTGGCAGCCTTGGTGGTGGTTGTTCTTACCATCGGCGCCATGAACGAGCTGCTGGTGCGCTGGCGCGGCGTGGGCTTTTACAATCCGGCTGACTTGAGCATGCAGTATCGCCGGATGATGTGGGCGGACGGGCTGCGCCTGATGGGCGAGCACCCGTGGCTGGGCGTGGGCATGGATACGGTGACGGTGCGCTGGCGGGAACTGGGCCTGCGCGCCTACGAACAGTTTGGGTTGCAGAGCCACTTCCATTCCACTCCCATTCAACTGGGAGTCGAGCGGGGTTTGTTGGGGTTGGCTGCTTGGCTGATCTTCGTGGCTGCCTACCTGCGGGTTTTGTTCCGCCTGGTGCGCGGCAGCAGCAAGGAGGATTGGCTGGCGCACGGAATTGCGCTGGGAATTTTCGGGGGTGTTTGCGGGTTTCTGACCAGCGGCCTGCTGCACTACAACCTGGGCGACTCCGAAGTCGCCATGGTGTTGTGGCTGCTGGCGGGGGTAACGCTGAGCCTGGCGCGGTTCAGGCCAGAAACAGTCGCCTAGTCCAGGACACGCGTGCGACGGAAGGATTCCAGTGTCCAACTCCCCTCGGGCCCGGCGTGGGCATGGCGCAGGATGTAGATGTTGCCGTCTTCAGCGCGAACCCGGAAGTAGGTATCGTCGGGGCCGTACCACTGATCCAGCACTTCCTCGACCTGATATTTGCGCTCGCGGAGGTAAAAGCAAAGCGGCCTCTGGTCAGCTTTGTAGCCGGAGTAAGATTCCACTCGCACCTGCATGGCCCGCTCCCTAGCTGAATTTACCGCAGAGAGTGTGGCCCGCGCAACGCCGCAGTCCCGCTGTGGCTCCGCAATCTGTCGCACGCACGTCCCGGCCCAGGCTGCGCAAAACCGGGAGCGGGGCCGCCGCCATTACTTTCGTGGCATCCTTTCTTGGGTGTCGCCCCATCAATCCTCATTGGGGCGGAGGTGGTTAGCCCAGTCTATTCTGTAGACTTGCACCCGGGAAAGATTTTGAGCCACAAGCTGGCCAGTCCGTGTACAATGGATAGTTTCCAAACGGAGGACACATCCGGTCATGGGTAGAATTGTGGCTGCGTGGAAGCAGCATCTGGCGCTGAGCCTCATTCTGGCGCTGCTCTGTCCGTGGCCCAGCGCGGGCCGCGACTTTTTCCTCCAGGAAGGCACTGAAATCAACCTTCGCCTGCGCACCCGCATCGACACCAAAATTTCCCAAACCGGTGACCGCTTGATCGCCACGGTGGAAGACCCGATTGATATTGACAACGTGGAGGTCATCCCGGCCGGGACACGAATACTGGGGCGCGTGGGTGAAATCAGGAAGCCGGGCCGCTTCGGTCGCGGCGGGCGTCTGGTGCTGACCTTTGAGATCATCGATTTGGCCGGAGCAGGCAACGTTAAGATTGCCGGAAGCCTGGTGGACCTCTACGACCCCGACTACGAAGACGAATACCCGGAGGGGCTCGACGTCGGCCAAGAGGGGCAGGTGAAAGCCGGGGGGACGCGCAAGCTAAAGCGCTTCGGCGGCGCAGTTGCCGGCGGCGGCCTGGGGGCAGCGGCCGCAGGTGGCGCGGGCGGAGCCATCGGCCTGGGCGTAGGCGCAGTGGCCGCCTATATTTGGTTCAAGGGGAAACACATCGATCTTCCACCCGGCACCGGTTTGGTCATGCGCGTGGACCGCGGCGTTATCCTCTCCATTCCCGACATGCCGCAACCCGCCGGCAACAACCGCTAACCGCTTCCTTGTTTTCGTCCAAAACCAAGCACTATGAAGGGGAGGAATCGCGCACTTGGGCCATCTCGTGGTTGAACTGCGCCCCGATGAGAATGACCACCGCACTCAGGTACATCCAGATGAGCAGACCGATGGCAGCGGCAAAACCGCCGTAGAGGACATTGTAGATGGCCACGCGGCTGACGTAGAAGCCGAAGCCGGAAGTCACGATCCACCATAAAAACATCGCCAAGGCCGCACCGGGTAAAACGTCGTGCCACCCGTGGCGATGATTGGGGGTAAGAAAGAAATAGAGCGCGGCCAGCACCAGCGTAGCGGTGAGGAAAGCCAGCGCGTAGTAACCCATGGTCCAGAGAATGCGCACCGGGCGGGCGAAACCGACACCGAGCTCCTGCACCAACCAACTGCGAAGATATTTTCCAAACACCACCAGCAAACTCACCGCCACCCAGGGAATTATCGTCACCAAGACCATGGCGACCGCCCGCAACTGCTTCCACCAAAAACCCCCTTGCTCTTCACGCCCGTAGATGGAACCGAAGATGCGGTTGAGCGAAAACATCAACTGCGAACCGAGCATGATCGTGCCCAGCGCGCCGGCCAGAAGCAGCTCGGAGGAACGCCCGGAGATTTGCAAGAGCGAGTCCACCACCGCCCGCCGGCTGCCAGGGGGCAAAACCAGGCGAAAATCCTGTAGCAAGTCCTCCCAGCCCGGCGCCACCAAGGCCACTACGCCGGCCAGAAAAATCAGAGCCGGAAAAAACGCCACGAACATCAGGAAGGCGACGGCCTGCGCATGCAACAGGGAACCGCCGCGCAAACTGCTGATGACGGCGCGCAGCAGAGCTCTGGACATAAGAGCGAGGTTGTGGGAAAGCTGCTGAGTCCTGGTAGCCACGACTTTTGGCGAACGCAGACTAGTCCTCCTGTGGCGATAGTTTGAAGCCCGCAAAACTTTCGAGTAAGATGAGCGAGTCTATCCCAGTGGATGGTCTGTGCAAAGCAATTTTTCTCGTTCGCCGGCGCGCGCCGGGAGTACGGCAAAGCGAACAGGAGACGAAGCGGCGCGGGTGGCTTGCGTTGAGCAGGAGGAGGAGGTCATGGCTACGGTGACGCAGGTTCAGAAGGAAGCTATCTGCCCGAACTATGTGAACGGGCAATGGGTGCAGTCGAGTTCGGGCCGGTCGCTGGAACGGCGCAACCCGGCCAGCCGCAACGACCTTCTCGGCCACGTACCGCTGAGCACGCGGGAAGAAATCCGCCAAGCGATTGAAGCCGCCCGGCGCGCCTTCCCGGCCTGGCGCGACACGCCCGCGCCCGTGCGCGGCAAGCACATCATGCGCGTGGCGCGCTTGCTGGAAGAACAGCAAGAGGAAGTGGCGCGCCTGCTCACGCGCGAAGAGGGAAAGACGCTGGGCGAGTCGAAGGGGGAAATCCAACGCACCATTAACATCTTGGAATACACCGCCGGCGAGGCCCAGCGGCTGACCGGCGAGACCCTGCCCTCCCAACTGCCGCGCAACTTTACCTACACCTTGCGCCAGCCGCTGGGGGTGGTGGGGTTGATC
>JACZYA010000036.1 GCA_022571295.1 Acidobacteriota bacterium | reverse complement strand
CTTCGTCCGGGTTGGCTCGGAAGGCCTCCAGCCCCCACGCCCCCAGCTCCAATTGCGTGCGCCGCAGGGGGAAGAGAACTTTTTCCGATTGCAGGTCCTGGACTGAGAGCTTGGCGACGAAGCGGGCAATCCGCCCGACGATTCCTTTCAGCTCCTGCTCTTCCTGGGGTTCCTCGCCGCTGCGGCGCAAGCGGTGGAGCGGAACGCGCTCCTCGCCTGCCTCCCAGGCGAGCGCTGCGGGCGGCTGGCTCTCCACCGGGTCGGAGACGCGCAGGATGGGCTCGGCGCCCGGCAGGGCTACCTCCTCGTAGGCTTCCTCGATTTGCTGGATGAGGTTCCACGCTTCATCTATCCGCGCCTGGGTGAGCTCGCGGATGCCTTCCAGTTGCTCGCGGAAGAGCGCTTCAAACTGCCGCCGAAAGGCGATGTTGAAGCGAATCAGCCAGGGCAGCACCTTGGGATGGTAGAAGTCCTCGCCCAGGTTGATCTTGAGGGTGCGGGCGCGCTCGACAATGCGGGCGTTGGCCAACTGGTCGAACTCGACGAACTCCGCCAGGTTGGCCATCAGCGAGCCCAGCTCGTGCAGCATCATTTCAGCGGGCGGAGCCAGCTCGGGGGGAGAGTTTGTGGCGGACAGGTCTTGCACCACTTCTTCCAACTCGCCCGGCGCGGCATAGCGCGGCTGCACTTCGCCGTTCTGCTCGATGGCGAAATAGGAGCTGAGCAGGTAGTCGAGTTTGTCGCGGTCGTTGTGGGCGTGGGGCTGCTTGACCAGAAAGTAGCGAATCAGCTCCAGTTGCAGCTTGACGTTGGGCTTGCCTTTCTGCAGATGGGTGCGCAGGGCGAAGGGGCTGATGCCGAGGTCGCCCACCGCCAGCCACTGCTGCGCCGGTTGCGAGGCCTCGCGCGCCTGCAGCAGCAGCTGCTCGGCGGTTTCTTCGTCGCCGTGCTTGAACAGGTCCTTGGCCG
The DNA here is from genome assembly GCA_022571295.1 of Acidobacteriota bacterium. GTDB lineage: Bacteria > Acidobacteriota > Terriglobia > Acidiferrales > 2-02-FULL-67-57 > JACZYA01. Next base: position 23,428 of record JACZYA010000036.1, on the reverse strand, counting down.
ACCGCAGGAATCCGCGCGCCTGGCCCAAATCGGCTGGCGGGGTAGTCCGCTTGGTGAGCTCCTCCAGGATGACCTGGTTCACCTGGCCCACGCGCTCCAGCAGGGTGAACTGCTCTTCCAGTTCCTTGATTTGGTGTTCTACCGAGAGTTGCTGTTCAACCGACACGGGCGGTCCATCCTGTCGCCCGGCGGGGCGGTTAGCCGGGCTAGGCAGGATTCTAATCTTGCCTCGGATTGAATACAATCCCTTTGACCACCGAGGGGGCGCTGCGTGGACTCATCTTATGGCCGTCGGGTGGCGGAGTTTCTGGGGGCCATCCTGGCCGGCAACGCGGTGTATTTCTTTCTGCTGGTGCCGCGCTTGCCCGCGGCCTGGGGGCACCAACCCTTTGTGTTCGACCGCGGGTTGATACTCGATTTTTTTCTGTGCGTGGCCGCCTACACCGGGTTGCGCTGGCTGCAACGCCGGTTTGACTTGGGCCGTCGGCGTCACTAGTGCCGTTCCAACTTGATGCGCTTTTGCATTACACTTATGTTTTGCAGGGCATCCAAGGAGGGGCGAGGGAATAGCATCGAACAGATAGTTGGAACGGCACGAGGGTGAATCCACCTTGAAACTACCAAACGAAATCGTTTTGCGTTGTGGGCCGCCGGCGGGGATTCTTTGCCTGGCGGCTCTGTTGGCCGCGTGCAGCGGGCCGATCGTGTCCCGCAGCCCGGAAGCCCTCTACGCGCGGGCGCAGGAGCAAATCGCCAACGGGCGCTACCTGCCCGCGGTTGACTCGCTGAGCCGGGCCATCAAGGAAGCGCCCGACACGCCAATCGGACGCCGTGCGCAGTTGCTCCGCCTGGTTTTGTTGGGGGGAATGGCCCGGGCTTATCAGGACATGGCAGAGATTTATCTGGAAGGGCACCAGCGGGCGGGCGAGGCTCCCCACGCCATCCGGATGCGCAGCATGGCCTTGGACCACTTCGGCCAAGTACGCGGGCTGGGCACCGATTTCCTTGAGGCTCTCGACAGCGGCGAGCAGGAGTACCTGGCGGACCCGCTGCGTCTCGGCTTTGACCCTCCGCCGGTTGAAGATGGCAGCGCCACCTTCGACCGGGTGCGGGAGGGAAACTGGCTGGAGGAGGAGGAAAGGGAGCGCGCCCAACGGGAGAGACTCGCGCAGGGCCTGGCCGACATGGTGAAGCTGCTGGCCGGTAACCGTCCCCTGACTCCCGAACTGGAATTCGAGCCCGCGGCGGTGGCGGTCGGGATCGCTCGCCACTTGTTGCAGCTTGGCGCCGCCTTTGGTCCCGAGGCGCTGGACGACCCGCGCATGGTCCGCCTTTTTCATCAGCGCGCTCTGGGCGCAGCCACGCAGGCGAAGCAACTGGCTCAGGAGGCGCGCAACTTCCTCTGGCAGGAGCAGGCCGAGGAAGTGGAGCGCCGGTGCCGGAAGGCTCTGGGGCAGTAGTAACCATTTTCTTATGTTGGCGTTACGCACGCCGGGGCCGCGGCTTACCTTTTGCCGGCGCGCCCGTCTAATCCGGTGAGAGACAGGATGCGCTAATCTGGCAATGGATGGCATTTGCTTGGAGCTAGCTGGAAAAGTTCCCGTGGGAAGCGCGCGCTTAGCGGGGGTGGATGAGCGTGCCCTGATTCGGCGGGCGCAGGGCGGCGACCGCGCCGCTTTCGATGATCTCGTGCGTCTCTACGACCGCAACGTCTTGCGCATCGCTTTGCAGATAGTTCGCAGCCCGGATGAGGCGCAGGATTTGTACCAGGAGGCTTTCTTGAAGGTGTACCGCTCGCTGTCGCGCTTCCGCTTCGAGGCGCGGTTTTCCACCTGGCTCTATCGGGTGGTGACCAACGTTTGCTTGGATCACCTGCGCCGGCGGAACACCCGCAAGGAAATCCAGGCGCCGATGCAGGCGGAGGGCGAACCGGAATACTTCCAGAGCATCGCCGATGAGAGTCCCACCGTCAATCCTGAGCAGACTTTGCGGGCGCAGGAGATTGGGCAGCGCATCGGGCGGGCGCTGGCCCGCCTGAACCCGCGCGAACGGGTGGTGTTCGAGATGCGGCACTACCAGGGCTTGAAGCTGCGCGCCATCGGCGACCTGCTCGGCACCAGCGAAGAGACCGCCAAGAATTGTCTGTTCCGCGCCACCCAGAAGTTGCGGGTGGAACTCAGTGAGCTTGTATAGAGATGCTGCCAGGAGAAAGAGCCATGAAGTGTAAAAACTTTCAAGACAATCTGCTGCTCTATCTCTACGACGAACTGCCGGGCGAGGAGCGTGCCGCCTTTGAGGCCCACCGGGCCGAGTGCGCGCATTGCCGCCAGGCGCTGGAGGAGACCCGCAGCCTGCATCAATTGCTGGGCCAGCGCCCGGCGGTCGAGCCTTCGCCGGAGTTGCTGGTGGAGGCCCGGCAGCAACTGGAGGAAGCTCTCGACCGGGAAGAGTTCGGCTGGCGGGGGTTGCTGCGCGGTTGGTTCCAGGGAGTTCCGGCGCTGCATGCTTCCCGGGCCGCCAGCGTGCTGACCATCCTGGTGCTCGGGTTCGGGTTGGGCTGGACGCTGCGTCCGCGCGTGAACCTGCCCGCGAGCAATGGCGGGTTTATGGGCGCGGACTTGGGGAACATCACCAGCATCAGCCAGGTGACGCCGGACCCGCAGACGGGCGAGGTGCGCATTACGCTGGACACCGGACGGCGCGTGACGCTGGAAGGCTCGCTGGACGACCCGCGCATCCGGCAGGTCTTGCAGTTCGCGGTGCGCAACTACGACAACCCCGGCATCCGGCGCGACACCCTGGACGCTTTGCTGGTGCGCGGCGCCACCCCCGAAGTGCGACGCACCCTGGTCTATGCCATGCTCAATGACCCCAACGACGGCGTCCGCTACCGGGCGCTGGACGCGGTGCGGGAGCTGGGTTGGTCGCCGGAAGTCCGCGATGCTTTCTTGGAACTGCTGAAGAAGGAGACCAACTTGGGCGTGCGGATTGGCGCGGTGGATTTTCTGGTCGCCAACGCCGACCAGGCGGTGCTGCCGGCGTTGCGCGAGCTGGCTACCCAGGACGCCAGCTTTTACGTGCGGATGCAATGCATCAAGGCGGTGCGCGATTTGAGCGGAGAGGAGTTTTAGCATTCCTATGTGGAACGTGATTCGAGCTCGGTTGTTTTTGGGCGCGGTGATGGCGCTGGGGTTGGGTCTGGTGCCGTCGCTGGCCCCGTCCTTGTCAGGGCTGGCCGCGCAGGAAGCGACTGTTCAGTCCGGTGAACTCCGGCGGGAGGGCCGCGCGTGGGTGCAGGAGGTTCGTTGCGCGGTGCCGACCCGGCCCGGGGGCACGCTGCGCTTGAACGCCAGCTTTGGGTCAGTGCGCGTGACGCCAGGGACAGACCGGGAGATTACCTGCCGCGTTCTGAAGCGGGTGTATACCAGCGACGAAGCTGTGGCCCGCGAGTATCTGCGCCGGTACGTGGTCCGGGCGCGGCGTCTGAACGGCGACGTGGCGCTGGTGGGCGAGTTCGACCGTCCCAGCCGGCGGCGTCGCGGCAATCTTTCAGTTGAATTCCAGATCGCGGTTCCTCTGCGCTACAACCTGCAACTGGAGACCAGTGGGGGCAGCATCGCAGTTCAAACCCTCCAGGGACGATTGAAAGCTGTCACCGCCGGGGGCAGTATTTCCACCGGGGACATCGACGGGGTGGTGACGGTTGAGACCGCTGGCGGGAGCATCACGCTCGGCAACATTGGCAACCGCGTCCGGGCTCGCACGGCCGGCGGCAGCATCCGGGTGGGCGACGTCAAAGGCGACGCCACCCTGGAGACCAGCGGCGGTGTAATCGTGGTGGGCTTGGTCGAGGGTTCCCTGCACGCGGAGACGGCGGGGGGTGACGTGATTCTGCGCGGCGCCACCGGCCCGGTGACGGCGCGAACTGCGGGCGGGAAAATCCTGATCGGCCGGTCGGGCGGCAGCATCAACGCCCAGACGGCCGGGGGCAGCATTCATCTGCGTGGCGCTCGCGGGAAGGTGGTGGTGGAAACCGCGGGCGGCAGCATCGACCTCTTCGAGGTGCAGGGCGCCATTCGCGCCGCCACTTCCGCCGGTCACATTCTGGCCGCCCTGGCCGCCAGCCAGAAGGTCTTTGTCGCCTCGCAACTGGAAACCTCCATGGGCGACATCCAAGTTTATCTGCCCGCCAACCTGGCGTTGACCATCGAGGCGGTGGTGGACAAAGCTTTCGGATACAAGATTGTGTCCGACTTTCCGTTGCAGATCGAAGGCGGGCAAGCCCGGCCCGTCCGCCGGTTGAGCGGGTGGGGAGCGCTGAACGGTGGCGGAGAGGTGCTGCGCATTCGCACCGTGGCCGGCAACATCATCATCCGCAAGTTGGATCCGAAAGTCCTGGAGAAGTACAAGCAAAGGTATGAAATCTACTGGCAGCGCCTGCTGGAAAAAGAGGAACGCCGGCGAGAGCGGGAGCAGCAGCGCCTGGAACGCAAGCGCGAGCTGAAGAAGCGCCGGTTGGAGCTGCAGGAGCGCAGAAACGAACTCCGGGAGCAGCAACGAGAGCAGCGGGACGAACAGCGCCGGCAGTTGGACTAGCAGCGCCGCGGACAGAACCGGGAAAGCGAGGAACGCATTCAGGAACTGGAGCAGGGGCTGCGCGAGTTGGAGAACGAGCTGGACGGCTACCGGAGCGAGCTAGAACGAATTTGTTCAGATGGGTGCGAGAACTAGCAGCCGGACGGGCGGTGTGGTTTTCGCCCTCGTAGCAGGTCGGCAGTATTTCACGCAGGAGACTGCTTGAAATGGGAGCAGAGAAGGAGACCGGGATGACGCGAACCATTCTGCTTGCGGCGGTGTTGGGACTGCTGGCCGGAGCTCCGGTTGCAGCGGAGGAACAACAGGTTTGGACGGTGCGCTATCCGCTGCCGCCGGGAGGGAGCCTGGCGGTGGAGAACGTGCAGGGCAACATCTGGATCGAAGGCTGGGACCGGGCGGAAGCGGAGATCACCGTCATCAAGACTACGCAGGGTCAGGGCGGGCGGCTCGACGACGTGCGGGTGGCGGTGGAGCGCGGCGAGGGTTCGCTCACGATTCGCACCCTTTACGGAGGCGGCTCGGCAGAACCGGTGCGGGTGGACTACCGGCTGCGCGTCCCGCGTCAAGTGGAGTTGGAGCGGCTGCGCACGGTGGAGGGCGACATTTCCGTCCAGAACGTGGAAGGCAGTGTGGACGCCCGCAGCCTGAACGGGAACATACGGCAGGTGAATGTGGCCGGCCGGGTGACGGCCCACGCCCTCAAGGGGAACATAGCGGTGGTGTTGCGCGCCCTGCCCGACCCGACGGCTTCGCTGCACTTGGAGACTCTAAGCGGCGACGTTTTCCTCCAGCTTCCCGCCGGGGCCAATGCGGATGTGGAAGCGAGCACGCTGGACGGACAGGTTCTGGGCAGCTACCTTTTCACCGCCAGTGAAACCCCCGGCGATAGGTGGTGGAGAACGCGGCTGGGCCGGGGCGGTGTCCGGATTCGCTTGCGGACCATCCACGGCAACATCCACGTGGGGGAAGCGGAGGAGCCGCTGTGAAAGTGGATTTTCAATGGGAGCAATCCTATTTAGGAGTGGAGAATTGCTATGACACGTAAACGATCAGTTTGGTTGTTGGGTGCGCTACTGCTGGCGCTGGCGGTTTCGGGCGCGCTGTTCGTCCAGGCGCAGGACAAGGATGACAACGAAGGAAGGAAAGAGTTCCGCTCCATCTTCATCGGTTCGATCGGCGGGCGGGCCCGGTTGGGAGTCAGCATCCGCGAGGTAACGGCGGAAAAGGCGCGCGAGCTGAAGCTGCCGGGCGAGTACGGCGCGCTGGTCACCGAGGTCACCGAAGACAGTCCGGCAGCCAAGGCCGGGCTGCAAGAGGACGATGTGATCCTGAAGTTCGACGGCGAGCGGGTGCGAAGCGCCAGCCACCTGATTCGGTTGGTGCGGGAGACCCCGGCGGGCCGCAGCGTTACTTTGCAGGTCAGCCGCGGCGGGCAAACCCGCAGCCTGACGGCGGAGTTGAAAGAGCGAAAGGCGCACTTCCGCATGCCGCGCATCCACATTCCCGAGGTTGACGTCCGTGTGATGCGCTCCTTGGGTGGGTTTGACCGCCGAGCCCGTTTGGGGATCACGGCCGATGACCTGACCGCGCAACTGGCGGATTATTTCGGCGTCCAACAGGGTGAAGGCGTGCTGGTACGCGAGGTATTGAAGGGCACCCCGGCGGAGAAGGGCGGCCTGAAAGCCGGGGACGTAATCGTGCGCGTGAACGACGAAGAAGTCGGGTCAGTTTCGCAGCTCCGGCGCGCGCTGGCAGAGGCCACGCGGGAGAAAGAGAAGCTCACAGTAACCGTGATTCGCGATCGCAAACAGCAGGCGCTGGAGGTTGAGATCGAGCGGCCTCGGCGCCGTGCGCCCCGCCGCAGCGTGGAGTTTCTGGATCTGGGGCCCGAACTGGAGAAGCTGGGCGCCCACATTCGAGCCTACGCCGCCGAGGCGCAGCAGTTCGCCGAAGAGCTACAGCGGAAGTGGCAGGATCAGTGGCTGGAGCGGGGCGAACAGTGGCAGCAGCAGTGGCGCCAGTACGAGCAAGACTGGCAGCAGCAGTGGAAGGAACGCCAGCGCGAGTTGGAGAAAGAATTGCGGGAGCAGCTCCAGTTGCGGGAGTCGGCGGACGGGAAAGGCGACCGACGGGTAGTGTAAACGCCCCTCAGTCCTGGAGTTGAACGATCACGTGGGACTGCGGGACGTGTAGGCGCACGATCCCCTTCTTATCGCTGATCCAGAGCAGGACTTGGTTGTCTTCGGTGGTGATCTCCAGCCGCTGGGCGAGAAACTTTTTTCCGTTCACCTCCACTGTTTCCACCCCTTTGGCTTCCACCGTAACCACACCCGGTTGCACGCTCTGGGGCACAAACACCCTGATGGTCTGCGGCCCGCCTTTTTCGGCATCGTAGAGGTGAGCCAGCAGAAGATAGTGGTGGAAGACATTGTTGTCCAGCAGCGCCATCCGGTCGGTGCCGAAGTCGAACTGCTGCTCTTCTTCCTTGCCGTCGGGGCGGGGAAAGATGACCCGGGCACGCCCGTCTACCATTCTGATGCGGACGAAGCTTTTCCGGGGCTTTTCCAGCCGCCACTCGTAGCTGAGCAGCTCGTAGTTGCGGGAGAGCACCAGGCTGGTGTTCTGCCGCACGGTTTCGCCAGCCACTTCGAGTCGGATTTCTGCCTGGGCGCGGATGGTGGAACCGGCGTGGATGATTTGATAGCGCTCGGTGCCAACTACCTTCCCCTCGACTTCGATGCGAAGGACGCCCTGCTGATCCTTGCTCGGTTGTCCGAGCAAGGGCGAGGCTGCGGCCAACGCCAGTCCCAGGGCGAGACCCAGGCTCGGTCCTGCTAGCCTTCCTAGAAGATAGCGCATCGGAGAATCTCCTCCACCACCGCAGCCGGGTTGCGCCGGCTGGCATCGACACGAAAGTCGGCTTTTTCGTAGTAGGGCAAGCGCTGCTGGTAGAGCTGTTGGAAGTGGGCCGCATCGCGGAACAAGGGGCGGTTGGTGGCGTCCTGGCAGCGCCGGCGGAGTTCCGGCAGGGGGCAGTAAAGCCAGACGGTGAGGCCGCTGTGGGAGCGAATTAGTCGGCAGTTGTCGGGCTGGGCAAAAGTTCCGCCGCCCAGGGCGACCACGGTGGGTTGGTCGGCGGCGGTGCGGGTGGTTTCTTCCAGCAGGGCGCGTTCGAGCTGGCGAAAGTAGGGTTCGCCGTGTTGGGCGAAGATTTGGTTGATGGTGCGGCCTTGCCGGCGCTGGATTTCCTCGTCCAAGTCCACCCAGTTCCACCCCAATCGTTGCGCCAACAGCCGGCCGACGGTGGTTTTTCCGCAGCCCATGAACCCGAGCAGAAACAGCAGTCGGTGGATGGGGATCGGCCCGGCGTTCATTCTGGCTAGTGCGGCGCAACCCGGCGCGAAAGCTAGCTACTGCGCGCGAATGCGGATTGTACCACTGAAGGAGGTGACTTGCACCATGGCCTCGCCGCTGTGGACGGTGCCGAACAGGCTGCGCTCATAGCTGCGCTGGGGCACGCGGCCATGGGAACTGGGCGTGAGGGGGAAATCGTTGTACACCTGTCCTTTGATGGAATTGGCCGTCAACTCAAAGGAGGCGTTGGCCGGCAGCAGTAGTTCGATGTTGCCCTCATGGTTGTAGAACTTGTAGGCGGCGGCCCGGAGCAGGCTGCCCTCAAAGTAGATGTCGCCGGAGGTGGTCTTGGCGACCAGACGGCGGGTTCGCGGTTGCAGGAAGCGGAGGGAGCCGCTGATGGAGGTGACTTCCATCCGCCCCGAACAGCGCTCCACCTGCACACTGCCGTTCATGGTTTCCACGGAGATGTGGCCGGAGAGGTTGCGCAGCAAGACATCGGCCACCACCGTCTCCACCGTGATGACCTCACTGATGTTCTCCACCCGTAACGATCCGGTCTCCAGCTTGGCTATCAAGCTGATGTAGGGCGGGGCCCAGATTTCGTAGTTGACCGTGCGTTCGCTGGGAGGGACATCGGTCTGGAGCAGGTGGGTATGGATGTGAATCTGGCTGGCGACATCCTTCATGTGGATTTCCACCGCGCCGGACCGGCGCACGCCCACCACTCGCACTTGGGGCCGATCCCAACCCTGCACCACTACTTGGCCGTTGAGGTTGACGATTTCAAGTACCGTACCGGGAGGGGCGTCGAAAACTCTCTCCACCCGCTGGGCGGCGGCGGCCTGGGGCAATAGCAAAGCGAAAGACAGTAGAAGGAAAAAGGAGAAGTGCCTGCTCTTCATAGCGATTAGTCCCCGTATTCTTGCCAGACGGGGTTGGTGACCGCGTACAAGACCGCGGCTTTCTGCCGGTAGAGGTAATGCAACTGGTCGCGGGCCAGCGAGTCGTCCGGATAGTCGGCCAGGTACGACTGCGATTGCTCGATGGCGCGGGAAACGACGTTCAGGGGCTGCTCCACCAAGTCGAACTGGTTGTCATCCATCGGGGTGGATTCGTCGAGAACGTCGCGCTCCATCTGGATGAGATGGATTTGATAGCGGACTGCGTAGCCGGGCTCGCCCACCAGTTCGCCCCGAGCAACTTCCAGGGCGGTGGCCGGAGCCAGGTCAGCCAGCTCGGCCCCCGGTTGCGGATAGCCTACCAAGCCGACCCCCAGCAGCAGTAAGAGTGCCGCCATGCCGCCGGCAAAAGCCAGCCGGGGCGGAACCAGGAGGAGGCGTTCCCACCAGGGGGTTCTTTCCCACAATCCCTCGGCTTGAGCAACCGCTCGCAGGCGCACCCAAAGCTGCGGGCTGGGGTCGTGGGTGGGAAGGCTGTGGCTGGCGTGGATGATGGCAGCCAGCTCGTCCACCAGCACCCGGCAGCGGTGGCAGCCGGCCAGATGGGCAAAGACCTCCGGCCCGGCCTCACCGTCGAGGACGGCGCTTGCGAACTGTTTGAACTCCTGGCAATTCATGGTTGTGCGATTCTTATCAAATTCTCATCGTCCGGGCAAGCCCCATGCCTGCCTCCTATTTCTTTGATGGCAAAAGCTTGCCTTATGTTGGCCCCCCAGAAGATTTTTTTGTGCCTTTCCGCAGCAACTCCCGCAGCCGCAGGCGGGCTTTGTGGAGCTGGGATTTGGAGTTGCCGATTGAGCAGCCCAGCATGCTGGCAATCTCGTTGTGCTCGTACCCCTCGATGTCGTGCAGCGTAAAGACCTGCCGGTAGCCCGCCGGCAGTTGCTGGATGACGTTTTCCAGCACTACCCGGTCAAGCGAGCCCGTCAGTCGCGGGTCCAGCTCTCCGAACTCCCGCCGTGGGCCATCGCCGGCTTCATCGGGCTCCACCGTTTCTTCCAACGAGACCTGGGGCAGGACCTTGCGGCGCAGTTTCATTAGCACCACGTTCACGGCCAGGCGGTGCAGCCAGGTGGAGAAGCGCGACTCCCCCCGGAAGGTGTGGATTTTGCGGAACAGTTGCAGGAAGGCTTCCTGGGCCAGGTCTTCCGCCTCGGGCGGTTTGCTCACCATGCGCAGACAGAGCGAATAGACCCGCCCTTTGTGGAGGTGGTAGAGGACCTCGAAGGCGGCGGCGTCGCCCTGCTGGGCGCGCTGGATGGCTTCCTTTTCTGAAAGTTCGCTTCCGCTTGCCCGCTGAGGCGGGCTGGCTTTGCGTGGGCTCAAGAGTCTCTCGCGTGGCCGGCCACCTGTCTGAGGTGCGGCTCTTTGTTTTGCCGGGCCAGCCCGTTCCGCAGGCGGGCTTAGGGTGAGGCGAGCCTCCTGCTTGGTTGCAACGGGACGGCTGGCAAAGCTATCTGATTCTTCAACTCGGCTGGCCGCTGCGGAAGTCTTCTGTCCGAAGACGAAGCGCTAGTCTAGTCTCCGCCCGCCGCCGGGTCAAGCCGCCCCCGCCGTGTCCCGATTTTCGAGCCCGCCGACCTGCCCGTTCCGCCGGCGGGCCGGGTGGGCAGGTTTCGCTTATTGATTTTCGGCTTCTAGGTGTTCGGTGCTGCTACACCGCTGTCCCACAACCGGGCACCTTAGCTCAAGTGCCAGTGGCGATGCTTTTCCTAAGCCTCGGCCCCTCAAACAGTTAAGCTGTCTCCGGCGATGGCACCCCTCTTGCTTCGAAAATGAGGGCGTTTCCATGCTCGCCCTGCGCTACGAGTAGGAGGTAAGGATGGAAACTTTGTGGCAGGATCTGCGCTACGGCTTTCGGATGCTGGCACGCAATCCTGGCTTCACCGCTGTGGCCGTGCTCACACTGGCGCTCGGCATCGGTGCCAACATCGCCATCTTCACGGTGGTCAATTCGGTCCTTCTCCAGCCTCTGCCCTACAAGGGTTCCGAGCAGTTGGTGGCGCTTTTTCTCAGCGAGCGGGACGGTGACGACCGACTCAATCCTACTTCGCCCGCCAACTTCCTGGTTTGGAAAGCGGAAAGCCGGACACTTGAGCAAATGACGGCGGCGCATCCCTGGTCGCCGGCGCTGACCGGGCGCAGTCATCCGGATCAACTCGAAGGCCTGAAAGCATCGGCGAGCCTCTTTGACCTGCTTGGGGTCGAGCCACTGCACGGACGCACCTTCTTGCCGGAAGAAGGTGAGCCCGGTGGTGACCATGTTGTAGTGCTGGGCCACGGTCTCTGGCAGCGCCGTTTTGGCGGCGATCGAGATATTATCGGGCAGACACTCATTTTGGACGGCGAGCCCTACATGGTTATTGGCGTTATGCCGCAGGACTTCCACTTCCCGCCATTCTGGGCCACTCAGGCCGAGATGTGGGTTCCATTGGCTTTCGAGCCGCGAGACGCCATGAATCAGAGCCGCCACCTGCGCACATTTGCCCGCTTGCGTCCGGGCGTGACGCTGGCCGACGTCCGGGCTGAGATGACCGCCCTGCAAGAGCAGCTCAAGCAGGTCTTTCCCGACGCCAATGCCGGGACAGCAGTCAACGTCGATCCGTTGCGGGAGCCGGTGGTCAGTTCCGTGCGGCCCGCTCTCCTGGTGCTGCTGGCCACCGTCGGAGTCGTGCTGCTGATTGCCTGTGTCAACGTAGCGAACCTGCTGCTGGCGCGGGCGAGCGTACGGGAAAAGGAGATCGCCATTCGCGCTGCCCTGGGGGCGGCTCACAGCCGCCTGGTTCGGCAGTTGATGACCGAAAGCGTGCTACTTGCCCTTCTAGGAGTTGGTTTGGGGTGTCTGTTTGCTTACGCGGGAGTGCGAGCTTTGATCGCGCTCAGTCCGCCTGACCTTCCCCGGTTGCACGAGATCGGCTTCCAGGGCGCTGTGTTCGGCTTCACGCTGGTGGTCTCGGCCCTGACCGTTCTCCTCTTTGGCCTCGCTCCTTCCTGGCTGAACTCCCAGACCAACCTGAATCAAGCGCTCCAGGAAGGGGGCCGGCGAACGAGCGGTGCAACGCGTTCAAAGCTTCGCAGCACTCTGATCGTTGCCGAGGTTGCGCTCTCGGTGGTGCTGCTGACTGGCGCGGCCTTGCTCATCCGGAGCTTCCTGCACTTGCAACAACTTGACCCCGGATTCCGGAAGCAGAGCCTCCTGACGATGACAGTGCCGCTGGCAGGCTCAAGCCATGTTTCGCCCGAAGAACAGAACCTTTTCTTCCAGGAGGTTCGGCGAGAGGTCGAGAGCCTCCCCGGGGTTATGAGTGCAGCCTTCATCAACCATCTGCCCCTAGGAGGCGACATCTGGTCCCGAAGGTACGTGGTGGAAGGGCAGCCGGTTCCGCCGCCCGAAGAAATTCCCACCGCCAGCTTCCGTGTGGCCACGCCGGGCTATTTCGAAACCATGGGCATTCAAGTCGTCCGCGGGCGCGCATTCGGGGAACAGGATAGGCAAGACTCATTGCCGGTGGTGATTGTCAACCAAAAGCTCGCCGAGCGCGTCTGGCCGGGCGGGAACCCGCTTGGTCGGCGCCTCCGCACCGGGAAGAATTGGCTCACGGTCGTGGGCGTGGGGGGCGACGTCCGCCAGTGGGACTTGACCCAAGAAGTGCGACCGGAGATTTATTTCCCCTACGCACAGAACCCGGCGGCCTGGTGGCTCCAGACATCACTGGTAGTTCATACTGGAGTACCTCCCGAAAGCCTGGTGAGGGCGGTGCAGGCCAAAGTGTGGGCGATTGACCCGCTGATGCCGGTGACCAATACCCGCTCCATGGAACAGATCCTCGCCCACGATTCCGGTTCACAACGCTTCAACGCGATTCTGCTCGCGCTGTTCTCCTTACTGGCTGTGGTGCTGGCAGCGGTGGGGATTTACGGCGTGATTTCCTATTCGGTCAGCCAGCGGACGCATGAGATTGGTATTCGCATGGCGCTGGGGGCGCAGCCGCGCGACATCTTCAAGCTGGTTGTGGGGCAGGGAATGGTGCTGACGCTCATCGGAGTCGCCGTAGGGCTTGCCGCCTCGTTTGCTCTGACGCGCTTCCTGGAGAGCATGCTGTTCGGCGTCAGCGCCACCGACCCGGCGACGTTTGCAGGCGTGGCGCTGCTGCTGGCAGCGGTGGCGCTGCTGGCGTGTTACATTCCTGCCCGCCGGGCTACCCGGGTGGACCCCCTGGTCGCCCTTCGCTACGAGTAGCAGCCGGTTTGTCACAGAGGCCTGCCTGCGCCTGCCTGCGGCTTGCCCGCCGTGGCGGGTAGGCAGGGCAGGCAGGCACCTTTTCCAAGCTGCCTTCGCTTGACCGGGCAGAAGCTGTGTACCCATTTCGTCTTCCGCTGGTCGCTGGGCACTAGTCACTGCTTACCTTGACCGGTGGAAAAGCGCACCGCTATAATCGCACCGGCGTTGATTAGCGTTGGGCCACGACCGACTGTGGCGAGCGAGGGCACGCTGGACACACCACCATTGTTCGAGCCGCACGACCAATTCCTCCAGCGCCAGCAGAAGCTCCGCGAGATCGAGCAGCTCGGCTTCGACCCCTACCCGCACCGCTTCGACGCCACCCACGCTGTCCCGGAAGTCGTCGAGAAGTTCTCTGCGGGCTCGGCCGAGAACCTCGACGCCGACCAGCCCCGGGCGCGTGTGGCCGGACGCATCCTCTCGCTGCGGTCTCACGGCAAGACCGGCTTCGCCGACCTGCACGCCGGCGGCGCGCGTTTGCAAGCTTACTTCCGCCGCGACACCCTGGGCGAGAAGGCCTACCAGTTGTTCAAACTGCTCGACCTGGGCGACGTGGTGGGCGTCGAAGGCCGCATCGGCCGCACCAAGACCGGCGAGCTGACCCTGTTCGCCGACCAGCTTATCCTGTTGGCCAAAGCCCTGCTGCCGCTGCCGGAAAAATGGCACGGCCTGGCCGACGTCGAGCAGCGTTACCGCCAGCGCTACCTGGACCTGATTGTCAATCCGCGCGTGCGGGAAATCTTCCAGACCCGCGCGCGTGTCATTACTTTCCTGCGGCACTTCCTGGAAGCGCGCGGCTTTCTGGAAGTGGAAACTCCGATGATGCAAATTCTCTACGGCGGCGCCACCGCCCGCCCCTTTGTCACCCACCACAACGCGCTTGACCTCGACCTCTACCTCCGCATCGCCCCCGAGCTTTACCTCAAGCGGCTGGTGGTGGGCGGCTTCGACCGCGTCTATGAAATCAACCGCAACTTCCGCAACGAGGGCACCTCCACCCAGCACAACCCCGAGTTCACCATGCTGGAGTTCTACCAGGCCTACGCCGACTACCGCGTCATGATGGACTTGACCGAAGAGATGCTCACCGGCTTGGTGCGCGAGCTGACCGGCGGAACCACCATCACTTATCAAGGCCAGCAGGTGGACTTCTCCCAGTGGCAACGGCTCTCGTTGCGCGAGGCCATCTGCCGCTACTGGCTGGCGGGCTCGGCGCCCGATCCTGCCGACCTGGCCGACGCCGCCAAGGCTCGCCAGGTGGCCGCCGCGCACGACCGCTGGGCCGCGCGCCATCTGGAGAGCGCGCGCTTGGCCGACGTGCCGCAGGAAGCCAGCGCCGCCAAAGCCTCCGAGCATTTGTTCGAGGTGGTGGTGGAACGGCAGTTGATCCAACCGACTTTGATCTACGACTTCCCCACCGAAATTTCTCCACTCACCAAGGCGCGCGACGACGACCCCACCCTGACCGAGCGCTTCGAAGTTTTCGCCGGCGGGCTGGAGCTCGGCAACGCTTTCTCCGAGCTCAACGACCCGATAGAACAGCGCCGCCGTTTCGAGCAGCAGGCGCGCGAGCGTGAAGGCGGCGATGAGGAAGCGCACCAGATGGACGAGGACTACATCCGCGCCCTCGCCTACGGCTTGCCGCCCACCGGCGGCGAGGGCATCGGCATTGACCGCCTCGCTATGCTGCTCACCGACAGCCGCTCCATCCGCGAAGTCATCCTCTTTCCACTGCTGCGCCCCCTGCGCGAGTCACCTCCGGCGCCGGCCGAACCGGGCGAAAACTAATCGTATGACCTTCGAGTTGTTTGTTGCGGCGCGCTACTTGTCCGGAGGACGCGGTGCCCGCCGCGACCGCTTCCTCTCCGCTGTTACCCTGATCGCCGTGGGCGCGGTGGCCGCCGGCGTGGCCGCCCTGGTGCTGGCGCTGTCCATCAACGCCGGCTTCCGCCAAACTTTTGAGGAGCGCTTGTTGGGCGCCACCGCTCATGTAAATTTAACCAAGAAGGACGCCAGCGGGGTGCGCAACTACCGCGAAGTGGTTGCCCGCTTGCAAGAGATAGACGGGGTGACCAGCGTGAGTCCGGCACTTTATGAAACGGTTCTCATCTCCAGCGGTTCGCGTGCCCGTGGCATCGTCTTGAAAGGCATCCAGCCGGAGCAGGCCCCCGAGAACGAGAAGCTGTTTGCCACCCTGCGGGAAGGCACGCGCGACCTCAGCCGCCGGCCCGGCGCGCCCGAGCCGCTGCTGCTGGGGGGCGAGCTAGCGCAGCAACTGGGCGTCTTTGCCGGCGATACCGTCCTCATCACCAGCCCGCAGGGGCGTTTGACGCCCTTCGGCTTGGTTCCGCGCTACCAGAGTTTTCGCGTGGTGGGCGTGTTCGAATCCGGTTTCTGGGACTTCGATGCCGGCTGGGCCTTCACCTCGCTGGCCACCACCCAGAATTTGTTCCGTTTGGGCGATACGGTATCAATCTTTGAGCTGCGTTTGGCCGATGTATATAGAGCGGAGGAGGTCGCCCGGCAGGCCGAGCAATTGGCCGGAGCCGAGTTTGTGGCGACACCCTGGATGGAAGTGCACAAGAGTTTGTTCAGCGCCCTCCGCCTGGAGAAATTGGTGACGGCATTATTCATCGGGCTGATCGTTTTCGTGGCGGGGCTCAACATCCTCCTGCTGCTGGTGATGCTGGTGATAGAGAAGCGGCGGGATGTGGCGGTGCTGCTCTCGCTCGGCGCCCGCCGGGCGCAAATCCAGCGCATTTTTGTTTTCCACGGGCTCGCCATCGGCGGGCTGGGTACGCTGCTGGGTTTGGCGCTGGGCTACGCGGTGGCTTTCGTGGGTGAGCAGTACCGGGCGTTCCCGCTCGACCCCAAGATTTACGGCGTCGGCTACGTGCCTTTCCAGGCTGTGTGGCTGGACGGAGTGGGGATTGCGCTGGCGGCGCTGGCGATCAGTTTTGTTGCTGCGCTCTACCCGGCGCGCCGGGCCGCGCGCGTGTTGCCGGTGGAAGTGCTGCGGTACGAGTAGGGCAAATGGCGAACACCCTGAGTGGCGCTTGGAGCATCTTATGAAGGGCGAAGCATTGCTGGCGGCGCACAAGCTGCGCAAGGTTTTTCCCGCCGCCGCCGGCGAGCTGACGGTGCTGGAAGGATTGGAGCTGGAACTGATGCGGGGAGAAATGATGGCCGTCATCGGAGAATCCGGCGTAGGGAAGAGCACCCTGCTCTACCTGCTGGCTGCACTTGACCGGCCCAGCGGCGGCGACGTGCACTACGGGGGCGCCTCGCTCGGACGCTTTTCCCCCGACGCCCTGGCTGACTACCGCAACCGGCAGATTGGGTTTGTGTGGCAATTGGCCAATCTGCTGCCTGACTTTACCGCCCGCGAAAATGTGGCGCTGCCGCTGTTGCTGCGTGGAACCCGGCGCGAGGCGGCCGGGAGCGCCGCCGAGCACTGGTTGGCCGAAGTGGGCTTGAGTGACCGCGCCGACCACTTGGCGGGTGAACTTTCGGGCGGCGAGCAGCAGCGAGTGGCGCTGGCGCGCGCCCTGGTGACGCAGCCCGCGCTGCTTTTCGCCGACGAGCTTACCGGCAACCTGGACGAAGCCACCGGCGACAAAATCTTTGCTTTATTGCAGCGGTTGCACCGCACTCATGGCTTGACTTCATTGATAGCAACGCATAACCTGAAGTTGGCGGAGCAGTGTGACCGGGTTGTGCGCTTGGAAAAAGGTCGACTGGCTCCGGTGCTGGTTTAGCGGCATGGGGATGGAGTAGAGGGAGATGTTCGAGCGCTATACGGAGAAAGCTCGCCGGGTGATCTTCTTCGCCCGCTACGAGGCCAGCCAGTATGGCAGTCCCTACATTGAAACCGAACACCTCTTGCTCGGTTTGTTGCGCGAAGACAAGGCGCTTACCAACCGCTTCCTGCGCTCCCACGGGTCGATTGACTCCATCCGGAAGGAGATTGAGCGGCGGACCACCATCCGCGAACGGGTCTCCACTTCCGTGGAGCTCCCCTTCAGCGAAGAAGTCAAGCGAGTTTTGCGCCACGCCATGGACCAAGCCGAACGCATGGCGCATAAGCACATCGGCACCGAGCACCTTTTCCTGGGTTTGCTCTCGGAGGAGAAGTGCTTCGCGGCTGAAATCCTGCGGGAACGCGGTTTGCGCCTCTCGACCGTGCGGGAGGAGCTGGCCCGCTCCCAGGGGGAGAAAATGACCCCGGCACGCTCCAAGGAAACCTCTCTGCTTTCGGAGTTCAGCCGCGACCTGACCCAGTCCGCTCTCGACAACCAACTCGACCCCTTGGTGGGCCGCGAGAACGAGCTCGAGCGCATGATCCAGATTCTCTGCCGCCGCACCAAGAACAACCCTGTCTTGATCGGCGAGCCCGGTGTGGGCAAGACCGCCATTGTCGAAGGGCTGGCGCAACGCATCGCCAACGGCGAGGTGCCGCCGCCGCTGGCCGACAAGCGCATCCTGCAACTCGACCTTTCCTTGATCGTCGCCGGCACCAAATACCGCGGCCAGTTCGAGGAGCGCCTGAAGACCATTATGAAGGAGTTGATGGAGGCGCAGAACGCCATCATCTTCATTGATGAGCTGCACACCCTGGTGGGCGCGGGCTCTGCAGAAGGGTCGCTGGACGCTGCCAACATCCTCAAGCCCGCCCTCAGCCGCGGTGAGATCCAGTGCATCGGTTCCACCACCCCGGCGGAGTACCGCAAGTCCATCGAGCGCGACCGCTCCCTGGAGCGCCGCTTCCAGACGGTCAAGGTCTCGGCGCCCAGCGAGGAGGAAGCCATCCAAATCCTCCAGGGCGTCAAGGAGCGCTACGAAAAGTTCCACGCTGTCACCTACACCGATGAAGGCATTGACTACGCCGTCTGGCACTCGTCCCGCTACATCTCTGACCGCTATCTGCCCGACAAGGCCATTGATTTGGTGGACGAGGCCGGCGCCCGCGTGAAGCTGCGCCAGAGTTCCCTGCCGGAAGAGGTTACCGAAATCCAAAAGCGCATCAAGTTCATCACTCATCGGATGGAAACCGCCATCGCCAACCATGAGTTTGAGAAGGCGCGCTTCTACTCGGACGAAGAACGGAAGGAGCGGGAGAAGCTCCGCCAACTGCGCGAGAAGCTCAACCTAGATGATGCCGTCAGCGGGGTCGTGACCCGCGAAGACATTGAAGACGTGGTGGTGCGCTGGACCGGCATCCCCATCTCCTCCCTCAAAGAAGAAGAGATGGAGAAGCTGATGCGCATCGAGGAAGAGCTGCACAAGCGCGTCGTCAGCCAGGAACAGGCCATCGAGGCGTTGGCGCGTGCCATCCGCCGCAGCCGCGCCGGCCTCAAGGCCCCCGGCCGGCCGGTGGGTTCCTTCCTCTTCCTGGGGCCCACGGGCGTCGGGAAGACCGAAGCGGCGCGGGCGCTGGCGCAATTCCTCTTCGGCAGTGAAAAGGCGCTGGTTCGCTTCGACATGTCGGAATACATGGAGAAGCACGCGGTCTCGAAGCTCATTGGCTCGCCCCCGGGCTACGTGGGGTACGAAGAAGGCGGGCAGTTGACTGAGCGGGTGCGCCGTTCCCCCTACTCCGTCATCTTGCTGGACGAGATCGAGAAGGCCCACCCCGACATCTTCAACATTCTCTTGCAGGTCTTCGAGGACGGCCAGTTGACCGACGGCCTGGGCAACACCGTCGATTTCAAGAATGCCATCCTCATCATGACGTCCAACATCGGCGCCCGCTATCTGCAAAAACGGGCCTCGATGGGCTTCAGCGCTCCCGGCGAGGAGGCCGACCAGCAGAAGACCGAAAATATGATCCTGGGCGAAGTCAAACGGGTCTTCAACCCCGAGTTCCTCAATCGCCTGGATGAGATCATTATCTTCAACGCCCTGACCGACGACGACTTGCTGAAGATCATTGACTTGCTGGTGGAGCAAATCAACCAGCACGTCGCCCAACGCAACATCACGTTGCAGATGAGCCCGGAAGCCCGGCAATGGGTGTTGCAGAAAACTTGCACCGACCGTACCTATGGCGCTCGGCCGCTGCGGCGCGCCTTGCAGAAGTACATTGAAGATCCGCTTTCCGAGGGTCTGATTACCGGCCAAGTCCAGCCGCCGACCACCCTGGAAGTGATTGTGGAGAGTGGCAAGCTGGGTTTCCGCCCCGTGCGGGAGCCGACGCCGGCGCTGAACTGAACCGACGTTGGGGGTAAGTCCGAGGACGGTGATATTTCTCACTGTCCTACAACCTTTTGTGGGTTCATTCTTTCTAACCTAGTCAGGAGTTATGCGAGGGCTAATCCACCCGTACGCGGTTTTGTCTGTCATGCGCGGCGCCCTTCCGCTTTCCCTATTGGTATGTCTGGCGAGTGTGTGGCTGCTGGCTGTGCCCGCTGTTGCCCAGGGGCCGCGGATTGAAGACATCCGCTGGGAAGGCCTGCGGCGCATCCCGCGCGACACCATGAACGCCCGCATCATCAGCAAGAAAGGCGATCCCTACAACCCGAATGTCCTCCGCCGCGACTTCCGCGCCGTCTGGAACACGAACTTCTTTGAAACCGTGCGGCTGGAGGTCGACGACGGCGAAGACAACTCGACCGACAAGATCCTTTACTTCATCGTCCAGGAGCGCCCCCTCATTCGGCGCATTGACTATGACGGTGTGAAGTCGCTCCAGCAGTCCGACATCCTGGAAGGATTTCGGCTGAGCCGGGTTGGCCTTTCAGTGGAAATGCAGTACGACCCCACGCGGGTGCGCCGGGCGGAAGTGGTGCTGACCCAGATGTTGGCCCAGCGCGGCCGCATGTTTGCCAAGGTGGCCCACGTGACCCGCCGCGTCCCGCCCAATGCGGTGGTCCTGATCTTCGTGGTAGAGGAAGGCCCGAAGGTCAAAGTCGGAGAGATTTCGTTTGAGGGCAACCGGCGTTTCTCCGACCGCACGCTGGTGCGGACCATGAAGAATTCGCGCCCCATGGGTATTCCCCCCTTCCTGTACTTCATGTCCAAAACCTACAACGGCAATAAGGTGCAGGAAGATTTGGAGCGGCTGCGCGAGCTCTATCAGGAGCAGGGCTACTTCCGGGCCGTGATTCACCAGCCGGAAACTCGCAACCGGGATACCAAACCCTTCCTCCCGCTGCGTATGACGATGCCTTTCTTCTTCAAGCCGGGCAAAGCGGTGAACCTGCGCATCCGAATTGACGAGGGCACCCGCTACCGGATGGGGAAGCTGGAAGTCCGCAGCTCAACCGGGGAAGAAAAAGATCTCTTTTTCACTCCTGAGTTTCTGAAAAACACTTTCCCGCTCAAACAGAGTGACATCTTCGATGTCACCCTGATCCGCAAAGCTCTGGAGAACTACAGCAAACTCTATAGCGAGTTCGGCTTCATCAACGCCACCGTCGTCCCCGAGACCGATATTGACGACCAAGCCCGCGTCATCGATATCACCCTTGACTTCGAACCCAACAAGCAGTTTTTCGTGCACCGCATCGAGTTCCTCGGCAATACCAAAACTCGCGACAAGGTCATCCGCCGGGAGTTGCTGCTGGATGAAGGCATGATGTTCAACTCCCGCCTGTGGGAGCTCAGCATCCTGCGCTTGAACCAGTTGAACTTTTTCGAGCGGCTCGATCCTGAAAACGCCGATGTCCAGCAAAACGCCCAAAACAACACGGTCGATCTAGCTTTGAAGGTCAAAGAGAAGGGTAAGAACAGCATCGGGTTCACCGGCGGGTCCAGCGGCGTGCTGGGCAGCTTCCTCGGTCTGAACTACACCACCAACAATTTCCTCGGCCTGGGCGAGACCCTGAGCGTGGACACCCAGTGGGGCGACCGCCAGCGTGTCTTCAGGATCGGGTTCACCGAGCCGTATCTGTTTGACAAGTCCATTCAGAGCGGCTTCACGGTCTTCCTCAACCGTTTCAAGTTTGACCAAGCTCAGCAAAACGCGATCATAACCGGGAGCGCTCTGAACATCAGCGACGCCTTGCAGAGCCGGCTGGTGAACTACAATCAGAATTCCATCGGCTTCACAGCCTTCGCCAGCTATCCCTTGCGGAAGTTCCGCTTCGCGCGGGTGGGTCTGACCTACTCTTTCAGCACCAGCGATATCACTTGCATCTCCGAAGGTTGTACCAACCTTTTTGAGGGGCTGGCCTTCCGCCAAACGCTTGCCGGGCCGAACTCCTTGGAGGGTATTCAGTCCAGCCGCATCACCGGCACGTACTTTTACAATACCGTCAACCACCCGATCTATCCTACCGGTGGAACCAGTTTCTTCATTTCCAATACCCTCGAGGGCGGTGTCTTGGGAGGAAACCAGAAAACCTATCGCCCGACCATTGAGTTTAAGCATTTTCGGCCCATCAACCGCCGACGGAACACGCTGGCGTTCCGGGTGATTGGAGCTTTTGTCACCGGGTACGGAGGCCAAGTACCATCGCCGTTCAGTCGCTTCTATGTGGGGGGAGAGGATACCATTCGCGGGTTTAACATCCGCGCCGTCAGTCCCTTGGCTTTGGCTCCTGCTCGGAGCACGATTCCCATTTTCTTTTTTGATCCGACTCGGCTTGATGCCAACGGCAACCCCACGCTGCAAGCGGGTGCAGTAGAGCTCCTGAGCCAGTCCATTTCGTTCCCGGGCGGGGATACGCAGGTGATCACGAACTCTGAGTATCGCATTCCCCTCGCCGGACCGCTCACGTTGTCTCTATTTCTCGACGCTGGCATCAGCACGATTCTCCGCCGCGGACAGTTGCGCCTCACCGACCAGAGGCTGGCGGAGTTGAAGACTCTTTTCCCCACCGCGGATCTGAGCGAGAACCTCAAGCTGATTCCCGGCACCAACGGCAAGGTACGGGTCTCCACCGGGGTGGAGATCGTCATCAATTTGCCCATCGTCCAAGCGCCCTTCCGCCTCTACTGGGCCTATAACCTCAGCCGGCTCAATACAACCATTGTGCAGCCCGCCGGTGTCATCCGATCCATTGAAGGGTTCCCCTTGCCTCCGGGCGTCCTGGAGCAGCAACTCCTGAATCAGCCCCAGTTGTTGCTCCTCACCTCGGAGCGCCGCCTCTTCTTCAACGAGCCCCTGAAGACCTTCCGCTTCACCATCAGCCGCACTTTCTAGCCCGCCGGAAAACCGTTGACCAAGTTTCGGCGTCAAACATATAATCAACTGTTTTGAGGGACATCCTAGATTAGAAAAGGAGTAAGACTTAATGCGAGTTATGAGACTGATTCTTCCGCTGACCTTCCTGTTATTCTGTGCCGGTGCGTTGGCCGCCCAGACCTTCGAGAAGGTGCCCGAAGCCCAAGCTAAGCCGGCGCCGGTCGTTGCCACCACCGGAGCCAGGATCGGCGCGATTAACATCCAGTTGGCGATGAATAGCACCCAGGAGGGGCGAAAAGTGTCCGAAGAACTGCGGGCCCGGTTTGACCCCCGGCAGAACGAACTGGAGCAGTTGCGCCAAGAAGTCCAGGATCTGGAGAGGCAATTGGAAACACAAAGCCGCACCTTGAGCGTCGAGGCCCGAAACCAATTGGTCCGCCAGATTGAGCGAAAGCGCAAGCAGGGCCAGCGCTTGCAGGAGGACCTGCAAGAGGAAATCCAGCAGGCTCAAAGCGACTACATCGGTGCCATAGGCCAGAAGTTGCAGCGGGTCATCAACGAGTATGCCCAGCAGAACGGCCTGAGCGTGGTGCTGAATTTGGTCCCCGGTGGGCCGGCTGTCTATGTCGCTCCCGGAGTGGACATCACCAACGAAGTGATTCGGCTCTACGACCAGATCTACCCGGTGCAGGCGGCCAGTTCCGAACCGTCCGGCTCGAACTAGCAAGCCCGTCCGGCCCGGCAGCCTCAGGGGGTTGCGCTCCCTGCCACCCCAAGGGAGGGGTACCCCCTTTTCTGCTTGCCCTCCTTGAAAGCAAACTGTTATAATTAGGTTTGCTCGACCAGTTTGACGGATAGCCAGTGGGCGCGAGCCCGCTTTTTTGTTGCCGGTGATGGACGTAGAGCGCATCCGCAACTTCGCCAAGCGGGTCACTGACTCCGAAGGGTTGGAGTTGGTGGCTGTCGAATGGGCGGGAACGGAGAGGCGGGGGGTGTTGCGCGTCTTCCTGGGCCGACCCCAGAGCGAAGGTGGCATTACGCACGCGGACTGCCAAGCCGTGAGCGAGCAATTGGGGGCGATCCTGGATGTGGAAGACCTCATCCCCG
>JACZYA010000035.1 GCA_022571295.1 Acidobacteriota bacterium | reverse complement strand
TAGAAGCAGGTGCGGCAGAGCGAGTTGCAGCGCGAGGTGACGAACAGGAAAAGCGACTCGAACTGCTTGGGACGAAAAATCGCCCGCGCATAGGAAGCCAAGTCTTTGGTCGTGCGCGGAATCTGCACTTTTGTTAGCCTACACCCTGAAGCAATGATTCGTGGGAATTTCCGTTTTCAACTCTGCCTTCGCCAACAAACGTACGCAAGCCGCCCTTACATGTCAAGCTCAGATCGCCATGGCCCCTTTTAGGTGGCATCGCGGTTCATTTTGCCCGTTCCGCTCCCTTGCTTGGTCTGTTTCCCGCCTCCAACCTGGCGCGCCGCATGAACTTGTCGGAGTAGATTCGAGGCGCGCAATGTGCAGCGAACTACTGCAATTTTACTGCAATCGCGGTTTTGGAGCCGCGGGAGCCAAGCTCCGTGCGTGCCCAACCCATTGAAATGAAAAGGAAAGACTGGAGGGGCTGGCCGGATTCGAACCGGCGACCTGCGGTTTAGGAAACCGCAGCGCCTCTCTCGCGCAGACGCAAAGGTTGGTTGCAGGACGACGGAAGAAGGCCGATCGCCCAGCTTGTTGGCGCCAGTACGACAAAAACGACCAAAGTCTTAGTAGAGAGGCTTATGTCGTTTCGGTCGTCTGGAAATAGATACTATGAAGTTTTCTGAGGGCCTGTCCGTCGCCGTCTATCTTGGCGTCCCTCAGCCTTACGTTTGCCAACTGGCTTAGTGCGGTATTTCCCGTCTTTGCTCTCGACAAACACTACAGACCGGATCGTTGGTGGTCTAGGCGGATCGAACTGCTGCCGACCAAGCGCATCGGCTTCAACTTCACCCCAAATGTCATACAGATTCCACCGCTCGTCTTCCACCCAAGTAATCTTTCCTTTGCCATCCGATGTTCTCTTGTAGAATGTCCTGCCATCCACTCTGAACGGGAACGGAAATTCCGGCAGCCGCCGATTCCACGCTTCCTGCATGGTCCTGAGCACCTGCGCCAACCGCTCGGGGGCAAAGATTCTGGCCACATCCTCGTACCGTAGGGTGTCCCCGGGCACCGGGTCCCTGTGATGGATACCCGTAAAAAATATGCTGGCGGATGTCTGGCGTTTCCCCTTGGTGTCCAAGTGAGCGGGAATGACAGGACCGTGCCGTAGTTCGTCGATTTCCCGGCCACGCTGATATGCACCGGTGGGCTCTATCTCATTCCAGCTCGGTGACACCAGGAAATCGATGTGACACACAGCGCCGTAGACCCAGTAACAATCCTCATCGTAGGGATTCAGTGCGCTGTTACTGGTCAGCATTGCCCGGGCGGCCGCTCGTGATTCAGGTGACCCGAGAGGGAAATCAGTTGGCCTGGGTGTCGAAGCTGTTGCGCCCATGCTCGTTCCATCCCGCTTGGATTTCAGCGAGTTAGGCACTCTTCTCTCGGTCAGGACTGTCGCTAGGTGTTGCGCCCACAGTGCCCGTGAACCAGTCTGGCAGCTCCCCTGTCTTGGCGTAGCGGTCCAACTCCTCCCGGCTCATGCGCTCGAACAGCTCACTTAGATTGACCTGTTCGGAGCGCTCAACCCACTGACCGGTGGCGTTAATACGGGAATAGGTGGCAACCGCGCTGACGACAGCGGAGGCGTTGACTTGGACCTCACCGGCCTTTTCGATGATCCGCTCCAGAGCGGCGCGCACGTTGCGCTGTCGCTTGGGGAACAGGCCCAGAGCATGTGCATGCCGGTAGACAGAGTCCCGGCTCAGGCCGTACTGCTTGGCGAGGACTGCTGGGCTCATCCAATTGATGAAGCCGTGCTCGATCTCTTCCCGCTGGGGATGAGAGCAGACCTTGCACCAGTACTCGTGGCGGCCTCGGCTGACAGAAGAAGTCGGCTCTGATGGGGCACCCCGTCCCGAAGGCGTTGCTCTACTCCGGCGTTTGTTCATTTCCTCACCCGCCTCGCTTTACTTGCGCGGCCTGTCGGTCGAGATCGCCCAGAGCGGCTACGCTTTCTCATTCGCTCTAAGAGCAGGATCAAGTGCGCGATGTGGACGAGTTTTTCGCGGCCGATCTCCAGCAAAGTCACGCCAGTAGGTAAGACCACGTACCTATTCCCGGGAAGCAGTCGAACCAGAGAGCGGGCCACTCTTGCGTCCCGCCGGGCAAGAGACGCTTCGACCACCTTCACAGCTGCAGGGAGGAGGGCAAGTAGGCCGCGGCGGCCTATTTCCCGGTAGAACTCGATTTCTTTCTGAACACTCGCGTAGCCAGCGTTTTGCATCTTATCCTCCTCCAGCCATCTTGATCGACACATGATGTTTCGTTTCGCCACCAACCAATCCTCCCAGAATCAAGAAACTTGGGTCCATTTGCTGCCGGATACCGTGCTAAACCGTGTGCTGCTGTTGCCGTAAGAAGACACCACTCCTCCTAGAAATCCATCGTCAAATGAACAAGTTGGGGGATGGTTACGAGGTCAGACGGCTTCCAGTGGTTGGCGGAGCACCTCCAGCGCGCTGCGCTGGAATTCCGGCAACTCGTCCAAGAACAGCACTCCGTTGTGCGCCAACGACACCTCGCCGGGCCGGGGAAACGTTCCGCCTCCGATCAAGCCCGCGTCGGAGATGGTATGGTGCGGAGATCGGAACGGCCGCACACCCACCAGCCCGCGCCCGTCTTCGAGCAGGCCGTTGACGCTGTGAATCTTGGTCGTCTGGATAGCTTCCTCCAGGGTCAGCGGCGGCATAATCGCAGGCACACGCTTGGCCAGCATGGTTTTGCCCGAGCCGGGCGGGCCGATCATGATGATGTTGTGTCCGCCGGCGCACGCCACCTCCAGCGCTCGCTTGGCATGCTGTTGCCCCCGGACATCACGAAAATCCGCGCCGTGTTGGCCTGTAACGGCGACCAGTTGCTCCGGTTGCACGCGCACGGGTTGGAAGGATTCCGGAGCGTTGATCAAGTCCACCACCTGGGGCAACGCACGCGCCGGATACACATCAATTCCCTGCACCACCGCGGCTTCGCGCGTGTTCGCTTCCGGCACCACCAGCTTGGTTATACCTTTCCGCTTAACCTCCACCGCCATGGACAACGCGCCTTTGACCGGCCGCACGGTTCCATCCAATGCCAACTCGCCCAGAAATACAAATTCATCCAGCGTACGCCCGAAGAAAGCGCCGCCGGCGCCTAGAATGCCGAGGGCCATCGGCAGGTCAAACCCGGAACCTTCTTTCTTTCTGTCGGCCGGAGCCAGGTTGACGGTGATGTTCTGGTAGGTAGGGAAATTAAATCCGCAGTTCTTGATGGCGGCTTTAATTCGCTCGCGGCTTTCTTTTACCGCCGCGTCGGGCAAGCCGACGGTGGTGAAACTACCCAGCCCGCCCTGCGCCAGGTCCACCTCAACCTGCACAACATAGGCGTCAATGCCAAACAGCGCGGCGCTCTGCGTTTTGAATAACATTAGAAGCGGGCGGCAGAGCCCATAGCCTAAGCTAACTGGTTGCGTGTTTCAATCATGGATTGCAGGTTGCTATACTTCATTGCTGCGAATAGCGACGCGACCCAAAAGTGCACCCGCGCGCAGCAACCTCATGCCTACTGGAAGGCAAAGCGGAACTTGAACGGGCAACAGGAAACATGAACCCGCCACCCCAAAAGCCCCAGCGTAATCTATGCGTCGGGTGCGCCTATTTTTACATCACCTGGGAAAAGAAATTCCCTTATGGCTGCAAGGCCATGAAATTCAAGTCCAAGCAATACCCTTCCAACGTTGTGTTTGAAAGCTCGGGCATGGAATGCCAGTTATTCAAGCCCAAGAAAAAGAAGACAACCATCTAGGCTTGCAGGTGACGGGTCCAGAGTTTGGTCGGGGCAAATTCTAGTCCTCGGTGCGGGCGGGAAGTTTCTGCGGTCGGCCTCGCTTGCGCCGAATCCAATTCAGCAGGCTTCGCGCCCAATGGTACTCACGAGCTAGCAGGAGCAGACCGGCAATGATGAGAGCGATGCCCTGCAAGATCGGTAGAAACAATCCCACGATCCCCAGTCCGAGCAGTCCGAAGCCGCTGATGATTCGTAACAGCCGCCAAATCTGCTTCGTCTTGGTCGAATTCCGTTTTTCTCCGCTCATGCACCTGGTTGCCTCGTGGGCCGTACTACTTTACAACGAATCCGGTTCTTCTTGGGCTTTTACGAGTGACGCCGCCGTGCTAGTATCGGGCCGGGTTTATGGTTCCTGCGCAAAGTGACGAGAAGCGATGTCTGCCCGAGGACGTAGTGGGCCTGTCGGGTGCGCGATTGCATTTTTTCCTAGCTCGTCACATCCCGTAGAGGTGGCATGAAACTGGCTCTCATCGGCACGCACGGCGTCGGCAAGACTACACTCGCCTACGACATCTGCGCTCTGCTGAAGAAGTCTGGACGGAACGTTGAGCTGGTCACAGAAGTCGCCCGCCATTGCCCTTTTCCCGTCAACGAAGCCACTACCCTGGAAGCCCAACTGTGGATTCTGCACGCACAGATTGCTGCCGAACTTGAAGCCGCCCACCGCGCCACCTGGGTGCTGTGCGACCGTGCCGTGCTGGATAACTACTGCTACCTGGTCAACCGCTGCGGACGGCAGCCGGCGCTGGAGCACTGGCTGGTGAAGTGGCTGGAGAGCTACGACCTGCTGGTGGGCGTACCGTTGGTGCGTGAATCCATCTACGCCGAGGGCTTCCGCCAGCCTTCCCTGCCCGACACCGACAGCTTCCGCGCCAGCGACCGCGCCTTCCAGCAACGCATTGACGCGCTGCTGAAAGAACTGCTCACCGAACCGCCCTTCGACCGCTTTGGTGAGCCGGTACTGTGGCTGGACGGCATCCAGCAAGCGCAGTGGGCAGAAACGGTTCTGACCGGGATTCGTCGTGACCCCGCGAAACCTGTAGTTCGCAGCGCCACACCCTAACCTGGGCCAGCCAGCCTCCGCTCTTTCCTTTTGTGCAAGCCCCGAACTGAGGGCTGGCAACGCGGGCAGAAATGAGCGCTGCGCCCGACCAGTACCAAGCGCTTGATTCGCGCACCGCAGCGCGGGCAGGGTTCGCCCTCCCGGTCATACACCCGCAAGTGGTTCTGGTAGCTGCCCGGCACGCCCTCGGCGGTGCGATAGTCAGAGACGGTAGAACCCTGACCATTGATGGCTTCGCGCAGCACCATCCGGACAGCTTGAAACAGACGACTTAACTGATCCTGTTTGAGCCGGCCAGCCGGTGTGGCGGGATGGATGCCGGCCACGAACAAAGCTTCGTTGGCATAAATATTCCCCACCCCGCTCAACAGGTTCTGATTCAACAACACATTCTTCACCGGCGCTCGCCGCTCGGCAAACAAGCGAGAGAAGCGCTGAAGAGAAAGTCCAAACGGTTCCCGGCCCAGCCGGGCAAAAAACGCGGGCAAGTCGACCCGGGAAACGACCAGCATCTTCCCGAAGCGACGAGGGTCACAGTAGCGGAGTTGCTCGCCGCTCGAGAGCGTAACCACCAGATGGGTGTGCTTCAGGCGGGGAGCCGATGGCTTGCAGACGTAGAGCTGGCCGGTCATGCCCAAATGGACAACCCACGTAAGCGACTTGCCGGCCCGGCGAGGATGCTCCAAATCCAGCAGGATGTATTTCGCTCGGCGGGTAATGCGACTGATGCGGGCGCCGCTCAGCGCGCGCCGAAAGCTCCGCAGATTGCCCCGGATGACCCCGAAGGTAGGGGCCTGGCGGATTTCTACTCGTTGGATGAGTTTCCCTTGCGCACGCGGGCGCAACCCACGAACTACTGTTTCAACTTCTGGAAGCTCAGGCACGGCCCATCCTCTCCGACTGTGAAGATTATCACAGTCCGTTCCGGGCATCGGCTGTTGCCGGTAGCGGCTGCCGTTCGCGGCTAAACAGGTGAGATTCGCTGCAACGCTCGAGCCAGCAACACCATCCAATTGCTGATACAATTTGTTTGGGCGGATCGCTCTCTTCGGCTGTGGGACAGGTTGGATGTCATACGCACTGCTTGCAGGAGTCCTTTTGCTTGCGTTCGCGAACGGCGCGAACGACAACTTCAAAGGCGTAGCCACGCTCTGGGGCACGGGCCGCTATCGGTATCGAGTTGTCCTGCTCTGGGCAACGCTGTGCACTTTTGGCGGCTCGCTGCTGGCTATGACCCTGGCACAACGCTTGGTTGAGCTATTCAATGGCAGCCGCTTCTTGGGAAAAGCCACCAGTCTCGACCCGGTTTTCTTGGCGGCCGTCGCTCTGGGCGCCGGGGCCACCATCGTGCTGGCCAGCCGAATGGGAGCGCCGGTTTCGACCACCCACGCGCTGGCCGGCGGCTTGATCGGCGCCGGGCTCATGGCTGTCGGCGCAGCACAGGTGCAATGGGCTGCGGTTCTCAGTTCCATTGCCCTACCCCTGCTGCTCTCGCCTCTGCTGGCTCTGGGATTGACTGTGGTCGCATTTCCTCCGCTGGCCCGCTGGCTACGCTCGCGGAGCTGCATTTGCCTCACCCAGCCAGCGCCTGTGCTGCTGGCAACCGGAAACACCACCGAAGCAGCACAGGGGATGCTGCCCGCGCTCCGCATCGCGCATCGCTCCGATTGCGCCCGCGGAGATGAGCTGACACGCTGGAATACCGAGGAACTGGTCCACTGGAGCTCCGCCGGGCTAATCAGTTTTTCTCGTGGGCTGAATGACACGCCCAAAATCACCGCCCTGCTGCTTTCCGCCAATTTACTGCTTCCGATGACGAGCTACGTTGTGGTGGCGGCAACGATGGCGCTGGGCGGATGGCTGGCAGCAACACGCGTGGCGCGTACAATGTCGCAGCGCATTACGCCCATCGAGCCCGTCCCCGGGATGAGCGCCAACTTGGTCTCGGCGCTGCTGGTCGGCTTTGCCTCCCGCTGGGGATTGCCGGTGTCCACTACCCACGTGACCCTGGGTTCGATCTTCGGCGTGGCAGCCCGCCGACGTGAGCGAACCAATTGGACACTGGTGCGCCACATTGTGCTGGCTTGGGGGGTCACTTTTCCTCTGGGCGCCGTTTTTGCTTCGGGATTTTGGTTCTTATTGAAAACTCTTGCTTGAGGGAGGACTTGCAACCATGCCACGTGCAGCCACGCTGGACACCGAAAAAGTGGTGCGGAGGCGCTATCGCCAGGCAGCGCGCGCCCCGGAAGCCGCGCTCTGCTGTCCGGTGAACTACGACCCGCGCTACCTGGAAGTGATTCCGAAAGAGATATTAGAGCGCGACTACGGCTGCGGCGACCCCTCCCAATTCGTTCGTCCGGGCGACACGGTGCTCGACCTCGGATCCGGCGCCGGCAAGACCTGCTACATCGCTGCCCAGCTTGCCGGACCCACCGGCAAGGTGATCGGGGTGGACTTCAATCCGGAAATGCTGGCGCTGGCGCGTAGGCACCAGGCTTCGATCACTGAGCGGCTGGGCTACGACAACGTGGTCTTCCACCGCACACGCATTCAGGACCTGGCGCTTTCACTCGACGAAGTCGAGGCCTACCTGAAAACCCGCCCGGTGCAGACTCCGGAGCAACTGGCCGAGTTTGAAGCCTTCACCGAGCGGCTGCGCGCTTCGGCTCCGCTGATCCCGGACGAGTCGGTGGACGTCATCATCTCCAACTGCGTGCTCAATCTGGTGAGCGATGCAGAAAAGGAGAAGCTGTTTTCTGAGATGTATCGCGTACTGAAGCGCGGCGGACGCGTGGCCATCAGCGACATTGTCTCGGACGAAGATGCACCGCCCGCGATGAAGCGCAACGCCAAGCTCTGGAGCGGTTGCCTGGCCGGCGCCTTCCGCGAAGACCGGTTCCTTGAAACTTTCGAGCGCGCCGGTTTCTACGGCATCCAGATCGCCCGCTACGACGAAAAACCGTGGCAGACGGTGCGCGGCATAGAATTCCGCTCCGTCACTGTCACCGCCCGCAAGGGCAAGGAAGGACCCTGCCTGGAGCGCCACCAAGCCGTCATCTACAAAGGCCCGTGGAAGGAAGTCCGCGACGACGACGGCCACGTGCTTCGCCGGGGCGAGCGCATGGCCGTCTGCGATAAGACCTACAAAATTCTGACGCAAGCGCCGTATGCGGACGATGTCATTCCGGTTCCGCCTCGGAAAGAGGTTCCCTTGCGGAAAGCCAAGGGCTTCCGCTGCAACGGAGCCGCAGTGCGCGACGCGCGCGAAACCAAGGGCAAGCGCTACCGCAAGACCGTCCCGGCGGCGGGCACCGTCTGCGGTCCCGAGGGCTGTTGCTGATGGCGACCCAAACTCCAACCCTGATCCGCCAGCACCCGGACGGGATCGAGATGGTCAATGCGCGGGGCGAAGAGCGCGGCTACGTCGAGCCCAAGCGCGCCAACGGCCAGCCGGTGCTGGAAGACCTGTGGGTCATGCAGGGCTCCCTCTGCGACCTGAAGTGTACGCACTGCTATACTGCTTCTTCCCCCACCAATAATCGCCTGGAGCAGATCACCTTTGCCGAGCTGCGCCCGCACCTGGACGAGGCCGCCCGTTTTGGGGTGCAGAAAATCTATTTCACCGGCGGCGAAGTGTTCGTAAACGAAGATGTGCTGCGCGGGCGGGCGCAACGCAATGAGGAGTTCGTCCAGAGCCTCCGCTACGCGCTGGAAATCGCGCCGGTGGAAATCCTCACCAATGCCCGGCACTACATTCGTAACCACTTCGACGTGCTACGCGAATTGCGCCAGCGGCACGGCGACCGGCTGCGGTTGCGCATCACACTGGAAAGCCCACAAGCCGAGGAGCACGACGCCATCCGCGGCAAAGGTACATTCGCACAAACGGTGGAAACCATTGCGCAGCTCAGCGCAATGGGGTTTGTGCCGGTAATTACGGCTGAGCGGCCCTTCCTTACTCAACAGAGCGACGAAGACATTCGGGCCGTTTACCAGGAACTCTTCCGCGCAAAGGGGATTCAGGTCGAAGTGAACCTGATTGAAAACGTGCTCGAAATGGGGCATCAGTTGGTGCAACTCAGGAAACAGGGAAAGCAGCCCACGCCCGAAGTCTTTATCACCACCAACTGCTTCTCCCTCCTGAACAAGCCGGCCGAGTCGCTGATGTGCCACTACAGCCGCTGCCTGCAAAAATTGGAGGGCGCGCTGCGCTACTACCCCTGCCCGGTCATCTATGACGACGCGCGCTTCGAGCTGGGGCGGACGCTGGAAGAATCGTTCCGCCGCGTCTACATCGCCCACAAGAACTGCTACGACTACTGCCTGAAAGGCCGCGGAGCCACCTGCCGCACCCGTCCGCTCTAGCTGAACCGGAACCACGCTGTCTGTTTTTTCGGTATGCCCCGAGAAGCTTGGCCGGAGTATGATCGCCACCTCCAATCACACCATGAAGGAGGCTGCTGATGCGCATCGGGGTGATCGCTGAAGGGTTGCGGGATTGGATCACGCTGCGTAGCCGGCGCTTTCCCCGGCCCATGTTCGACGTCATGGGCGCCATGCTGCTGAGCCGAGCGGTGATGGCGGGCGTGCATTTCCGCGTGTTTGACCGGCTCCGCCACGGACCAAAGACCGCAGCCGAACTGGCCGCAGAAGCGCACTGCGACCCCCAGGGGATGGAACTCCTGCTCAACGCTCTGGCCGCCTGCCGCTACCTGGAGCAGCGGGGCAACCGTTACCGCAACACCCGCCTGGCCCGGCGCTGGCTCCTCTCCGATTCCGACCAGACCGCCGCCAATTTTGTTCGCTACAACTACGATCAATGGGAGTGGGTGAACCACCTGGAGGAGTACATCGAGTCGGGCAAGGCGCGTGAGATTCATGAAAACTTAGGCGGGCCGCAGGCCTGGCGCAACTACATGCTGGGGATGCGCGATCTCGCCCGGCTCACCGCTGCAGAAGTGGCCGCCCGGATTGGCTTCGCTTCCCCGCCCCGCCGCTTGCTGGACATCGGCGCGGGCCACTGCCACTACTCCATCGTCATGTGCCGGGCGCATCCCGGCCTGCACGTCACGGTGGTGGATCTTGAACCCGCCGCGCAAATCGGACGCGAAGAGGTAGCGGCCGCCGGTTTGACCGACCGTTTTACTTTCCGTCCCGGCAATCTGCGGGACACACCCTTGGGGGAAAACTACGATGCAGTTTTCCTCTTCAGCGTAATGCACCACCTCGATGAGGCCACCAACCGCGCGACTCTGGAGAGAATCTACTCCGCCCTTCGTCCCGGCGGACGCTTGGCGGTGCTGGAAACATTCCGCCAAGAACACCAGCAGAAGCGCTCGGACCAGTTTGGCAGCTTGCTGGCACTCTTTTTCGGCCTTACCAGCCGCCAGCGGACTTACCGGTTTGGACAGGTAGCCGAATGGACACGAGCGGCGGGCTTTGGGAAAATCGCGCGAACCAATCTGCGGACTGCGCCCCTGGCGGCATTGCTGATAGCGGATAAGCAGACTGGCCGGACGGGAAACCCAACCAGCCGGAAGGTGGATTAAGAGGAGGGTGGGACGCTGCGCATAGCGCGCTGGATTTCTGCCGGCGTGCGCCAGACGTCGCGGTGTTCCTGCCGGGCGGCTTCCAGCACGACCCGGTGCAAAATCTCGGCAATATCGTCTTCCCGCAATCCGTTCTCGTAGCTGGACATCCAGCGGGCGCGTCCACCGCGCGTATTGCGCACGGGAAGGAACTGCGCCAACGCATGCACTTCATAACCGGTGCGGAGCGAACGGGCACGAATGGCTGCGCGTGGCAGGCGCTCCCCTTTCTCCGCTGGGGCCGCCTCGACCAGCAGAGTCACATCCTCCGTGCCGGCGCGGGGAAGCACTTTGAGGCCGGGCTGAAGCGCAAGCAAACGCTGGAGGCGAGCCCGCTCATAGGAGGGCTCAACAAAAACACGGACGCGGGACTGACCCCGGCCGAATACCTGCCAGCCCAGAGCCAGCATCAAGGCAAGCCCGATTCCGAGTTGGAGCAGTCTCTTCATCCTACAGTGCCCTTCGGCAGTTGCAGTCAAAGGGTTTAGATGCACTTAGTGGGCAAAATGGCTGCCCCAATAATTAATTTCCGCTTAGGGCAAAAACAGCCACACCATAAAGACAACATACGAAGCCAGCAGCACACCTCCTTCCGCCCGGCTGACCCGCTGACCGGTGTACAAAACCACCGCCATGGCTCCGGTAAATAACAATAGCGCGAGGAACTCAAAACGTAACAGCGAGGGCGCGACCTGAACCGGGCGAATCAAAGCGCTCAATCCCAACGCCCCCAAAATGTTAAACAGGTTGCTGCCAACCAAGTTTCCTATGATGATGTCTGCCTGCCGGCGACGAGCGGCGACGAGTGCGGTGGCCAGCTCCGGCAAAGAAGTCCCCACCGCCACCAGCGAGGCTCCGATGACGATATCGCTGATACCCATCAAACGAGCCAGCGGTACAGCGCCGCGCACGACCAAGTCGCCCCCGGCAAACAGCACCAGCATTCCCCCCACGGCCAACAGGATGCTGGTTCTCAGAACCGGGTGCTCACTCCGGCGCCCTGCCCGGTCGTAGGATTCGTACTCGGCCTGGATTGTCTCCGGCTCGCGCCGCGCCCAGCGCAATACCAGGACGGTAAACACCACCAACCCCAGCAGGAACCCCACCCCCGTGAAGCGGCCAAAGTAGAGCCTCCACGCCAGGAAATAAAACAGCAATGTCACGCCCACCATGATGGGTAACTCCCGCCGCATCAATCGCATAGACACGCGCAGCGGCGCAATCAGCGCGACCAAGCCCAGTATCAGCCCGATGTTGGCGATGTTGCTTCCCAACACATTGCCCAGGGTGATGTCGGCACGGTCGCGGACGGCAGCGACCACGCTGGCCATCATCTCCGGCGTGGAAGTTCCATAGGCAACGATGGTCAGCCCGATGACGAGAGGACTGACGCGGAGGACAACAGCTATGCGAGAAGCGCCGCGCACCAACCACTCGGCGCCAAAGGAGAGAGCGACCAAGCCCAAGCCGAAGTACAATAGCGATTCGGTCCAGCTCATTTAAGGTAGAACCGCGAAGACGCGCACAGGCCCGCCCGAGCCACCCTCCAACTTGATGGGGGCCACGATCAGGAGCGCGCCGCTTTCGGGTAGTGAGCTGAGGTCGGCCAAGTTTTCCAGGTGATACAGGCCGGCGCCGTGAGACAGCCGGTGGACTTCGAATTCCTTCGACCGCCCATAATCCACGCTCAGGGTGTCAATCCCCAGGCCGCTCACGCCACGCTCAATCAGAACTCGGACGGCCTCCACGGAAAAACCCGGAAAGCGCATCGCGCCCTGGTCGTCCATATTGCGGTAGCTTTCCTCGCTGGGCCAGCGCTCGGCCCAGCCGGTGCGGGCCAACACAATCGCACCTGGTGGGATACGGCCGTGGCGCTCCTCCCAGGCGAGCACATCGCGCGGTGTGACGCGGTAGTCCGGGTTGGCCACGACCGCCTGTCGCACGTCCAATACCACCGCCGGACCGATCAACCGCTGGGGCGGGATTTCATCCACGGCCATGGAACCGGGCGGAAAGTGGATGGGCGCATCGAGGTGGGTGCCGTAGTGTTCCAACATCCAAAAGCTGCGGCTGAAGTAGCCCGCCTGGTCAGCGCGGGCGTTGACCTGAGCTTCAAACGTGCGCTGATCGCCGGGCCAGGCAGGAAGTTTATCGCTGAGAGCATAGCTGAGATCGACGACCTTGTGTTTGCCGCTCCGGAGCGCCTCAATCAAGTTGTCCGCCTTGCCGGGGAAAGAAGCGGCGAGCAAGCCGCAAACCGCCAAGAGGACATAGGCAGAGCGGCGAGAAAAAAACATGCGATGAGCCTCCCACGCGGCGGGTCCGAATTCGTCCGATTAGCGCAGCATCGGGACAGCCGGCAGTCCCGCCATGCGCAGAACCTCATTGTAGATCTCTTCGCTTACAGGGGAGAGTGGCAAGCGGGGCTCAGCCAGCAGCTTCATCTTTCGCAAGGCGCGATTGAGCTTGAGTTCTTTGTACAGTACCGGGCGCGGCAGAACCCGGTCGGCCTTAAGGTCCACGACCAAGAGATTTCCCGCCGGGGCATGGGGGTTGGGATAGGGATCGGAGGCTACCTGGGCCAGGGCGTACAC
Organism: Acidobacteriota bacterium; assembly: GCA_022571295.1. Lineage (GTDB taxonomy): Bacteria > Acidobacteriota > Terriglobia > Acidiferrales > 2-02-FULL-67-57 > JACZYA01. Next base: position 11,285 of record JACZYA010000035.1, on the reverse strand, counting down.
CACACGAACCGGGGCACCGTGGTAGCAAATCGCATGGTCACCCTTGCGGACCTGCTTGAGGTAACGTTGCGCCTTGGCGCTGCGAATGTTGCTCCACAGCTCCTTCCCTTTCACAAACAGAGTATCCCAGTGGTACACAGCCGGGTCAGAGGCAAACACCCAATAGCGGCTCATCTTGGTGTCCCTGCGATGAGTGCCCCTCTCGGCAAAAACAGGCCGGCGCAGCCCGGAAACGGATTTAGCTTTCAAGCTCAACCGTGATGTCCTCTCCCTCAACTTTCACTTCGTAGGTCCGAACTTTAATCTGCTCGTTGAACACGGCTTCGCCGGTGGCAACGTTGAATTTCCAGCCGTGCCACGGACAGGTGACCACCTCGCCTTCCAGCGCTCCCTGGCCCAGCGGGCCGCCGCGGTGCAGGCAGGTGTTGTCCACCGCAAAGAACTTTCCTCCCACATTGAACAACGCGATCATCTTGCCGTCGGCCTGGAACTCGCGCGCAGTTCCTGGCGGCATTTCGTTCACCTTAGTAACTTTTACGTATCTAGGCATCAGTGTTTTGCTCCGAAGGCGCTTCTGCGACCACGACCATCAGCGCGGGTGGGGCGTCTGAGCAACCATTACGCTCTGCTTGAAGTCTGTCAGCATGGCATCGCGCAGACGAACTTCGGTGGGACGCTTGGCCAAGCTCATCTGATCAATCTTGTCCTGCAACTTGAGCAACCCGTAGAACAAGTTCTCCGGGCGCGGGGGACAACCCACGATGTACACATCCACCGGAATAATCTTGTCCACGCCCTGCAAAACCGAATAGACGTTGAACGGCCCGCCGACACTCGAACACGCCCCCATGGAAATGCACCACTTCGGATCCGGCATCTGATCCCAAATGCGCTGGATCACTGGCGCCATCTTCAGCGTGACGGTTCCGGCCACGATCATCAGGTCCGCCTGGCGCGGACTGGGACGGAAAACCTCGGCGCCAAAGCGGGCGATGTCAAATCGAGAAGTGGTAGAGGCAATCATCTCAATCGCGCAGCAGGCCAACCCGAAAGTCAGCGGCCAGAGCGCAGACTTGCGCGCCCAGTTGAAGACGTAGTCAACCGAGGAAAGAACAAAATTCTTTTCGAAACGATTCTCTATGTATCCCATTTACCGGTACTCCTGCAAAATTAGCGTACCCTGTGCGCAAAGTCAAGAAAAGCCGCGCAGACCGTCTGCCAGGCCACCCCGTAACTCATAGATTATACAAACGTTACATAGTCGACCACGAGGGCTGCCTCATTCGGCTGGCCAATTCGGGCGCTCGGCCGTAAATGAGCAAAGCACCTTCCCGGCGAAACTTGCGCAACTCGTCGGCGTTGCGAAACCACTTCGATTGATGAGAATCCGAAACCGGCCGCGGATCAACAATGCGACTGTGCCGGGTTTGGGTGAACCCCGCTTGCCGCAGCAACTCGCACCATTCTTCTCCGGAGAGCAAATGAGTTTCGACCGCCAGCTTCTCCCTCCATTGGTGCGCGTATGTGTTCTCCTTGTACAAGTTAATCAGAAGGCGCACTTCCCCGTCCGGCCGCGTGACCCGAAAAATCTCTCGCACGCTCTGCGCCGGTTGCGGCCAGTAGTAGGCCGATTCGACCGAAACCACATGGTTGAAAAACCCGTCGTTCCAAGGGATGTCTTCCGCCGAGCCGATGACAAACATCAACTTCTCGCGGTCGGCGAAGCGCTTGCGTGCCCGCCGCACCATCTCATCGGCCACGTCAATTCCGATCACCTGTCCCTGCGGCACCTTGTCGGCCAAAATACCGCACAGCCAGCCCGAACCGCAGCCCAGATCCAGAATCCTGTCGTTGACCTGAAATTCCATCTGCGCCAGCATCCCGGCGACGATGGCAGCGTGCTCCTCCGCCATTTCCTCCCCGCGCCCGGCCTGGGCCCAACGGTTAAATTCCTGGCGGATCACTTCCTCATTTGCAGTCAAACCTAGATCGCTCACGGCACTTCTCATTGCTGGCTGGTTCAGGAGATTATCCGCCCTGGTCTTCGAGTTACTTCCCAGCAACCTTGACCAACAGGTTGGCGTACTTGGCTTGGCGCTCGGATTGATTCAGCCCCAAGTGTTGGTCCATCTGCTGGGTAATGTTCATGGAGCAAAACTTCGGCCCGCACATGGAGCAGAAGGCGGTGTCTTTGTAGTAGTTGTCGGCCAGGGTCTCATCGTGCATGCTCCGTGCAGTCTCCGGATCAAGCGACAGCTCGAACTGCTTGTTCCAATCGAAGAGGAAGCGGGCGTAACTGAGGGCATCGTCGCGGTCGCGCGCACCGGGCCGGTGCCGAGCGATGTCGGCGGCGTGCGCTGCAATTTTGTAGGCGATGACTCCCTGCCGCACGTCGTCCGGACCAGGAAGCCCCAGGTGCTCTTTGGGCGTGACGTAGCAGAGCAGCGAGGCCCCGTGCCAGCCGATCATGGCCGCGCCGATGGCGGAGGTGATGTGGTCGTAGCCGGGCGCGATGTCGGTGACCAATGGGCCCAGGGTGTAAAACGGCGCCTCGTGGCAAAGTTCCATTTCCTTCTTCACCTGCATCTCAATCTGGTCCAGGGGAATGTGACCGGGGCCTTCGATCATCACCTGCACGTCGTACTCCCAGGCCTTCGCGGTCAGCTCGCCCAGCACCTTCAATTCGGCAAACTGCGCCTCGTCGGAGGCGTCGGCCAGACAACCCGGACGCAAGCCGTCACCAAGCGAGAAGGCCACGTCGTGCTTCTTGAAGATTTTGCACATCTCCCCAAAGTGCTCGTAGAGCGGGTTCTGTTTTTTGTGGTGGGCCATCCACTGACCTAAAATGGAACCGCCACGGCTGACGATGCCGGTAATGCGATGCTGGGTCATAGGCAGAAACTCCCGCAACACCCCGGCGTGGATGGTCATGTAATCCACACCCTGCTCGGCCTGCTCTTCGATCACTTCCAGCAGCACTGCGATGGTCAGGTCTTCAATCCGCTTCACCCGCGTGAGCGCCTCGTAGATGGGAACCGTGCCCACGGGAACCGGGCTGGCCTCAATGATGGCCTGGCGGATGCGGGGGATATCGCCGCCGGTGGAGAGGTCCATCACCGTATCGGCGCCGTACTTGGTGGACAACTGGAGCTTCTTCAACTCTTCCTCGATATTCGAGCTAACGGTGGAGTTGCCGATGTTGGCGTTGATCTTGCACGTGAAGTTGGTGCCAATGATCATCGGCTCCAGGCTCAGATGGTTGATGTTGGCCGAGATGATGGCGCGGCCGCGCGCCACCTCCGCGCGCACGAACTCCGGGGCGCACTTCTCCCGCTGCGCCACGTAGCGCATCTCTTCGGTGACGACGCCCTGGCGGGCGTAGTGCATCTGCGTGACGTTGCGCTCCGTCCCGTTCCCGTTCGTTTGGCGCAAGCGGTTTTCAATCCATTCTTTTCTATTGTGTGCCATGATGTTTTCTCACCCCGGTGTCAATTATTGCACCTCAGCCGTACACTCCGCAACTTGCCTCACCGGCTGGCAGTGGATCATTTTACTATGGGAACGCTCGCGCCGAGCCCCGTGGCACCTGCCACGGGGCGTTTGTGCCGCTTTTCCACCCGGCGGCAGGTGCCGCCGGGCTCAGCGATAAACTCAACATTGTGAAACTGATCCATTCACCACCTGCGAGGGAGTAAACCCTTCAGCCGCGACGAAGAGTCAGCAAGGTTATTTCCGGCGGTGCGTTCAGCCGCACCGGAACACCCACCGTGCCAATTCCACGGCTGACATACAAGAAACTCTGTTGGCCGGGAGAAACTCCCGAAGGGCGCTGGAACAGCCCACTGACAAACGGCGTCATAAACCGCGCCGGACTCCAGCGCGAGTCCAGAATCTCCACCTGCACCTGCCCGCCGTGGGTGTGCCCCGCCAGTGTCAACTGGATGCCCAGCTCCGCCGCCCGCACGAACGAATTGGGATTGTGGCTGAGCAAGATGTTGGTCACATTCGGGCGCACCAGCGTCTCCACCCCACGCAGGAAGTAAGACTTCCACCGTACCGGATCGTGCCCGCGCGGCTGGCGCTGGTAGTCCACCCCGATCAAGTTCAGCTTCGCCCCCCGGATTTCGACTTCGACGTTCTGCCCGCGCAGAATGCGGACACCTTGCCGGGCGAAGAGTTCGGTCGCCTTGTCCTGCGCCCCGGCGTAAATCTCGTGGTTGCCCAAGCAACCGAAGCTGCCGTAGCGCCCTTCTGCCCGGGCAAGCTCGGCCACCGCCTGGGGGAGCGGGTCGCTGCGGCCGGTGAGGAAGTCGCCGGTGTGAAAGGTCAAGTCGGGTTCCAGTTCCCGCGCCAACCCCACCACACGGCGGATTTCTTTCACCGACATGTAGGCACCGGCGTGAACGTCGGTCAGTTGCAGGAGCCGCAACCCGTCGAGCTCCCGGGGCAGATGCGGGAGAGAAACCGTCACTTCCTGCACCCGATAGTTCTGCCGACCGATGAGGAAGCCGTAGCCGACCATCACAAACGGAAAGGCGCCGGCCACGTAAGTGGCGGTTTGCAGGAAATGCCGTCGTTCCGGCTGCGGCAGCGCCTCGGTGTTTCTGCGCCGCAACGCGCGGCGCACCAACCCCGGTGCCTGCACCAACGCCATCAGGAAAAACGAGCCGGCGGAAGCGATTATCCACAACCCGACCGGAACCATCACTTCCGGCCTCCGTACCCAAGCAAACAGCGACCACAGCACGGGCGCGTCACGGAGCAACGCCCACCGAAGCGGCACCACAACACACACACACCAGACGGCGCCCAGTGCTCCGTAGAGCACCAGCCCAAGCAGCCAGCGCTGGAGAGGCGTGCGCCGAGCGCGCACTACGCGATGCGCTTGCCAAGTCCAAAACAGTTGCGAGGCGGCAAACGAAATCAGAATGGAGAAGAACAACACCCGAAAGAGCCAAGTAGGGAGCATAGAATCCTGGTACCTATGGAACGCCCGCAAGCGCCGCCGCCAACTCGTCCGGCTCGCTCACCGGCGGCTGGCAGGCGCCGTTGCCGCAGACCAGCGCGACCGGGGCACCACCACCCACATGCGGCAGTGTTGCCGCCAAGCCCGTCGGCAACTGCTGAGCCGAAACCTCCTGCGGCTCGTACTGCAACACGACTTTGCCGAAGCGGAACTTCTGGTGCGCCGCGCGGGCCAGCGCCTGGGTACGGGCATCGTCGCGCGCGCCCACGATGACGACTTCCACTGGGTGGCGGGTGTGGAGCAGCACCGCCAATCCGTAAGTGGAGGCCGACAGCCCGAAGTTTTCCGCCACCCCGGCGAAGGCGTCCAACGTACGGCGGGCTTTGTCACGATACATCTCGTCCAGGGTGTAGCCGTAGAGACGATCGAGCGCCATGGCCGCGACGGGGTTGGCGCCGGGCGTGGGCGAATCCTGGAAAGGCTTGCGCGGCAGGTCGACACCGGCAATCAGGGCAGGCGCACCCCGCGGGCGGTCGAAGAACCCTCCGTTCTCGTCGTCCCAGCAGTGCTGCAGGCAGAGCTTCATGGTCTGCTCGGCCTGCTGGAGGTAACGCTTGTCAGCAGTGAGCTCGAAGGCGCCGAGCAGCGCGTGCACCATAAAGGCTTGGTCATCCAACATGCCGCCCGCCCATTCGTCTCCGGTGATCCTGCCTTGTTCGGGGCAGCGATGGGCGAAGCCCCAGCGGTCGCTCCAGGCGCCCTCCAGCAGGCGATCCAGCGTCCGCAGGGCCTGTTGCCGACAATCGTCGCGATCCAGCACCTGCGCGGCTTCCAGGTAGGCCGACACGAACATGGCGTTCCAAGAGACGTAGAGCGTGGAGTCAACGTAGGGCGTGGAACGTTGCTGCCGCGCGGCGAGCATTGTCTGTTTGGCCGCTGCCAGCCGCTCGGCAACCTCCTCGACCGGAACGCCACGGTCGCGGGCCAATTCCTCCGCCGAGCAAGCCAGGAAAAGTACATTTTTGGCCGGGTTGTGGTGCATGTCGCCCGGCTGGCGGACGTCGTAGTACCGGGCCGCCAAATCGGCTTGGTCAGCAGACAAGCAAGCGCGGACTTCGTCCAGCGTCCAAGTGAAGTAGTCGCCGTCGTCTTCCAGGCTGTAGTCGGCATCCTGGCTGGCGTAGAAGCCTCCGCGCTCCCGGTCGCTGAGGGTAGCGTCAACCCAGACGATGATGCCCTCGGCGACCTCACGATAGAAACTGTTTCCGGTTACCTGATAGCCGTGCAGGTAACTTTTCAGCAACTCGGAGTTGTCGTAAGCCATCTTCTCGAAGTGGGGCACGTGCCAGCGCTGGTCCACCGAATAACGGTGGAAGCCGCCCGCCAGTTGGTCGTACACGCCGCCGCCGGCCATGCGGTCGAGCGTGGTGCTGACGATGGTGAGCAGATAAGGCTCGCGGCTGGCTTGGTACTGCTCCAGCAACAACTCCAGGGTCGTAGGGTGGGGGAACTTGGGCGCGCTGCCAAAGCCGCCATAGCGGACGTCAAAGAGCTTGGAGGCCGATTCGACAATCGCGTCCACCACCTTGGGGGTGTAATCGCGGCGGGCACCTGCAAACAGTTCCGCCCGGCTGAGAGCATCCGTCAATTTCTGGGCATTCTCTTCAATCTCCTGCCGACGCGTTTTGAAATTGGCGGCGATGCTGGCCAGGACACGCTTAAAACCGGGCCGACCGTAGAGATCATCCGGGGGGAAGTAAGTGCCGCCAAAAAAAGGCTTGCCCTGCGGAGTGAGGAACGCGGTCAGAGGCCAGCCGCCCTGACCGCTGATGGCGCTGACGGCGGCTTGGTAGCGGGCGTCGATGTCGGGGCGCTCGTCGCGGTCCACTTTGATGGGAATAAAATTCTGGTTGATGAGCTGGGCGACTTCCTGGTTCTCGTAGCTTTCCCGATCCATCACGTGGCACCAGTGGCACCAGACCGCGCCAATGTCGAGCAGGATGGGCTTGTCCTCCTGTTGTGCCCGCTCCAGCGCCTCGGGCCCCCAGGGATGCCAGGCGACCGGCTGGTGCGCAGCGCTTTTCAGATAGGCGCTGGGCTGGCCGTGGAGCCGATTTGGTTTGTGCTCAGCCACGATACACCCTGACTCCTGTGGAACTCCCTCCGACAAAGGAAATGAACAAAGAGCTAGTTGGGTTTGCGCCCCCGGTCCGGGCCCTGAGTCGATGAATCAAGCGGCTTGCGTCCGGCAAAACCTTCGTCCATCCGGTGCCAGAAACCGATGCACTTTTCGCCCAGCTTCCAGCAGAGATAAACCTGCTCGTCGTTGACCATAGCGGGGAAATCCACCAGCCCCTGATCCAAGTCCTTCACCACGCAACCGGTCTGCTCAATTTCGGCCAGTGCCTGACGAATGGCGTTGAGCCCGCCGTCCCTCTCCGCCTTCAACTCCGCCAGATAGGCATAGGGAGGCACAATTCCTCCGTACACCAAGATGCGGTTCCGCACCTGCGAGAACTCGCGCTCGATGGTATCGGTACGCTGCTTCTTCTCGCGCGCACCGGTCAGCAAGCTGTGAAACTGCGGGAGCAGCTCCTCCGCCTCCGAAAGCTCAAAGAGACGCTCGGGCTGCTCTTGGGATTCTTCGTGCTCGTAATCGGCCATAGTCTGCTTGCTCTGCCTAGCTGAGGTTCAGCATACGCTCCAGCGCCTGCCGGGCCCAGCGCCGGGTTTCTGTGTCCACCGTGATTTGATTCACCATCCGCCCCGCCACCAAATTTTCCAGCACCCAGCAAAGGTGCTGGGGCGAGATGCGAAACATGGTAGTGCACACGCAAACATTGGGGTCCAAGGAGACGACCAGCTTATCCGGATGTTGATGGGCCAGGCGGTTCACCAGATGGATTTCCGTCGCAACCGCCCACTTCGATCCCGATGGGCTGGCGGCGATGGCTTTCAGGATTCCTTCAGTGGAACCGATTTCGTCGGCCAGCTCGCACACGTCCCAGCGGCACTCCGGGTGAGCGATGACGTGGATGCCGGGGTGCTCGCGCCGCACCCGCTCGACGTGCTCGGGCAGGAAGCGCTGGTGCACGGAGCAATATCCTTTCCAGAGAAGCACGCGCGCCCGTCGCAACGCCTCTTCCGGCAGGCCGCCCAAATCTTTGTGCGGGTCCCAGACAACCATCTCTTCCAGCGGGATGCCCATCCGATAGGCGGTGTTGCGGCCCAAGTGCTCGTCGGGCAGGAACAACACTTTTTCGCCGCGCTCGAACGCCCAGCGCATGACGGCGGCGGCGTTGGAGCTGGTGCAGACCGCTCCGCCCTGGCGCCCGGTGAAGGCTTTGATGGCGGCGGTGGAGTTCATGTAAGTGACCGGGACGACTTTCAGCTCGCCTACTTCCTGGAGCTGCTCCCAGCAGGTTTCCACCTGGTCAATGTCAGCCATGTCCGCCATGGAGCAGCCGGCGTTGAGGTCGGGCAGGATAACCTTCTGGTGGGGCTGGCGGAGAATGTCGGCACTCTCGGCCATGAAGTGCACGCCACAGAAGACGATGAATTCCGCCCGGGACTGGCCAGCCTGCTGGCTGAGTTTCAACGAGTCGCCACAGAAGTCAGCGAAGCGGATCACTTCGTCGCGCTGGTAGTGGTGGCCAAGGATCACCACCCGGTTGCCCAAAGCGGCTTTGGCGCGGGCGTTGCGCTCATTGAGCGAGGTGTCAGGCATCAACAGGTAACTGTCGAAGTCGCAGCCAACGCCCTTTTCGACTTCCGGAACCCGAATGGTTTCCGGCGGCTTGACTATGCTGATGGTCGGGCCCATTTAAGCTCGTTCCCCCACGAGGCCTGCACTAGCCGCCGATGAACACCATGGTTCGATTGGCGGGCTGGAAGTCCGGGTCGTTGATATGATGGCCGTCTTCTTTCGCCGCAATGATGTGCTCAATTTCGTCTACAAGGTCGCCATCGGTCGCGCCTCCTCGCAGCAAGCCGCGCAAGTCATGGTCGAGCCGCGAGAACAAGCACGTCCTAATTTTACCATCGGCCGTCAGTCGGATGCGACTACACTTGCCGCAAAACGGCTCTGACACCGGGGCCACCAGCCCGATCTCACCCGGCAGCCCGCCGGCAAAGCGGTAGCGGAGCGCGGTCTCGCTGCCGTAGTGGCGGGGGACCTCTTCGAGCGGCAGGCCCGCCGCCTCCAGGGTGCGCCGGATTTCTTCGGCGGTCACCACGCGGGCCCGATCCCAAATGTGATCGGCGTCGAGCGGCATAAACTCAATGAAGCGCATCACCAACCCGCGTTGAATGGCAAATTTAGCAAAGTCCACGATCTCGTCATCGTTGAAGCCGCGCACCACAACCGCATTTACCTTCACCGGGTTGAGGCCGACCGCTTGGGCGGCCTCGATGCCCTCCAGAACTCGACGAAGAGTACCTTTGGTGCGGGTGATGCGGTCAAAGCGCTCCGCTTGGAGAGAGTCTACGCTGACGTTGACGCGGCTGGCTCCGGCTGCCTTCAACGCTTGCGCCCGTTCTCCCAGGGTGAGACCGTTGGTGGTGATGGAGATTTCTTCGAAGGCGCCTTGGGAGGAAAGCTGGGCGATGAAGTCCTCTACTCCCGGGCGCACCAACGGCTCGCCGCCGGTGACGCGAATCTTGCGAATCCCCAACGTACCCAGGATGCGGCACAAGCGAAGCATCTCCGCCCAAGTGAGCAGGTGCTCGGGGGGTTGGTAGTTTTCCGGCTCGGCTGAACGGCAGTAGATGCAGCGGAAGTTGCAGCGGTCGGTGACGGAAACCCGCAGGTCGGTAATCTGCCGCCCGTATGTGTCTCGCAACGTCCGCCTCTCTGCAACCGGGTCAGTGCCCACCCCGGCATTTCCAGAGCCCCAAAAGCCGTACAGCCTATACCCGCGTTGGAAGCTTGCAACCGGGTGTAGGCTGCGCCGTTCTCCTTTCCAAGGCCATCGCGGCCTCCCGACAGTGTCGGAACACGGGTCGCGCCCCCCTTTCGAGGGACACGGTAACGCCCCGGCGCCGTAGGTTGTCTCTCCGGTAGGCCACCGGGGTCGGAGAACTATTACATGATAGCCTTCTGGCCAAACATTGGCAAGCGAAAGCAGACGACGGTAGTGTATGACGGCGTTGGTGTTCGAACCGGCTGGGGGAAATCAAAATCAGGCTGTGCCGAGGATTTGCACTTGCAGGGCGCGTTCGCGGGGGCCGTCGAGCTCAGCCAAAATTACAGCCTGGAAGGTTCCAAGGACCAGCTCGCCGTTCTGCACCGGGAGAGCCAGATTGTGGCCCAAGAGCATGGCTCGCAGGTGAGCGTCAGTATTGAAGCGGTCGCAGTCGCTGAACTTGGGGTCGTTGTGCTTCCAATATCCACCCTGGACGACTACCTGCTCGAGAAAAGTTCGAATGTCGTCGAGCAGCGCCTCCTGGAATTCATTGATAAAAAGGGCCAGGGTCGTATGCAAAGAGGTCACCAGGGCGATTCCATGGTGGATTCCAGCTTGGCGCACCTGCGCGGCCAGCCGAGGAGTGATGTCAATCAACTGCACGCGCTCCTGGGTGGCGATAGTCAGCGTCTCTGCGTGTACCTGGAAGGCGCCCGTGTGCTCGCCCACACTGCTCTTGCCGGTCGTCAGCGTCTGTTCGCTCATTGCGTGTCAGTACTCTCCTGGTAAGTTATTGCGGTTGCCGGGGAAACCCGCCACCGAACTCTTAGGGCCCAATCAAACCTAAGTCGCAATTATAAACAAGTTGACAGCGGCTGTCCACGCAGTTTTCCCTCTTCTCTCTGGAAAAGAGGACTTCGGGGAAGGACAAAAGAAAAAAGGCGGGGCCGGGCATTCAGCCCACCCCGCCTTGCAAACAAACTGTTCTTGGCCGCTCCAGCTCTTCTTACTGGCCGTCGCTCCCAATCTGAACCAGCTCAGTCTTGGGTTTCTTGAGGAGCATCTCCTCGTAGATTTGCCGCACTTCCTTAGCTTCCCACGCCGCTTTGCGGCGCATGCGCTCCTCTTCGGCGGCTGTCTGGACAGCGTCACCACGGTCGCGGACCCTGTTCACGTCCTCCTCTCTCAAGCGGAGGGAAGATTCGTAGTTCTCCAGCTTGACTTCCTTGCCGCGGGCGTAGATTTCGTGCCGTCCGTGCTCCTTGTACCACTTCGCCACGGTGGCATTCTTGTGCATGTTCTCGATGATATTTCGCCAGCCGATGCCGGTATTGTAAGCGCAGAAGGAGATCTCCCCTTCCTGGGTGGCGTAAGGAATAATGCACATCTCGGTGCGGCGGAAGTCGTAGTTGAAC
>JACZYA010000147.1 GCA_022571295.1 Acidobacteriota bacterium | reverse complement strand
AGACTTGGGTTGCCGTCGGCTGAAAGACCCAAGCGCACTAGAATATCCCCCCGTGTATTGTGCCACATCTCTAGCTCAGGTCTACCACTATGGTGTTGTCATGTGTGACCTTAGTCAGTTTCAATTTGTTCTAGAAATTAAAGCCCTTAACTTCCCACTGCGCAACTTGCGAAGCGCCTCGGCTTCAATCTGGCGAATTCTCTCGCGGGTGAGAGAGAACCTTTGCCCGACCTCCTCGAGAGTGTGTTCGTTGCCAACCCCGATGCCGAATCGCATGCGAATGATCTCCTCCTCGCGGGGGGTCAGAGTCTCCAGGACAGCCGCCGTGTGATCCTTCATGTTGATATTGATCACGGCTTCGTCAGGGGAGATCGCGCCTAAGTCCTCGATAAAATCACCCAGGTGGCTGTCCTCTTCTTCTCCGACTGGAGTCTCCAGCGAGATCGGTTGCTGAGCAATTTTGAGAATCTTGCGCACCTTGCTCACCGGGAGATCCACCTCCTGAGCAATCTCTTCGGCAGTGGGCTCTCGACCATACTCGTGAACCAAAGCGCGCGAGGTCCGAATCAACTTGTTGATGGCTTCGATCATATGTACCGGAATCCGGATCGTCCGTGCCTGATCAGCAATGGCTCGTGTGATGGCCTGACGAATCCACCAGGTGGCATAAGTGGAAAATTTATAGCCCCTTTGGTATTCAAACTTATCGACAGCCTTCATCAATCCGATATTTCCCTCCTGGATCAGATCGAGAAACTGCAATCCCCGGTTGAAGTATTTTTTGGTAATCGAGACCACCAATCGAAGGTTGGCCTCCACCAACTCCTTTTTTGCTATTTCCGCTTCCAACTCTCCCTGCTTGATGGCTGCCAAGGTTCTCTTGAGCTCGGCTGGAGACAACAATACCTTGTCTTCGATTTCCTTCATCTCCTTATCAATGACCCGCAGGCGCAGTTTCACCTTCTTGGCCTCATCGAGCTTCAATGAAGACACCCTGAATTTCTTCAATTGCTTGGCTTCCCTCTCCAGTGTGACAATCCGATCCACGTTGCTCTCGATCACACTCACAAAACCCTGAAAAACCTCAGCGGTCAACTCCAGATCAAGGATGATCCGGGCCATGGGAATCTGATAGCGAGCCAGTTGAGAGAGCAGCTTCTTGTAGGTCTTACCGCTCTTCTTGGCTCTACCTAATCGTTTTCTTACTTTGACGGCTTCCTTTTCCAGCGCAGTGATTTGATTAACGCGCCTTAACACCAATCTACGCCGCTTCGTGAGGATCTGATCGGTTACTTCGTCCTCGCTAAATTTAACCAGGCTTTTGATACGCAGAGTGTTCTTGCGAAGCTGGTCGCCATATTTTGAGATCTCTCCGACCACCACCGGCGAACGGGATAACGCTTTGATGACGCTCTTCTGGCCTTTTTCAATCCTCTTGGCGATCTCGACCTCGCCCTGTCGGGTCAAAAGAGGCACCGTGCCCATTTCTCTCAGATACATCCGGACCGGATCGTTGGTTTTCTCTAGGGTTTCAGCAGGAGGGGCAGGCTCATGATCTTGGTCATAGAGCAGATAACTTTGTTCTTTGCCAAAAGCGAAGGCCTCACATTTGTGTGGTGTGCCTGAGGTCGGGGCGGTTTTCGTCATTTGTCCCTCCCTTTCTTGTGGAGAGAAATGTTGGGAACAATTGTATTTGTAGAAGAGCCGAGAAGCAAGGCTGAGCAAGCTGCTGCGGATGAATTCGATGCCCTGACGTAGTAGGTAAGCGCGCCCCTGCCCGCATTGGAGTTTCTATATGACCCCGCAGCCTGATCTTCCTCAAAGGACCTTGCCCATTGCCTCTAAACCCTTCCAAGCGTATCCTTTGAATCACACGGCGCATAGAAGGGGTCATTCATCACGGGGAGGCCTAACAATACATGTCCGCAGTTAATATGAGGAATGTCGGTACGACTAAATAATGGAGGACTAAACGACGACAATGCTAGCTATGCTGGCTATGCAAATGCAAGACATGCAGGAAATGGGCGCCATGATGATGCAGCCACATCGTGGCAGCGAACTGCATGGATAAGGAGGTTTCTATGAGACTGAATAATGGTGACCTATTCCCAAGTGTGAGCGGTCCTCCTGTGGTTGGGGGTAGTTTGACGATTCCCGAAGATTTGAGACAAGAATGGAATGTTGTGCTTTTCTATCGTGGACATTGGTGACCCTTCTGTAATCTGCAGTTGGCAGACTTCAGTGGACACCAGGAAGAGTTCAGGGAAGGAGGTATCGACCTCGTCGCATTATCGGTCGATAAGGAGGAACACGCTCGAAAAATGGTTGAAAAGCACAAACTCACTTTCCCGGTAATTTACGGGCTGGATGTGCGGAAAGAAGCCGATAAGATCGGTGCTTACTTTGATAGTGAGAACGGTTACTTTCAACCTGCCAATTTCATCTTGCGCGATAGAAAAGTGGTCAATGCAACATATTCCAGTGGCCCGTTAGGACGCCTTCAGGCACAACATGTACTAATGCTTGTCGGCCACTATCGCGAACAGGAAAAAGAGAAGCAGAGCTGAGGGGAGCAATAGGATCACCAGATGGGTCGCGCTCGCCTGGAATAGCAGATTGAAGCCCTGAAGCGCCGCGTGCTCACAGGGGAGAACTGATGAGCCTGAAATCCCCCGGATTTCGACTCATCCGGTAGAGTCGTGTGGCAACACATCCCCACCCAAGTCAACGCGAAGGAGTTACTCCGGGAAGTTCATGCGGCGGAAGAGGGGTTGGAAGCGGGGGTTGGAGCGGCCCCCCCCCACTTACCTGTCGGTTTGACCTACTTGTACGCTACGGCTGCACTGACTGGCCCGCCCAGCGGTATGATCTCAGTATTTCTGAACCCTGCGTCCTTACACCAGCCAACGAAGTCGGCCCCAGTGAAATCGAATGCATCACCAAACTCGATGAGCATGTTGAGCGACATCATCAGCCCAAAAACGTTCTCGCGTCGCGCGTCATCAATGATGTTCTCGATGGCGACAAGCGCCCCTCCTTTGGGAAGTGCGTCATACGCTGTTTTGATGAGATGTTTCTTTTTCTCTAAGTTCCAGTCATGGAGGATCATACCCATTGAAATGACATCCGCTTTGGGAAGCTGTCCCTTGAAGAAGTCGCCTGAGGCCGTTGCCACGCGGTCGGCAACCCCCGCAGCGGCAATGTGCTTCTTGGCGATGGGTTCGACGGCCGGGAGATCAAAACTGATACACCGAAGGTGAGCATGACGCTTCGCCACCAGGATGGATAGTTGGCCGGTTGCGCCACCCACATCGCAGAGAGTCTTGTAGCTGGAGAAGTCAAACTTTTCGGCAAACGACTGGAAGTTTTTTGCAGACAGACCTGCCATAGCATTCATGAACTCTTCCAACTTTTCCGAGTCGCCGTACAAAGTCTCGAACATGGGCGCGCTAGAGTGCTTGATTTCGTTTTGCGGCTTTCCGGTCTGCAATGCCTCAGTGAGATTGCCCCAGCATCCATAGAGACGAGCATGCGCCATCTCAAGTACGCCGCCGATGTAGGAGGGCTGATCCTTGTCCAAATACATCGCTGTGGTTGATGTGTTTCTATACCGCCCCTCCTTTCCATTCCCAGACCGCTCCAGGAACGCCAAAGCAACCAGCCCGTCCAGGAAATCCCAAATCCCGCGAGGATGGAGACCGAGCTCTCTGCCTATCTCTTTGCCAGTCATTGCGCCACTGCCAAGTTTGGTGAATAGCCCGAGCCTTACTGCGCTCAAGAGCGTTTGGGAAGCCGTGAAGCAAAGGCCCACTTTCATGATGTGAAGGTGATCGGGCTCTTGTGACATTTGTATCTCCTTGAGGGCTACTTACGCCAGGGAGGTCAAAGGATTCGCCGGCGTCGGCGTGGCCATCCTAGCCCCCACCCGCAGGCAAGTCAACGCGCAGGGAACGAGAGTACTACCCTTTGCGACATTGCCTACCATAGACCGAAGCGCAAAGGATTTCTAGTTTGGGTCTTAGATGGCGTGTGGTACTGTCCTACTCATTGGGGACAAGTGTTCTCACACAAAGGGGGGAGGTGTTACATGCCGAAGTATCTACTCCAAGCGTCCTATACGGCAGAAGGTCTCAGGGGACTGCTCAAAGAAGGAGCCACGAAACGCAAGGCGGCGGTTGAGCAGTTGATAGATTCGCTGGGCGGAAAGCTGGAGGTGTTCTACCCTGCGTTCGGTGACACAGACGTTTTCCTGATTGTGGACGCACCGGATAACGAGAGTGCTGCTGCGGCCTCAATGGCAGTTGGTGCGAGTGGGGCGGTGCAGGTTAGGACAACTGTCTTGCTCACCCCAGAAGAGATTGACAGGGCCACAAAGAAATCTGTCAGTTACCGTCCGCCGGGAAAGTAGGTGGCTGGCATAGGGATTTCAGTAGCGGCTCATGCTGCCTGGGGAAACTGCATCGCCAAACCTCGCTAGTTTTCCCACCAAAGACGGCATGGGTCGCCACCTTCTGAGAAAACACCATTCTGGAGCACTAAAACACCCCTCCAAAGGCCAGAACCTACTAAAGGCTGCCAGCAGAAGATCGTCGATTCTACGGCGCTAGACCCCCTTCTAGCGGCGTGGTTCGAGCAAATAGGAGCACCCCCTCCACGGTCTAGGACAGGACCGAAAACTGATTTTTGATTTTGATTTTTGTTCTGGGTAAGGGCTGGCAGTAGATAACAACGTCTAGGGCAGGGGGCCAGGGGTTGCCCCCGGGCCTCCGTTTTGGGACTCCCACCTTTTTCCCAGCAACTCCCCACAAAACTGTCAATTAACCTGACACTTTCCCAGCCCCCGTCTGCGTGTGTGTAGTCCGTGCGCTAGGGGTGGGCTTGCTGCAAAGGCCAGGGGCTCTACTCCGGGAAGTTCATGCGGCGGAGGAGGGATTGGAAGCGGGGGAGTCGGGGCTCGGCGTGAGCTTCCCATTTTCAAAAAGGCCCACTACCCCTTTTTAAGTTTCCTTGAAATCCACCACCCCGAATGATATGGTCTGTGCGGTTTTCGTCGGGAGTTTTGGGGGGTTCCTATCCTTGGGTAAAACTGGGTTTCCATAGGCGTTCTTGCGGAGTAATCCCATCGCCTATGAGAAGGAGGGTTATGCTATGGGTCGTGCTCTAGCTTTGCTCTACGGCACCGTCTGCTACTTCATCTTCTTTGGCACCTTTCTCTACGCCATCTGGTTTGTGTGGACTATGGACCGACCTCAAGAGGGCGGACCACTGACCAACGCTCTGCTGATCAACACCGGCCTACTGTTGCTGTTCGCCATCCAGCATAGCGTGATGGCGCGGCAGGGCTTCAAACGCGCCTGGACCAAGATCGTGCCGCAGCCGGTCGAGCGCAGCACCTATGTGCTGGCCGCCAGCGTCGCCCTGCTGGCGCTGATCATCTTCTGGCAGCCGATGACCACCGTCATTTGGGAAGTGGAGGCGCCGGCGGCTCAGATGGTTCTGCACGTTCTGTTCGGGCTCGGCTGGTTGACCGTGCTGGTCTCCACTTTTCTCATCGACCACTTTGAATTGTTCGGCCTCAAGCAGGTGTGGAGGCATTGGAAGAACCAGACAGTTGAAGCTCCGGCGTTCAAGACGCCCGGCCTCTACCGCTTTGTTCGACATCCGATCTATCTCGGGTTCCTCGTCGCCTTCTGGAGCGCGCCGCTGATGACCCTCGGCCACCTGTACTTCGCCGGCGTCATCACCGCCTGGGTCCTGCTGGCCATCCAACTCGAAGAGCGCGACCTGATTAACTCCCACGGCGAGCAGTACAAGGTCTATCGCAGCGGCGTCTCCATGCTGGTCCCCTGGCCCAGCAAACGCAAGACGCCGTAACCTTAGCGCGAACGCTGGATCGCTGCGCGCCGCGCCACTAGGGTGGGCCCCATGGTCGCCCTGCGGGACTAGTAAGCCCCGCCCGCAGGCTAGTCAACGCACATGCCCGCCGCGCTTCCAAGCCGCCGAAAGTAGCCCGGTCGATTTTGCTTGACATGGCCATACTAATAGGCTACAAGTGTAGTCGTGAGTGGACGCCGCTATACGACGGAGGAAGCAGCTAAGGCGGTTGGGCTTCACCGGGTCACGTTGCAGGACTGGATCAAGAACGGCAAGGTGAAAGCTCCACGTCCTACCCTCCAAAACGGTCGTGGTGTTCGACTCTGGACTGAGAAAGATGTCTCGCGGCTCCGTCTGGTGAAGGACCGAACCTACCGGCGGGGCAGAGGGCGGAAGAAAAAGAAGAAGTAGGAAGGCGGGACGCGCCGGTGCTAGAACACCGAACGCGCCCCTAACCAACGTCACCTAAGGGAGGCAACGATGGCTACCCAAACCGTACCGCAAGCAGTACCGTTTCAGCAACCCACCGGAACAATCACCCAGGAAAAGCTCGCCCACATTCTGACCCTCAAGGGCGAGATCGCAGAACGCAAGAAGGCGCTGGAGGAAGCAGAGGCCGAGGTACAGGCTGCGCTCGAAGATAGCGTGCCGGTCGAGGCGGGCTTGCTTCGAGCGTTCCTGAAAATCATCGAGCGCCGTTCGGTGCCGTGGAAGCAGGTGGTGGAGCGGA
>JACZYA010000034.1 GCA_022571295.1 Acidobacteriota bacterium | reverse complement strand
GTCCTCCGCGCCGAAATGGGCGAAGTAGCTGCCCACGACAGCGTAACGGCCGGTCTTGCAAGCTGCCCAGCGGCCCTCCAGTCGGTTCACGCCGCAGTCCCTGGGGCACGCGCGGCACTCGGCGAGTGTCGAGATCACCCACCGCGCCCGTTCCCGCAGCGCGCTTTCGCTCAAGTACGAATAGGCGGGTCGAAATTCAATCATCGCAGGCTAACCGATCGTGCTTCAGTACCCGATTACTTCCTCTCTAACTCAAACTACCACTCAGGGGCCCGAACTCAACGATTGTTAGCTAGGGTGCTTCCGCCTCGTGCACAGTGAAGGCCAAGGCAGGAGCCAAACCACGCGCCGGACGGCAGGTCCGCAAGCCTTCGAGGAGTGAGCATAGGAAACATCCCGTACGCTAGCAGCCTGACGTCGTGGCATTGGGCCGAGGCCATCGGGCCGAGGCCCTCGAAATCAAAGGTACCCCCGGGTACCTGCTGCTTGTGTCCGGAGGATCAACCGTGGTAGCCAAGCTGCTTGCGGCCCGCGCACGCGTCAGGTAGGTTATCGATCTGCATCCGGCGGCCATACTAGGCCCGCCGCCGCCCCGACGCCCGCCCCGATCGCCACTCCCTTGCCGCGCCCGGCAATGGCGCCAATCCCGGCTCCGGCGCTGGTGGTGGTAGCAACGGTGCGAACGTCCTCGCCCTTGCTGCCCTCGCCTTTGATGCCGCCTTCTTCCCGGTTAACTTCTTCGTTGCCGGTGGTTCCCACGCCGGCCAGGCTGGCTTGCAAGTCAACCGTGTAGCCGTTGGGCAGCGTCAGTTCCTCAAAACGCACGTGCAGTTCGCCCCGGCCCTTGATGCGTCCGGGCCGCTTGGTGAAAGTCACCGACCCGCGCACATAACTCCCCGCCGGAATCAGGATGCGGTTGTTGACCACCACCGGATAGATGGTTTGGAAGTAGAGCTGGTCGCCCACCCGCGCATTCTTAGTGTTGATGGTGTTTTCGAGCACCAGCGGGATGCGGGTTCCGGCGGGCAGTACTGCCGCCGGTGGTGGCTCTTCGCTCTGGGTGGATTTCGCTTTTTCTTGAGCGCTGGCCGGCAAGGCTACCAGCCAAAGCGCCAGACCTGCCGTTAGCCCGGCTCGCACTATACTTGGGAGCATGGCTCATCCCCCTTGTCAAGAATCCTACAACTCCTGGATGCGCGTAGCCAGCAAAAAGTTGCGTCTCTGCTCAGGGATGCGTGAGGGCCAGGTAAAGGTACCACAACAGCAGCACCAGAATTGCTCCCCCGATTGCAAGCCACAGTGGAGCCGCCAGCTTCCACAGCGAAGGCTCCGTCACCAGGGGCGCCAGTTCTTCTTCTACCACCACGCTGCGCAGCGCTGCCGCGAACTTGTTTGCGGAAGAAAAACGCCCCGCCGACTCCCGCGAGAGAGCCCGCGCCACCACTTGGTCCAGTTCGGCCGGAATGCCCGGGCGCAGGCGGCCGGGGGGCGGCGGCGTGCGTCCCAATACCCAGTGCATGGTCTGCGCGGCGCGCGGGTCGGCAAAGGGATTTCGCCCGGTCAGCATTTCGTACAGAACCACCCCAAGGCCGTAGAGATCGCTGCGCGGCGTGGGCGCCTCTCCGCGGAGCTGTTCCGGTGCCAGCCCCGCCACCACCGCAGGCTCCAGCCCTGACGTGCGCAGGTTCTTCTCGTCGCTCAGGTTCACTCCCACCGGCACCTTCAGTCGCCACAGTCCTGCATCCAGCAACTTGGCGTGGCTTTCCTGGGTAATGAAAATTTTTTCCGGCCGCAGGTAACCGTGCGTCAGGCCCCGCGCGTGCAGCGCCGCCAGGGCTTCGCAAGTCTCCGCGCTCCATTCCAGCGCCGCCACCAGCTCCACCGAGCCCGCCACCAGCAGGTTCTTCAATGTGGATCCCTGCAAGTATTCCATCGCCAAGTAGATCCCGGTGTCAGTCTCCCCGGCTTCGTACACCTGTCGCAAGTGGGGGTGAGTGACCTGTGCCAGCGCGCGGGCCTCGGCTAGAAACTGTTGCCGAACTTCGCTACTCGGGAAGGCTTCCGCCGGCAATACCTTCAGTGCCACGGTCTGCTCGGTGTCCTGCGCCACCGCTCGATAGATGACCCCGTGCGCATCTTCCCCCAGCAGGGAGACGATGTGGTAGTGGCCGATTGTTTCGGGAATGTCGCCGCTGTGCATGCGGGGGGAGCTTACCCCATGCGCGGGTAAGCTGTAAATCCGGGTTCACAGCAGCGGTGGCTAGTTATCTTGCCAGCACCGGAATTACTCTACCAGTGAAATCCCTTCGGCTGTCTCTGGCCCCAAGACCACATCTCTCTTGATAAACCCATGCAGGGAGAGCAGGTAGGCTGTCATGTCCCAATATTCCTGCGCCGCGAGGCTGCTCTCTGTAGCGTACGGCATGGACCTGCGCGTGTAGTTAAAGAGAGCCAGAGCTGATACGTGAGTAGCTAGGACATCCTTCGTCAATCTTGGGCCGATGCCTTTTTCAAGGTCATGGCAGTTGGTGCAGTGCGCGTTGTAGAGGATTTCTCCCCGCGCAACTTGGTCGAGTTTAGGTTTTGGGATTTCTGCCGGCATGGCTCGATGCCGGCAGGCCGCGCCGAGCACAATCAAAAGCAAAGGGAAAACCAATCGTAGAGCGTAACGGTGCACTGGTCCCCCCATCACGCACCAGGTTGGGTGACCGTTACCGGGTGGGACAGCGGCAGGTTGAACAGGTAACCCTTCTGGTTGAAAGGTATCTTGTCCGGTTGGGTGTTGCCTGCCCGGTCGGTCGCGCGGGTCGTGATTGCATGTTCTCCACGGGTCGCATTCCACTCGAACTCAAAACGCGCCCAAGCGTAGGGGAGCAGCGGGTCGAGCACTCGCGCTGCCACCCAAGTCCGGCCGCCATCAACGCTCCATTCAACTTTGGCAATCGCTGCGTGGGGGGAGTGAGCATAGCCTCGAACCACCTGTGGGCCGGGGTGGAGCCTCGCGGGCCAGGGTAGCGCCAGCGCACTCTTGATGGATTGCAGTGTTATTACCTTGCCCTTGGCTTTACCCTCCGCCGGATAGGCATTGCCGACCAGAACATACGAGACCGTGTTGTTGCGGCTCCAAATTTTCTGTGAGGAGACAACCATCTTGCCCAGCCACTTGATGCTGGTGCTGCCCACCCAGCCGGGGATTACCGTCCGCAGGGGGAAGCCGTGGTCGGGCGGCAGCACCGCCCCGTTCATGCGATAGGCCAGGAGTGAGTCCGGGTCCATGGCTTTCTCGATTGGTATGGGCCGCCTGAATCCCTGCTCAGGGGAGTCCACATCCAGCCCGATGAATTGCACAGCGACGGCATTGTCTTTGACCTTGGCCAGCGACAGCACTTCCCGCAGTGGTACACCCGTCCACATGGCCATGCTAATGCCGCCTGCCTTCCACTGTGTACCCCGGGCCGGTTGGTCCATCAAGATAGCAAAGAAGGCACGCTGGTTGCCGCCGCACTCGATGTAAGCGGAGAGAGTACGGCTGGGTAAGTTCAGAATTTTCTCGTAGGTCAGTGACAACGGTTTCTCGATGGCATCTCCCTCGACTTCCAACCGATAGCTATCGACGTCAACTTGAATGCTGGTTGAATTGTTGCGCACGAAGAAGAGTTCGTTGGGGGTGAGGAAGCCGCCCAGGTTTTCCAATCGGGTTTCCAGGTTCTTGTTGCCATGCTTGATGAAGGGCGTTATGTCTTTGAACCAGGGCGAGGCCGCGGGCGCTTGGTTCGGCCTGGGCGTGGGGATTGAGGGCGTCCTGGTTGGTTCCAGGGCAAGGGCATTGTAGGCAGCCAGGACAGCCACGCCGCCGCCAGCGGAGAGCAGTTGGACGAACCGACGCCGGTCCATCCCCTGTTGGCGACACATTTCCCAAAGTTGTCCCTCTTGTTCTGGCGTCTTTGCTTCGGAGTCTTTTGAGGTTGGCACAGACTGGTTGTTGGGCGTGGGGTTCTCCATCGCACCGGCTCCTTTCAAGTTGTGACCAGAAGTGTTGAAACCTGAGTTCCTGTTTGCCCTGCGTTCCATTTTGGATCCAGACGTACTGTCATTTCTCCGATGTGTCCAGTCCCTTTCGGTGCCGTCCGCCAAAGCAGCGCGGATACCTTGCACAGAAGAGATTGCTGAGGTCAAGCTCTACTTTTCCCGAATTGCCGCTCTGCGTTTTAGCTGTTCCGGCTCGGGCTGGCTTGACTCCCTTTCTTGCGTGCGCTAGAAACAGAGCCGTCGCGCGGGTGGCGCGGTCAGTAAATTTATGCCTACTCCCATTGCATCCTGGCGGCCCTTCGGGCTCGGCCTCACCAAGCCCCACCACTACCGCGATATGCTGCGTGTACTGTGGGAGAACCGCGGTCAGACCCGCTACGCTTGGCGCATCCTGCGGCACGGCGTCTGCGACGGTTGTTCGCTCGGCACCACCGGCCTCCACGACGACACCCTGGACGGCGTCCACCTCTGCATGGTGCGGCTGAAGTTGCTCCGCCTGAACACCATGCCCGCCCTGGACCCGCGCCGCCTGGAAAACGTGGCCTCACTTCGTAGGCTCTCCAACGACGAGCTGCGCCGCCTGGGGCGAATCCCTTACCCCATGGTCCGGCAACGAGGCGAGCCCGGCTTCCGACGCTTTTTCTGGGAGCAGGCGCTGCCGTTTGCGGCCCAACGCTTGCGCGAAACGCCCCCGCACCGCCTCGCTTTCTACACCACTTCGCGCGGGCTCACCAACGAGGTCTATTACGTGGCCGGCAAGTTCGCCCGCCTGTTGGGCACCAACAACATCGACAACGCCGCCCGCCTCTGCCACGCCGCCTCCACTACCGCCATGAAGAAAACCCTGGGCGTGGCCGCTTCCACCTGCTCTTACACCGATTGGATCGGCTCCGACCTGCTGGTTCTGTGGGGCGCTAACCTGGCCAACAACCAGCCCGTCGCAGTCAAGTACCTCTACTACGCCAAGAAAAAAGGGGCGCGCATCGTGGTGGTCAATCCCTTCCGCGAGCCCGGCCTGGAGCAGTACTGGATTCCCTCCGTCGCCAAGAGCGCTCTGTTCGGCACCCGGTTGATGGACGAGCACTACCCGGTGCGCGTCGGCGGCGACATCGCCTTTATCAACGGGGTGCTGAAGGTTCTCCTGCTGCGCAACCAGCTTGCCACGCGTTTCATCCGCGAGCACACCACTGGCTTCGAGGAGCTGAAGGCGAAAGTGGTTTCGCAGTCCTGGGCGGAGTTGGAGGCTGCCAGCGGCCTCTCCCGCGCCGAGATGGAAAGGTTTGCGGAAACCTACGCCCGCGCGCGCACGGCCGTTTTCATTTGGTCAATGGGGCTGACCCAGCACCAGTTCGGGGTGGGGAACGTCGAGGCCGTCATTAACCTGGCGCTGGCGCGCGGGATGGTGGGCCGGGAAAAGTGCGGGGTGGTTCCCATCCGCGGCCACAGCGGCGTGCAGGGCGCGGCCGAGTGTGGCTCTGTGCCCGCTTCTTTGCCGGGTGGGGTTCCGGTCAACGAAGAGAGCGCCCAGCGCTTCGCGGAGCTTTGGGGCCACCGGCCGCCGGTCGAAAAGGGCCTCGACGCGCCTCAGATGCTGGAGGCCGCCCACCGGGGCGAGCTCGACCTGCTCTACCATCTGGGCGGGAACTTTCTCGAAACCATGCCGGAGCCGGACTTTGTCCGCGCTGCCTTCGACCGCCTCAAGCTGCGCGTCCACCAGGACATCACGCTCAACTCTTCCATGCTGCTCGACTCTGACTCTGTTCTCCTGCTCCCCGCGCTCACCCGCTACGAGCAGCCCGGCGGCGGCACTTCCACCTCCACCGAACGCCGCATTCGCTTCAGCCCGGAAATTTCTGGCCCACGCCCGGGTGAGGCCCGCTGCGAGTGGAAAATCCTTTGTGAGCTTGCCCAGCACGTCCTGCCGAAAGAAAAACGAGGCGCGCTCAACTTCCGCAGCGCCGATGAGATTCGCGCCGAGATGGAGCGCGTCATGCCGCTCTATGCGGGCATCGCTTCGCTGAAGAGGGAAGGGGACGCAATCCAGTACGGCGGCCCGCGCCTGCTGGAAGGCGGAGTCTGCTCCAAGCTGCCCCAGGGCCGCGCTCGCTTCACCGCTTTGGACTTGCCCACCACGGGTGTCCAGGCAGGCGATGCCGGGGCGGGGAAGGGCGGTTCGCGGAAGTTCCGCCTCACCACCCGCCGCGGCAATCAGTTCAACTCCATGATCTTCGGCTCGGTGGATTCCCTCACCGGCGCCAGCCGTCACGACATCCTGCTGTCCCCTCAGGACGCCTCGGCGCTCGGAATCCAGCCCGGCGACCCCATCCGCCTGCGCTCCTCCGTGGGCGAGTTCTCTGGCCGCGCTCGCTTGGCACCGGTCGCTCGCGGCTCCCTGATTGCCTACTGGCCCGAAGCCAACGTTCTTATCCCCCGCCGCTACGATCCCGGTTCGGGCGAACCCGACTACAACGTCCAGGTAACTCTCCAAAAGCTATAGTTCAAGCAGGGAAAACACTTTGACATATATGAATCAGCTAGTTATAGTATTGATTGAGTGTTCAACTAATGACTGCAACCAAAGAACGTCTCCCCACCCGCGACCGCCTGATTGACGCCGCCCGAAAGCTGTTTTGGGTGCAGGGCTACGAGGCCACCAGCGTCGCGGAAATCTTGAAGAAAGCCGAGGTCAACAGCGGCAGCCTCTACTACCACTTCAAGAGCAAGGAAGACCTACTGCTGGCAGTCCTCGACCGCTACAAGGAGCTGCTCTGGCCGGTTGTAATTGAGCCCGTCTTCGTCCGCGAGAACGATCCCATCGAGCGCATATTCGGAATTTTGGACGGTTACCGCCAGGGCTTGATCTATACGGTTTTCACCGGGGGATGCCCGATTGGCAATTTGGGGATTGAGGTGGGAGACCATCTTCCGCTGGCGAGAGAGAAAGTGGCGGAGAACTTTGACGGTTGGTGCAGATGGATTCGCAAATGCCTTGACGACGCCGGGGATCGGTTGCCGGCGAATCTTGACCGCGACCAATTGGCCCAGTTCGTCCTAACGGTGATGGAGGGAGGCGTGATGCAGGCGCGCGCCCACGGCAACATCGCGCCCTTCGATGCCTGCGTCGCGCAACTGCGCGACTACTTCAGTAGGTTGTTGGCTGAGGGAGAGTGCGTTCGCCCGCCGGACGGCAATTCGGGAGAAAACTGATCGATTCAGGAGGAGGAAAATGAAAATACTGTGCGGAGCATTTCTGGTGTTGACTGTCTTGCTGCTCTACCCTGCCATCGCCGCAGGAGAAGGCCGCGTCATTCGCAAGGAAGTCACGGTTTCTGCCTCTCTGGAGGAAGTGTGGGAAGCGTGGACGACCAACGAGGGCGCAGAAACTTGGTTCGCCCCCAAAACGAACATTGACCCGACTGTGGGCGGGCACTATGAGATGTTTTTCTTCCCAGACAAGCCCTACGGCTGGCGCGGCGGGGAAGGTTTGAGGGTCCATAGTTTGATCCCGATGAAATCGCTCGCAGTCACTTGGAGTACCCCGTGGGAGTTCGGTGTCCTCCGCAGCCTGCGCACGATTGTTTTTCTCCGGTTTGAAGAGCTGGGCCCAACGAGGGTGAAAGTCCACTTCACCCAATTGGGCTGGGGCGAGGGAGAGCAGTGGGACAAGCTGTACGGCTACTTTGCCGAGGCATGGGACATCGTACTCGGACGGTTGAAGTACCGCTTCGCCAACGGCCCCATAGACTGGGACAACCCTTACCGGCCAACCGCGTCGCTTTCTGTGAAAGAATAGTCGAGTTGCACAGTCCCAGGGGGAGTCGTCACGGCCAGAAGAAGAAAAGTGCGGCGCGAAAAGGAAGTTCACCTGCTGGTCGGCACGCGCAAGGGCGCCTTTTTGTTCCGCGCCGACCGCCGACGCAAGAGCTGGAAAGTCGAGGGGCCGTTCTTTGCCGGCTGGGAGGTCAACCACTTGATGCGCGACCCGCGCACCGGCCACTTCTGGGCCGCCATCAACACTTCCTGGTGGGGCAACGATCTGCAAGTCAGCGCCAACAACGGCAAGAGCTGGCGCAAGGCCAGCGCCGGGCTGGGCTTTCCGTCCGACCGCGGGCTGAACCTGAAGCGCATCTGGTATGTGGCGGCGGACCGCGTCGCCCGCCCCGACACGCTCTGGTGCGGCGTTGACCCCGGCGCGCTGTTCCGCAGTGACGACGGCGGAAAAAACTGGTACGAAATCAAAGCTCTGACCCAGCATCCCTCGCGCGACCGCTGGCAGCCCGGCGGTGGCGGCATGATGGTCCACCACATCATTCCTGACCCGTCGCGCCCGCAACGCATCTACGTCGGCATCTCGGCCGCCGGTTGTTTCCGCAGCGACGACGACGGCCGCACCTGGCACCCGCTGAATCGTGGCGTACGCGCCGACTTCCTGCCGCAAAAGTTTCCCGAGGTCGGCCAATGCGTCCACTCGATGGTGATGAGCCCGTCGCACCCCGACCGCCTTTTCCAGCAGAACCACTGCGGCGTCTATCGCTCCGAGAACGCCGCCGAGAAATGGATCGATAGTTCCAAGGGCCTGCCGTCGCGCTTCGGTTTCCCGATGGCTCTCCACCCCCACGAGGCTCAAACCATCTACGTCGTGCCGGAAGTGAGCCCGGAGTATCGCTACGTCTGCGACGGCCGCCTGGGGGTGTATCGCTCGCGCAACGGGGGTCGAAGCTGGCAGCGGCTTACGCGCGGCCTGCCGCAGAAGAATGTCTATACGCAAGTCCTGCGCCACGCCACCGCCACCGACGCCTGCGACGACGCCGGCGTCTATGTCGGCACCACCAGCGGGGAAATCTTCTACTCCCGCAACAGCGGCGACTCCTGGGAACTGCTGCACGCGCACCTGGCCCCTATTCTCTCGCTGGAAACAGCGTTGGTGTGACGGGAGGGACGAAAGCCGCGCTTCGACTCAGCGGCTGGCGGGTGCGAACGATACCAGTTCCGTCGGCAGGTTGAAGCGCACGTCTTCGGGGATGACTTCCACGTCTTCGACATTGGTGAAGCCCAGCGCGCGCAGGCGCTCGGCCACGCGCTCGACTAGCACCTCCGGAGCGGAGGCCCCCGCGCTTAGCGCCACCGCTTGGGCGTCTTCCAACCACGCTGGCTCGATGGCGTGCTCATCCTCAATCAGGTAAGCTCGCCCTCCGGCGCCTTTCACTACCTCCACCAGCCGGTTGGAATTGGCGCTGTTCTTCGAGCCCACCACCAGCACCAAGTCGGCGCGCCGTCCGACCGTCTCCACCGCCTCTTGCCGGTTCTGGGTGGCGTAGCAGATGTCGTCCGCCGGCGGGCCCTGGATGGCGGGGAAACGTTTTCGCAGCCGGGCGATAATTTCGGCGGTGTCGTACCGGCTCAGGGTGGTTTGCGTCAGGTAGGCAACGCGAGTCGGGTCAGGCACCGTCACCCGGTCGGCTTCGGCCACGTTCGAGACCACCTGAGTCGCTCCCGGTGCCTCGCCCGAGGTGCCTTCCACTTCGTCGTGGTCGCGGTCGCCGATCAGGAGGATGGAGCAGCCGGCGCGCGCAAACTTGATCGCCTCCAAGTGCACCTTGGTCACCAGCGGACAGGTGGCGTCAATTACCCGCAGCTTGCGCTCCTCCGCTTCCTGCCGCACCGTGGGCGCGATCCCGTGCGCGCTGAAGATCAGCCGTGCTCCTTCCGGCACCTCTGCCAGCGCGTTGACGAAGACGGCGCCTTTCGCCGCCAGGTCGTCCACCACGTAGCGGTTGTGCACAATTTCGTGCAGCACGTGGATGGGCGGGCCGTAGGCTTTCAGTGCCAGCTCTACGACCTCAATCGCACGCACCACCCCGGCGCAAAAACCGCGTGGCCGCACGCGGAAAAGCGTCTTCCCGTTTGTTTGTCCCGCGGTCATCAGATTCTTATGATAGCCGATTTCATCCTCCGGCGCGATGCAGGCAGCGCCGGTAGAGGGGAAAAAGTTCCAGTTGTTAGAGCAGAACTACGGATTGCTGGGTGGGCACGTCGAAGCGCCGGCGGCAGCGGAGGTTGCGGCAGGCCAGTTGCTCGTCCATTCGCACCATGTAGGAGCGCGCGCGGTCGTACTGCGCTCGGTCTTCGGCGCTCGCTCCGCGCGGCAATTGCTTGCGCTTTTCCCGCCGCAGCCAGCGCACTTGATACTCGCCTTCCTGGCGGCAGTGCGGGCACGTGAAATGCGCCGTCTTGCTCTCCTGTTTTTCGGTGTAGAAATCGCGCTCCCGCATCTGTTTTCTCCTGGACGAACGGGCATTCTACCTTGTGACGGCAGAAAAACAAAGGCGGGAACGGTCGTTGACCCGCAGGCGCATTCCCCCTACCATGATGGGCGCAACTGGGTTCCGGAGTACCGCAATGAAATCGCAGCGCTGGCTTGCTTGTCTTGCCGTTGTCGTTCTGCTGGGTTTTGCCGTGCTCATGCACTCGCAGCCCCAGCGCCTGCGGGTGGGCATTCTTATCTATGAGGGCGTGTACAACACCGAGTTCATCGCTCCCCTCGACGTTTTGAACCACGCCGCCACCCACACCGGCGGCCGGCTGGAAGTCTTCACGGTTTCTCCGCGTTTGGGTTCGGTCACGACCGCGGAAGACCTGCGCGTGTTGCCGCGGTACAGTTTCAGCACTGTCCCTGCCATTGATTGGCTGATTGTGCCCAGCGGCGCAAACTATCGCACCGACATGGAGAACGAAACTCTGGTAGCCTGGATTCGCGCAACTGGTCGCCGCGCTCAAGTTGTCCATTCCAACTGCTGGGGAGCGTTTCTGCTCGGCGCCGCCGGGTTGCTGGACGGCAAGCAAGCCACCACCTATCCCCAAAGCCTGGATGAGTTCGCGCAACGCTTTCCCGATGTCCACGTGCGCCACGACTTGCAGTTGGTGGACCACAACGGCGTGGTCACGTCCGCCGGCGGCGTGGTCAGCTATGACGCCGCGCTCTACTTGGTGGAAAAACACTTCGGTGCCCAAGTGGCTCGCAAGGTCGCCACCGGCTTGGTGATTGATTGGGACGCCCGCCGCGCCGGTTACCGGGCGGCAGCGGTTGACTCCGGTTCCTAGCTTCTTTTCCCGATGGCTTCTGCGCGACTTCCAAGTTGGCTTCAACTCAGCCCTTCCGTGCGCGCCGCTCGCCAACGCCGTCGGCCTATTGTTGCATTGGAATCCGCCGTCTTCACTCACGGGCTGCCCGTTGCCGAGAGACTGCCAGTGGCGGCGGAGTTGGAGGAAGCCGCGCGCCAGGGTGGAGCGACCTCCGCCGTCATTGCGCTGTTGGACGGAAAAGCTCGTGTCGGCCTGAGCCCGGCACAGTTGCAGCAATTGGTGACCGCACCGCAGGCGGGGAAGTGCGCTCGGGGCGATTTGGGCTGGTTGTTGGCTCAGCGGGTTGTGGCCGGCACCACTGTCTCCGCCACCATCCACATCGCCGCCGCTGCCGGCATTGACGTGGTGGCCACCGGCGGTATCGGCGGCGTCCACCGCGACGTGGCAGAGAGCTTCGATGTCTCACCGGACCTGATTGAGCTGACGCGCGCTCGGGTTGTGCTGGTCTGCTCCGGCGCCAAGACCATCGTTGATCTTCGGAAGACTTTGGAGTTTCTGGAGACCCACGCCGTGCCGGTGATTGGCTGGCGGACGCGCACGCTCCCCGGCTTCTACGTGCGCGAGACTCGCCTCCCGCTGCGCGCTCACGCCGATACCCTGGCGGAGCTGGCGCGTGCCGTGCAAAGCTATCGCGCCACCGGCTACGCAGGCGCCATCGTGGTGGCCAATCCGGTGCCATCTGAGGACGCTTTGCCCGAGGACGAAGTCGAGCGTTTGATCGCCGAATCTCTTCGGCAAGCGGCCGAGCAAGGCGTCCACGGGCAAGCGGTGACGCCGTTTCTGCTCGAAGCCATGAACCAACGCAGCCGGGGCGCCACCCTGCGCGCCAACAAAGCGCTGCTGCGCGGCAACGCCCGGCTCGCCGCCCAACTCGCCGTCGCCTTGCGCCGCCGCTAGCCCCAGAGGCGTCTCGGTGCAAACGCCGCCATCCGACCGGCGCTGTCCGTTCTCTCTTTGTGTCTGGCATAATGGAAGCGCGAGTCAGTTATGCCTGCCAATCTCACTCCTGAATACTTGAAAGCCGAGCAGCGCTTCAAAGAGGCGCGCAGCAGCGCCGAGAAAATTGTCGCGCTGGAAGAGATGCTGACCGCCATCCCCAAGCACAAGGGGACGGAAAAGATGCAGGCGGAGCTGAAGCGCAGGCTGAAGAAGCTGCACGGCGCGGGGCAGAAGAAAAGCGCGGCCAAGCACGCGCTCCCGGTCTATTACGTCAAGCATGAGGGCGCGGGCCAAGTGGCGCTGGTGGGCCCGCCCAACAGCGGCAAGTCGTCCCTGCTGGCCGCCCTCACCCATGCCACGCCCGAGGTCGCCGACTATCCTTTCACCACCCGGCTGCCCTTGCCGGGAATGATGCCGTTTGAAAACATCCAAATCCAATTGGTGGACCTGCCGCCCTTGCATGCGGATTTCCCCGAGTCCTGGGTGCCGCAGGCCATCCGAAACGCCGACGCGGTCGTGTTGGTGCTCGACCTCAGTGAGGCGGCCGTGCTCGAGCAGTTGACCGAGTTGCTGGCTCAACTGGAGCAGGCGAAGATCAGCATCGGGCAGCGCGGGGGTGAGCCCGCGTGGGGCTTCCTCTCCAAGCCTGCCCTGCTGGTGGGCAGCCACTGCGACCTGCCGGGAGCGGAAGACAACTTTCAAGTTCTGGCCGAACTCTGGCGGGAGCGTTTCCGCCTGCTTTCGGTTTCGGCCCGGACCGGGGAGAATCTGGAACTTCTCCGGCGGGCGCTGTTCGAGTTGCTGGGCATTGTGCGGGTGTACACCAAGATTCGGGGCAGCAAGCCCGACCGGGCCAACCCCTTTGTGCTGCCGCGCGGAGCCACCGTACGCGACGTGGCCGAGCGCGTTCACAAAGAAATTGTCACCCGGCTGAAGTTCGCCCGCATCTGGGGCGCGGGCAAGTTCGACGGGCAGATGGTGCAGCGCGACTATCTGGTGGAAGACAACGACGTCATCGAGCTGCACTGATTGCTCCACGGGCCGTGGGGCGCCGAAATTGACAGGAGGGGGGCGCGTGCTAGAATGGCAGACTCTTTCAGGAGCGGAACGCAATCATGACGCCAACTAAAGCAGCTCAAGAACTGGACCTGGTTCCCGAAACCGTCGTGCACGAAAACGGGGAAGGGAAAGCCATCGAGCTTTCCGCTGAAGGCCCTCGCGTATTTGTGGCTGCGATGGAAGTTCTGCAAATCATCGACCAGGAATTTCTCCATCTCTCCATCTGGGGTTCGGCCGACGGTGCTCAGTGGGGGCCGATGCCTTTGGTCAAGTTCCCGCAGGTTTTCTATCCCGGCAGCAGCCAGATGGTTGTGGACCTCGCCGCCCGTCCGGAAGTACGCTTCCTGCAAGCTCGTTGGGAAGTTAACCGCTGGGGACGCGGAAAGCCGGTGCCGATGTTCCGGTTCCGCGTCACCGCCCGACCGGTAGCTTAAGCAAAGCCTAAAAATAAAAAGGGGAGGAGTGCGGTCGGTTGCCCGGTGGGAATGTCACTCGCTCCCCCTGAGGGTGTGGCTTACCCTTCACTATTGTTGTGGTCATACTGTGCGTTTTTTTGACGCCCGGTTCTGTACGGTTTCTTACAATGTCCTCGGAACATGAAAAGGAGCGACCCTGATGGCAAAACTGGCTCTGGTGTACGGCATGCGGCTGTTTCCGGTGGAGGACCTGCAAGAAGTGCGCGAAGCCACCGTCGTGCTCAAGAACGGCCGCACCGCTCGCATCACCATGCACTTACTGGAAGGGGAAATGGAGGATGTGCGGCGGCAATTCGAGCACAGCGTCGGCGCCTTCTTTGACTTCTATCCCGAGATTTAGTCTGTCCCCATTCCTCCCGGCAAGCCGGCAGCGGCCAACCGAATCCCCTGCCGGGAATCATGCCTGCGGCAATACGCCGGTAGTGGCTCGGATTGACAACTTTGGTTGCGCCTGTTACAAACAAAGAGCGACCCACGAGTGGGCCTGTGGCGCAGCTGGGAGCGCGCCTGCATGGCATGCAGGAGGTCGCGGGTTCGAGCCCCGCCAGGTCCACCAAACCTTTCTGGTTGACGCGTTTCGACTCCGGGGGCTTCCTTGACTTGTCTGAACCCCTTTTCTACACTGGAGAATTGAGTTGGATGCTGGATCCCTTGCAGACCGATTGACCATCCTTGCGAACACGCCCACAACTCCGAATGGCCTTGCTGGTGGCATCCTTGCTGCTGGGGTCGGCTGCCTCGCACGCTGCCGCGCAAGAGCTGCCGGAGGTTAGGCTAGACCTAAGCCCGCAGCTTTTTACTGTCCTGTGCGCGGTGCAGGTGGGCGTGGACGC
The DNA here is from genome assembly GCA_022571295.1 of Acidobacteriota bacterium. Lineage (GTDB taxonomy): Bacteria > Acidobacteriota > Terriglobia > Acidiferrales > 2-02-FULL-67-57 > JACZYA01. The sequence goes on along the minus strand of JACZYA010000034.1, from coordinate 10,354 downwards.
CCCCCTCCGCAGAGGAACGCCCGCCGGCTCCGGAGTTGCGGCCCAGGTTGAGCAAGCTCTGCGGCAGCTTCCTCCTGAGGTTACGCAACCCCTGCGCGATTATTTTCGGGCAAAAGGAGTCAAGGGGTTGCCGGAGGAGCTGACCCCCTACATTTCACTCGCGCTGACCGTGGACGGGCCGCCCGAGTTCAACTTCCGCTTCCCGCAGAAACAGCTTCCCCCGGATGTGTATGAGCTGGTTGAGTTGCAGCCTCTGCTGAAGGAATTTTATGAGCGCGCGCAGTTGGCGAAGCTGCGGCAACAAGTTCTTTCCGAGTACGCGCAGGCTGTCGTCCGCTGGCAGGGGGAGACGGCCCGCCGGCTGCTGGAGACCCGCGCCTACCTGCGCCTGATTGAAGAGCGTCATCCCGGCCGCTCCTACGTCGCCTATTTGGAGTGGCTGGTTCCGCGTGGCCTGACCAGTGCGCGCAATTACGGCCTGGACTACTTTCTCGTCATCAACCCGCAGCGCGAAGACCTTTTGGATGTCGTCCGCCATCAGTATCTCCATTTCCTAGTGGACTCGCTGGTGAGTCGGCAGGCGTCCGAGTTGGGCTCCTGGGCGCCGCTTCGGTCCATCGCTGAGCGTGCTCCGCGGCTGCCCGAAACTTTCCGTAGCGACCTACTGCTGTTGGTGAGCGAATCGCTGATTCAAGCGATTGAATTCCGCATACAGCGGCTCGATGCTGCGGTCGCAGCGGCAGAAATTGATCGCGCCGAGCGCGAGGGCTACCTCTTCGTGCGTCATTTCTTCCACGCGCTGGAGGGCTTCGAACAGGCCGAACCTTCGTTTCGGTTTTACTTTCCCGACTTACTCCGGGAATTCTCCGTAGCGCAGGAGAAGGAGAGATTGGCGCAGGTCGAATTCGCTCCCGCGCTTCCGCCGGTTGCTGTGCCGGTCGCACCTCCCGCGCCTGACTCGTCGCGGGCTCTGCTGGAAGAAGCCCAACGCCAGTTGCAGGCCGGAGACTACGCTGCCGCCCGCGCCGGCTTTGGGAGAGTGCTGCGCGAAGTCGACCCGGAAGAGCCTCGCGCTCTCTACGGACTGGCCATTGTGGCCAGCCAGCAGCAAGACCAAGAATTGGCCAAATCATATTTTCTGTTCGTGCTCAAGCGGGCGCGGGAACCCTTCCTGCTTGGGTGGACGCACCTCTACTTGGGGCGCATCTATGATTTGGAGGGCAGCCGGGAAGAAGCCCTAGCGCACTACCAGGCGGCCTTGAGTCTGGAGAGCGGATTGGAACAGATAGAAGAGGCAGCCCGGCGGGGGCTGGGAGAGCCGTTCGGCCAGAGCGAAGAACCTGGGCGCGGGCAACCGAACTGAAGGTGTAACGCCGGAGGGAAACCCAGCGCTGAGCTTGGCGATGCAAAGGAGAATGCCGGTGAGAAAACACGTCCTGCTGCCATGCGTGGTATTGATCTGCGCGCTGCCTGCGGCGGGCGCGTTCAGTTTCGCGCCACAGCAGCAGGGGCAGCAACAGCAGCAGGAGGATCCGCCTCTCGGTTCTGGGAGCAAAATCGCTCCCGCTCAAAGCTCGCCCGAGGAGATGGCGGCTTTCCAGGCTTTGGTGCAAACCCGGGATCCGCAGCAGCGGCTGGCTCTGGTGCGCCAATTTCTGGCCAGCTACCCGGAGAGTTCGTTTCGTAACCGGACCTACGCGGCTGGAGCCGAAGCTTACCGGATGCGAGGCAATTTCGACCAAGCGGTCGAGTACGGGGAGAAAGCGCTGGAACTCTCTGGCCGCGACCCCTTGGTGCTGATTCTGTTGGCGGACGCGCTGGCCGAAGGCGCTGTCTCCACCGTCCCTGATGCTCAGCAGCGGTTGAGCCGGGCGGAAGTGTATGCGCGGCAGGCGCTGGGACTTCTCCCCGATATGTTTGCCGCCGCGCCCCAGCCGCCGAATGTGCCCTCAGAGCAGTTTCGAATGCAGCGGGAGTACATTGAGGCGCAGCCGCATGCCACCCTGGGATTTATCTACCTGCGCCGGCAAGACTATGCCCGCGCCGAGGAAGAACTACAGCAGGCCACAGCCCTCAATCGAATTAAGCCCAATGCCGTGGATTTCTTGCGCTTGGGCTTCGCTCATATGCGGCAGGAAGAATGGGTGGAAGCAAAAGCAGCTTTCGATCGGTGCCTTGAGATCGGCGGCAGCGCCGCCGCCACCGCCCAGCAGCAGCTCGAAGAAGTGGCAAAAAAACTCCGGGAACAGGGAGACGCTCAGCCCGACCCGCCGGAGAAACAATAATTTTATGGCTCGACCCGCAACCACCGCCGAAGCGGTTGAAGGCTTGGAGGCGCAGCTCGGCTATCAATTTCGGGACCGAGGGTTGCTGTCCCAAGCGCTCACCCATCGCTCGCACCGGGGCCACGAGGGCGAGGAGGCGCTGCTGGACAACGAGCGCTTGGAGTTTCTCGGCGATGCGGTGGTGGGGTTCCTGGTCAGCGACACGCTCTGTCTGTTGTTCCCGGCATTCAGCGAGGGCAAGCTCTCGCGCATCAAAGCCAATCTGGTGAGCGGCCGCAGTCTGCGGCGCGTGGCGGAGCGCTTGGAGTTGGGCCGCTACCTTCGTTTGGGTCGCGGGGAAGAGAAAACCGGTGGCCGCCAAAAGCAAGCTCTGCTCGCTGATGCCGTGGAGGCCGTGGCCGCCGCCATCTATCGGGACGGGGGTCTGGAGCCGGCGCGCCGGTTCGTGGAAGAGTTTCTGTTGGAAGAGCTGCGCCGCCGCGGCGTGGAGCGCCTCGCGCAGGCGGATTTCAAGTCGGCCTTGCAGGAGTATCTGCAAGCGAGACGCCTGCCCCCGGCGCGGTATAAACTGGCTGAAGCCCGCGGGCCGGAACATCACAAGACTTTCGTAGTCGATTTGTGGGTGGATGACCGCCGCCTGGCCCGGGGCGAAGGGCCTTCCAAGAAAGCGGCGGAGCAGCAAGCGGCCCGGCAGTCGTTGGAACGCCTGCCGATCGAGGGGTTGGCGGAGGAGGAATGACGAAGCCGAAAGTGACAAGTACTACCACCCTGCGCGAATACGTGGAGTCGTTGCTGGTGACAATCATCCTGGCCCTGTTTGGAACCACTTTTCTGGTGCAGGCGTTCAAGATTCCTTCCAGCTCGATGGAGAAGACCTTGCTGGTCGGCGACCATCTGCTGGTGAACAAATTTCTCTTCGCGCAGCCTGAGCTGGAGAGAAGTTGGCTGCCCTACCGCGAAGTGCGGCGCGGCGACATCGTTGTCTTTAAGTATCCCTTCCCGCCGCACCAGCACTTCGTCAAGCGTGTCATCGGGCTGCCGGGCGACCGGCTGAAGGTTGTGGACCAGCAGGTGTACATCAACGGCGAGCCGCTGGAGGAGCCCTACAAGATTCATGAGCGCCCGCGGAGCGGCGTCCAGTTTGGGGATACCTTTCCCGTGACGGATGGTTACGTGGCCCACTGGATGGGAGTCGAATGGGCCGAAGAAGTGGCCCGGCTGACCGAGGACGACGAGCTGCTGATCCCGTCGGGTAAATACTTCGTCATGGGCGACAACCGGGACAACAGCCAAGACAGCCGCTACTGGGGCTTTGCGGATCGCACCACCATCATTGGCCGCCCCCTGGTCATCTACTGGTCGTTCGCGAACAATCCTGAGCGCAACCCACGCGGCGGGCGTGGAGGGGTTGGGCGAGCGATCGCCGACTTCTTCTCCCGTGCTCGTTGGAAGCGCTTCTTTCATCTCGTGCGGTAAGCCTGCGCCCTTCCATGCATCGAAAACGAATTTGGTTTGCAGCCTTCCTGTTGCTGGCATTGGTGGTGTCACTTCCCTGGTTGCTCCGTTTGACGGTTTTTCACCACCCGGTGCGCGCGGCCTTCGAGCGGCAACTGGGCCGGCCGGTCGAGTTCCGCACCCTGACTGCGCAACTGCTGCCGCGGCCCGCGCTTGTGGCGCGCGGCTTTGTTCTCCACGCGCAGGAGGGTTTCGGCGCTGAGCCTTTTCTTTACGCGGAGGAAGTGGTTTGCGCTTTCCCGGCAGCCGTGTTGTGGCGCTGGCGGCTCGAGTGCGCTCAGGTAAATTTCCTTCAGCCCAGCATCAATCTGGCGCGCGCGGACGACCAGGCGTGGAACCTTGCCGCATTCTTGCTGGAGCCATCCGCCGGGAAAAGCGACGGAAGCGGAGTTGCGGCTTCCCGCCCGATTTTCTCCGTGACCGAAGGGCGCATCAACTTCAAGTCGGGCGCCGACAAGCTGATCTACGCCCTCACCGACGTCCGTCTTCGCCTCGCGCCGCTGGCCGAGGGCGGGTGGCAGGTTCAGTTGGACGCCACACCGCTGCGCACCGACCGTCGTTTGAGCGAAATCGGTAGGCTCCGCCTGCAAGGGCAAGTCGAATCGGCGCAGGAGTTCAGCGACCTGCGGTTCCAGGTGCAAGTTGGGTTGGAGCGAGGCTCGTTGGCTCAGTGGGTGGCGCTGGTCACCGGGGGGGACCCGGGCGTTCGGGCGGAAGCGTCGTTGACCGTGCGCTTCGAGGGCACGCCGGTGGCGTGGAGCGCGCAGGGCAAGCTCACGCTTGCGGACCTTCGCCGCTGGGACTTGTTGGCCTCCCAGCGCACGCCACGCTGGGACTGCGACTTCGCCGTGAAGGGGAAGGACGGATGGGACACAATCGAGATCGAAGAGTTCGCCGTTCGGTCCCGGCAGTCGGAGATCAACTTCACCGGGGCCGTGCGAGACCTTTTCGGACAACCGCAATGGAATCTCCAAGCGACCTCCAGCCGGCTGGTGCTGGATGAGATGCTGGGGCAGTTCGCCAGCTTGAAGAGCAACGTGCCGGATGGAACCCGGCTGGATGGCGTGGCGCAATTGGAGCTTGCGGCTCGCGGAGGGCTTCCGCAGTGGGAAGGAAAATTGACCTCGGCGGAGCCGATGGCCCTGCGCATTCCGGGGCGGGGCGAGCCGGTTCCACTTTCCGGTTTGAACCTGGAACTCAGTCGCGGGCAATTGGTGCTGCAACCGCTGACGATGGAGTTTTCGCCTGGAAACGCGCTGGCCGTCAGCGGCACGTGGCAGCCGGGCCGCGCGCCCTTCACCTACCGTGTGCGTTGGCAGAGCGAAAGCGTGGACTTGTCCTCACTCGAACAAATGGCGGCTGCTTTCGGTTGGCGTTTGTACCAGCCCGACCGCTGGGAAGGTCAGGCGGCGCTGGATCTGGTAGGGAGCGGAGACGCGCGGAACGGCTGGGCGGTGCGGTGGCGCGGGCGGCTGGAGTTGAGCGAGGCAAAGTTTTATCCACCGGAGTTCAATCAGGCCCTCTCCATCCCGCAGGCGCATCTGCTGTGGTCCCGGCGGGGCCTGCGGGTAGACCCGTTGGTCCTTCGCCTGGGCGAAGACCAGATCATCGCCACCCTGCAGCGGCCCAGCCGCGACGCGCAGTGGACGGTGAATGCCACCGCCGCCCGCTTGGACGTGGCCGCCTTGGACGAATTGCTGAACCCCGGCCGGCGCAGCCTGCTGACCCGGTTGGTGCAGTTCGGGCGCTCTCCGCAACGGGAGTGGAAGGAACTTTCCCTGCAAGGGGCTCTGCGCGTTGACAACCTGCGCGCAGGACCTTTCCGTTTGCGCCGCTTGCGGACGCAAGCAGAGTGGCGCGAGGGCAAGCTGTTTTTGACTCGCTTGCGCTTCCGCGCCTACGGCGGACGTTTCGCCGGTCGGCTCCAGGGAGATTTCTTGGCTGATCCGCCCAAGTACCGCTTGGAAGGTAACCTGCGGAAGATCAACGTGCATGACTTGCTGGTTGGCACCTCGGACCTCGGTGAGTTGCTCACCGGGCTGGCCGGGGCCGACGTGGTGCTGGACGCTGCCGGTACCCGCGCGCGCCAGTTTGTGCGCAGTCTGGAAGGACGCATCGTGGGTGTGCTGCGCGATGGGGAGATGCGGTCGGTCAACTTGCTGGCAGCGATGGCGGCGGCCAGCGGCCCGCGCTTGTCCAGCCAACGGTCGTTGCCGCTGCCTGTGCGATTCGGAGGCGAAGGTTCCATCACAGTTCCATAGTATACGTCAGCCGTAGGCGAGCGCCTCGTTCCGCCGCCGAGACGATGCGCCCCAGTCTAACGCATCAGTAAAACGCCTTGTCCGCCGTGTCTGCCACGGCTAGACTGGTGCCGTTGTCAGCGATAGCGAGGAAGAACCGACCATGGCCATCGATCAAGTGACCTGGCGACGCACCCGAAAGACAGGCCTCACGGGGCATGATCCGTCGAAAGCCTTCCAGGGCTATACCTTGTACACGCCTATGGCAGGCGATGGCACGGTCTACCTGATCGACATGGAAGGCGAGGAGGTGCATCGCTGGCAGATGTCGATGCCCCCCGGACTGTACGGCTATCTCCTGCCGAACGGTAATCTGTTCTACCTGGGAAAGACGCCGGCCGAACCGGGCGCGTACTTCCCCACCTGGCCGATCTTTAAGGGCGGCGTGATGTCGGAGGTGGATTGGCACGGCAACGTCGTATGGGAACACCGAGACTCAGCGCATCACCATGACGCCAGGCGGACCGAAGGTGGCGGTGCCATCTACCTGACGCTGGAGCTCGTCCCGCCGGAGGTGCAGGCGAAGGTGCAGGGCGGCCTGCCGGGCTCGGAGCACGAGGGCCGCATGTGGGCCGACCGCATCGTCGAAGTCGACGCGGAGGGGCGCACGATCTGGGAGTGGCACGCGTGGGAGCATCTGGATCCCGAGACGGACGTCATCACGCCGACTGATCTAAGACACGAATGGTCTCACGGCAACACCGTTGCGCCGCTGCCGGGCGGGGATGTGCTGGTTAGCTTTCGCAATATCTCGACTGTCGCCCGCATCGACCGGACGACTGGGAAGTTTGTCTGGAAGCTGGGCTGGGACTTGTTGGCCCAGCAGCACCATCCCAGCCTGCTGCCCAACGGCAACGTATTGCTCTTCAATAATGGGTCGCGCCGCCGTGCGAATCCGCTGATCTACTCCAGCGTCATCGAGGTGGAGCCTGAATCGGGCACAATCGCCTGGGAGTACTGGGATCAGTCCGCCCGGTTTAGCTTCTTGAGCAGCTATATCTCGGGTGTCCAACGCTTGCCTAACGGCAATACGCTCGTGTGCGAGGGCCAATCAGGAAGGCTCTTCGAGGTAACGACGGAGCGAGAGATCGTCTGGGAGTATATCAGCCCGCATTTCTTCGAGGCGCCGGTCTTCGGCATGAGTAACATGATATTCCGGGCCTTTCGATACGGACCGGAGCATTTCCCAGGGCTTTCGCGAGACTGATGGAGTGGTGTTCGGCTACACGTCCAGGTTTCGTACCTGGGCGGCGTGCGCCTGGATGAACTTCTTGCGCGGGGCTACCTCTTCGCCCATGAGACTGGAGAAGACGATGTCCGCCTCGATGGGGTTCTCGATGCCCACTTTAAGAAGGGTGCGGCGTTCAGGATCCAGCGTGGTGTCCCAGAGCTGCTCCGGATTCATCTCGCCCAGGCCCTTGTAGCGCTGGATCGTGATTTTCTTGCCGTCCTTCCGCTTTTGGTAGCTCTCCAATTCCTTGTCGGTGTAGAGCCAGACGTCCTCTTTACCTGAGTGCGCCCGATAGAGCGGCGGCTGGGCGATGTAGAGGTAGCCCGCGTCGATGAGCTCGCGGTAGTAACGGAAGAAGAATGTGAGGAGCAGCGTGCGAATGTGCGAGCCGTCGACATCGGCGTCGGTCATGATAATGACGCGATGGTAGCGGAGCTTGCCGAGATCCATGTGCTCGCCGAAGCCGGTGCCGAGTGCGGTGATGAGCGCTCGCAGCTCTTCATGGGCGAGCATCTTCTCCACCCGCGCCTTCTCGATGTTGAGGATCTTCCCCTTGAGCGGCAGGATCGCCTGGAATCGCCTGTCGCGGCCCTCCTTGGCGGAGCCGCCGGCTGACGGCCCCTCGACGATGTAGAGCTCGCAGTGCTCCGGATCGCGGTCGGAGCAGTCGGCCAGCTTGCCGGGGAGGCTGGCGCCGTCGAGCAGCCCCTTGCGCACGACCAGGTCGCGCGCCTTGCGAGCGGCGTCGCGGGCGCGGGAGGTCATGATGCACTTTTCGATGATGCGGCGGCTTTCGGAGGGGTGCTCCGCCAGGAAGATGCTCAGCTCCTCGCCCACGACGGACTCCACCTGCCCCTTGATCTCCGGGTTGCCCAGGCGGGTCTTCGTCTGGCCTTCGAACTGAGGCTCGGCCAGCTTGACGCTGATCACCGCCACCAGGCCTTCTCGCACATCCTCGCCCGTAAGGTTGGGGTCGCTGTCTTTGAGGATCTTCTGTTTGCGGGCCTGGTCGTTCAGGACGCGGGTCAGGGCGGAGCGGAAGCCGGTGAGGTGGCTGCCACCGTCGATGGTGTTGATGCAGTTAGCGAACGAATATGTGCCCTCCGAAAAGCCTGTGTTGTACTGAATAGCGCACTCGACGACGGTGTCGTCCGTCTCCTTCTCGATGTAGATCGGGCGGGGGTGTACGACTTCGCGGTCTTTGTTGAGGTGGCGGACGAAGCTGGCGACGCCGCCTTCGAAGCAGAAGTTAACCTCGCGGTCGTCGCGCTCGTCGACGAGCTGGATCCAGACGCCTTTGGTCAGGTACGCGGCTTCGCGGAAGTGCTGGACCAGCGTTTGATAGTCATAGTTGAGCGACTCGAAGACCTTAGCATCAGGTAGAAAGCAGACGATCGTGCCGGTATCGCTGGGCGTCTGGTCGTTCAGGTAGGGGTAGAGCGATTGCTTTACGGTGCGCACGGGCGTTGTCGCGTGGCCGCGCTCGTACTCCTGACGGTGAATCTTGCCGCCGCGATGCACCTCCACCCACATCTCCTGAGAGAGAGCGTTGACGACGGAGGCGCCAACGCCGTGCAGCCCGCCCGAGACTTTGTACACCTGCCCACCGAACTTACCGCCGGCGTGGAGGTAGGTCATCACCGTCTCCAACGCTGACTTGCCGGTACGAGGGTGCTTATCGATGGGGATGCCGCGGCCGTTGTCCCGCACGTATACGTGACCGTCCGCCTGGATCGTGATCCAGATGTGGTCGCAGAAGTTGGCCATCGCCTCGTCGATTGCGTTGTCGACGATTTCGAAGATGAGGTGGTGGAGGCCGCGTTCGTCCGTGCTGCCGATGTACATGCCGGGACGACGGCGGACGGCCTCTAGCCCTTCGAGGACCTGGATATCGCTGGCGGTATAGTCGTTGGGACGGGCGCGCTTCTTGTCGCTGGCGCCTGATTTTGGCTTAGCTGTGCGCTGTTTCGTTTGCTGTCGAGCCAAGTTGCTCCTCGTCTATCGCGCGCTGAGCGGTTGCCGCCTGCGCGCAGATCATGATTCGCATGACGTGCTTGCGAGCATCCCCGGAGATCCTGTGCTGTGGGGTGGAGATGGCGGAGGTCTATCCATTCCGAAGCTCAATCTAAGTATAGCACAGATACGAGTCTGGGATACACGAGGGCTAGGCAAAATATGTCGCCTCGCTTGGCATGATCCGGCGGTTCTTCGGCTGGCCGGAGGACGCTATACTACAGCGCGCGGCCTGGAACAATACGATCGAATCGATCGCCGCGCTGAGAGCGAGTAAGACATGCGCTGGGTGAGACGGCCTGTCGATAACGTGCTACGCGTCTTCGGCTTCGGCGGAGGGCCGGTCCCCCGCGAGCCGGTAAGCCTGCGGCCCATCGCCGTTGTCCGCAACAACGTGTCCGAACCGATGATGGAAGGTTGGGAGCAGGTCCGCTCCGATCTCATCTTTCGCGATGAGCTGATGGAGGCGTTGGACGGCATCGAAGCGTACTCGCACGTGATCGTCGTCTTCTACTGCCATCGGGTGCCGGACGAAGAGCGCGCAGACGGCCATATCCAACTGCGAGGCGATTCGAGCCTGCCCGAGCAGGGCGTGCTCGCCACCCGCAGTCAGCGCCGGCCGACAGCGCTGGGCGTGGCAGTGGTGCCACTACTGCGACGGCGACGCAATATCTTGCGCGTGACCGGCCTGGACGCGATCGATGGAACGCCCGTGGTCGACGTGAAGCCATACATTCCCTACTACGACAGCGTCGCCGAGGCGCGGGTGCCTGAGTGGGTGCTCCAACCGCCTCTGCGGTGAGCGTTCGCCGCAAGCTGACGGACATCCTCACCCGACTGGATGCCGCGTACGACTTCGACGGTTGGCACTGGCAACCCGACACATCGCCGGAGTACATCTGCATCGCCGCGATCTTGGTGCAGCACACCGCATGGGAGCACGTGGAGCGCGCCATCGAGCGGCTGCGGGCGGCCGGTGCATGCTCACTGGAGGCGGCCCTACGTCGTTC
>JACZYA010000146.1 GCA_022571295.1 Acidobacteriota bacterium | reverse complement strand
GGGGCGTGCGGCTCTACGTCAACCTGCTCAGCCAGGGCCGCGCGCTCAAGAAAAATTCCAGCACCACCGACGAAGACCGCTGAACGCGCCTGCGGAACTCGCAAGAGCGGATCCACTCTAAGGGTTTTCGAGGCCTTCGATGGTGCGGTAGGTGTCGCGGGCGATAAGCAGCTCTTCGTTGGTGGGGATGACGTAGATTTGGGCGCGGCTGGCAGGAGCGGAGATTTCCGCTTCAACACCCACGGCGCGGTTGTTCTTCTGGAGGTCGAGTTCGTAACCCATCTCTCCCAAGTTTTGGCAGGCCAGCTCGCGGACGTGGGGAGCGTTCTCGCCGATTCCTCCAGTGAAAATCAGCGCGTGTACGTGGCCGAGCACGGCGGTGTAGGCGCCGATGTATTTCCGCAGACGGTAGCAAAACACGTCAATGGCGATGCGGGCGCGCTCGTGCCCCTGGTGGCTGCTTTCCAACAACTCGCGCATGTCGTTGCTCTCACCGCTGATGCCGTAGAGGCCGCTGTGGCGGTTGAGCAGGGTGGCGACTTCGTGGCTGCTCATCTCCTGCTTGGCCATCAGGTGAAGCAGAATGGAGGGATCGACGTCGCCGGCACGCGTGCCCATCACCAGCCCTTCCAGCGGCGTGAAACCCATCGAGGTGTCTACCGAGCGGCCGAACTGGATGGCGGTGAGGGAGCAGCCATTGCCCAGGTGGCAGGTGATGAGGTTGGTGTCTTCCTTGCTGCGGCCGCTCAACTGCCGGAAACGGAAAGCAACGTAGCGGTGCGAGGTGCCGTGGAAGCCGTAGCGGCGGATGCGGTGGCGGCGGAAATATTCGTAGGGCAGTGCGTAGAGGAAAGCGCGGGTGGGCATGGATTGGTGGAAGGCGGTGTCGAAGACGGCCACCTGCGGCCGGTCGGGGAAAAGCTGGGTGCAGATGTGATACCCGTTCAGGTTGTGAGGATTGTGCAGCGGGGCCAACTCGCTGGCGTCTTCGATTTTGCGCAACACCTCCGGGGTGATGCGCTGCGAGTTGTGGAACACACCGCCGTGCACCACGCGGTGGCCGACGGCCTCAATCTGCTTGGGGTCGGCGAGCGCGCCTACGTGCTGGAGCAGGGAAAGCACTTTGGCGATGGCGGCGTGATGATCGAGGATGTCAACGCCCACGTCGCGGACAGTGCGCGCGTCCGCTTGGCACGAGACCACGGCCTCGTGGGTGCCGATTCTTTCTATCTGGCCGCGGGCGAGCAGCCGGTCTTGGTTGCGGTCAATGCGCTCCAGGTCGGTCTCGATGAACTGAAACTTGACCGAAGAGCTGCCGCAGTTGAGGACCAGGATTTTCATGGGACAACAATACCATCCCCGCAGTTGCGGGCGCTGGCGGCGCAGGCTATTGTAGAGCCGAAGCTAAAGGGATGCCAGGAGGTCTCGTGGTGAAACACCGACAAGGTTGGGTGGCACTTTTTCTTCTCGGGGCGTTGACGCTGGGAGTGGCACTGCCGGCGGCGGGCGCGTCGGAAGAGAAAAAAATCGACGCAATCGTGGAGGCGTTGATTGACGCCTTCCGCCGGGGCGACTACGCCGCCATGAGGCAGTACTACGCGCCCGACTGCACGGTGGTGTCCGCCGACTACAAACCGCCAGTGGTGGGCTGGGAGAACGTCGAGAGGCGCTACCGCGCCCAGCACGCTACCTTAATCGGCGCGGAGATGCTGCGCGAGAATACCCGCGTGATGCGCCGGGGGAATGTAGCGTGGGTGAGCTACCAGTGGCGCTTCGCGGGGCTATCGGATACCGGCACGCTCGGCGTCGAGGGTCACACGACTTTGGTCCTGGAGAAGCAGCGCGGGCGCTGGCTCATCCGCCACAACCACACCTCAGCCGTAGCCGTTGCCGTTGCTCCGCCGGTTGCCACACCCCAGCAGAGCCGTCCCGCTGCCCCGCCGGCGTCGTAGGGCGGCGCTTCGCCTACCACAACGCTTGCAGCACCCAGACGGCGAAGGTCGTCACCGCCAATACAATCGAGCCGGTCACCGACCCGATGACGTAGGGCCGAAGCCGCTCCAGCTTGGACACGATTTCCCTTTGCTCACGTGCCAGGCGCTCTTCGCTCGGGTCGATGAAGAGCTGATCTTCCTCGTGCAATCCGATCACCGCCCGCCACACCAAGAAAAAAATCATAACGGCGGTTACCGCCAGCCAAGCGATCAACAAGCCGAACACGAGCGAAAAACCAAGCAACATGACCGTCCCCCCTCGCTGCGAAATTTACCCCGAAGACGTACAGGCTCAACCCGGGGCGATTCTAGCACGACCGGCCCACGTCCCGCGCCGAAACTGCGCTACTCGAAAGGAAACTTGATGCCCCAAAGAGTGGGCTTGCCGGCCGTCAGCTCCAGCCCGGCGTGCCACACGCCGTCCAACGGCTTGGCTTTCGTCCACACGACGCGAAATGTGGCGCTCTGGTGATTGTCAGGATTTTCCACCCGAACTTTGCTGTCGGGCCGCAAACCGGTGGTCGTTTTCACCAGCGCCCCGTGGCGGCTGACCGCCAGGGTTTCCGCCACCTCGTCCACCGGCTGGCCCGCGCTGCTTTCGCCCAGCACGCGAATGGGAATGCGGAGCAGGACGCGCACACTTCGGGGCCGCTCCTCCGACCGATCCTTTCGCTTCTTGTTCATGTCGAGTAGGCGTCTGACCGCGGGCGCTCGCCTGGGATGCCCTTATAAGCGGGCGCAGCGGCGGCGTCAATTCAATTCCTTGTCCTGCTTTCCTTGCTCGTGCAGTTTCCCGCTTTGGCGGGGCGGAAAGATTGCCACCGCAACACCTCGCCCCAAGCTCCGAGCGTACACACCAAGCCAGCCACAGGAAAACCGAGGAATAATGGTGCCGAAGGAGGGACTCGAACCCACACGGGCTTGCACCCACTGCGACCTGAACGCAGCGCGTCTGCCAATTCCGCCACTTCGGCCCGAAACGCTTCCCGGTGGGAAGCGTGGAGTAAAAGCGTACATAGGATATTGCCAACGCCACCGCCGACTGTCAAGCCGGGCGGGCTAGTGGGTTGACCGGCAGGCAGGCCTGACCCACTTTTCCTTTTTCTTTCCTTTTGGTGGCGCGGACATTCTTGTCTGCGGCGGTTTCTCCAAATTCAAGAGGGTGGTTCGCGAGCGAACTTCGGCGCTGGTGCGGGGGATTCTTCGCTCGTCCGCCTTCAGCGGACTCCTCAGAATGACAAGCGGGCGGGAGTGGGGGTAGAATTGCAGCATGCGGATTTGCTCCTTCCTCCCCTCGGCGACCGATATCCTCTACGCGCTGGGACTGGGCGAAGCTGTGGTTGGGGTGAGCTACGAGTGTGACACCCCGGGCGGCAACGGTAGCCCAGAGGTGGTGGTGCACTCGCGTCTGCAGAAGGGCCTGAGCAGCGGCGAGATTGACCGGCAGGTGAGGGACTTCCTGGCGCGGGGCGAAAGCCTCTACCGCGTGGACATGGACGCGCTCGCCCGGCTGCAACCCGACCTGATCGTCACGCAGGACCTGTGCCACGTGTGCGCCGCTTCGCCCGATGACCTGCCTGCGGCCCTGACAGCGCTGGCTCGACCGCCGCAAGTGGTCACGCTTGCGCCGCGGACGCTGGCGGAGGTGTGGAACGACATCCGTAAGGTGGGCGAAGCCGCCGGACGAGCCGCAGCAGCCGAGCGGCTGGTCGAGGAGTTGCAGCAGCGGGTGGCCGCGGTGGAGGAGGCCGTGGCCGAGGCGCCGGCGCGTCCGCGGGTGCTCTGCCTGGAATGGCTCGACCCGCCTTTCGTCGGGGGCCATTGGGTTCCGGAAATGGTGGAGCGGGCCGGCGGGCAGGACGTCCTGGGCCGTGCGGGCGAGCCGTCTTTCAGCCTCGACTGGGAGAAGGTTCTTGCCAGCCAGCCGGAGGTGGTGATCGTACTCCCCTGCGGGTACGGGCTGGCGGGCGTCGTGGACGAGTTCAAAAGCGCGCGGCTTCCTGCCGGCTGGAAGGAGCTCCCGGCCGTGCGGGCGGGCCGGGTGTATGCGGTGGACGCCAGCCGCTACTTTTCGCGGCCCGGGCCGCAGCTTGCCACCGGCGTCGAGCTGCTGGGCAAGCTCCTGCACCCCGACCGCATATCTGCGAGCGTGCCGGACGAAGCATTGGCGCGCTTGCGCTAGGGCTCCCTGGTAAAATACTTTTCTCCCGCAGGAGAGGGTCTGGTATAGGTATAGTAGTAGCCCGCCCAGCCCAGGCTGGGAGGAGGGTAGGGCAGCAGCCATGCGCATCACAATCAAAGTCGGGATAGCTGACAACCACCCCATCTACCGCCTCGGCCTGCAAAAGCTGCTGGAGCCCGAGGACGACCTCATCCTGATCGGCGAAGCCACCAACGGCATGGAAGCCGTCCTGCTGGTGGAGCGCTACGACCCCGACATCCTCCTGCTCGACCTGAAGATGCCGGTCATGGACGGCATCGAAGTCCTCTCGGAGCTCGCCAAGCGCAAGATGCGCACCCGCGTCATCCTCATGCTGACCGAGGCCGAGCGCGACAAAGCCGTCCGCGTCGTCCGCCTGGGCGCGCGCGGCATCCTCTTCAAAGACGCCGACCCGGCCCTGCTGACCAAGAGCATCCGCAAAGTCCACAACGGCGAAGTCTGGATCGACAACCCCATCCTGAGCCAGGCGCTGGAGTCGCTGGTCTCGAAGCCGCCCGCGCCCCCGGGCATGAGCGGCCAGCGCGACGCCCGCCTCTCCAGCCGCGAGATGGAAGTTGTCCGCTGCGTCTCCATGGGCCTGCGCAACAAGGAAGTGGCCGACAAGCTCGGCGTCAGCGAAGCCACCGTCAAGAACCACCTCACCAGCATCTACTCCAAGCTGGGCGTCTCCGACCGCCTCGAGCTCATCCTCTACGCCATCCACCACCGCCTCATCCGCGTCTAGCCCCGCCCCCTACCGCCCGCAACTGAGCCAATTCTTCAATTGGCAGGATCACTTTCACAGCGGAGCTTGTGCTCTTCACACCACTTTTCCACCCTTGCAAGGTTAAACATCGGGAAGGAAGACCTCGTTGCGTTCCTTAAAGCAAAGAATGCATATGTGACTTGGTCTAGATCCTCACCCGTCCTAATAAGTTTCACTATATGAGCGACGGTGACATTTTGGGGTGTTGGATCAGGATCAAATATGAGTAATTGGACTGGATCTATGTCATACCTTCGTAGAAAGGCACCCAATGTTTTCTCGTAATCAGCGGTGATACGTTTGAGGCGGTCGCGGGCCATTCTCATTACGTTCGGGCGCCGAGAATCCTTGCCCAGTCGGGCTAGTTCTTCCCATCCCGATCTATATCCAATCCTCATTCTCGTCGCGTTGTCTGCGAGCTCACTCGCTTCCTTGATGTCCTGTTGAGTGCGCAATATCTGAGTCCTGATGGAACTCGCATCTTTAACGAGTTCAGTAACCACTTGTGCGGTGTTTTCGATCTTGGCATTTGTCGAATTTGCATTTTCTACCAGTAACCCAACTTGGTTCGTGAGGCTTCTTACTTCTTCTACGCTTGTATTCACAAACTCGACCTTCTCCTGCATATCAACGGACAGACTTGCTTGTTGGCCCAAGGAGATTGCGAACCTCTGTAGCGAGTTTATATTGGCGATCACTAGACCGCCTGCGAGAGCGAATGTAGCAACAGCAGAATAGGATTTCGTAGACAGTTTGTTCTTCACTAAGTAACGCGTTGATATTCCCGCCATTACCAGAAGGAAGATTACTCCAAGCGCGGTGAGCATACTAACCTCCATGGGAACAATGGAAAACGTTGAGTTGGATTATAGCACTCGGCCTTCAGGGCACGGCGGTGGGCTGCCACCGAGAGAGAATTTGTACTCATCACTTCCAGAGAGAGAACAGTACGGCGACCAGCCCGGTAGCGGCACCTATTAATCCAGTCAGGAGAACGATCCAACGCGCCCAATATTCAAACCGTTCACGTTTTTCCTTGCGAATTAAGCTGCGTAGGTCCGCCCTGCCTTTGGCAGTGAGATAATACGCCCCTGTGGTGCGGTTCCGCTCCCACGCCTCTTTGTCACTATACGGAGGGATTGGAAGATCAAGTCCGTTGGCCCTCCGAATAATCCTACGACTGATTAGAGAGTCTATGTCGATAAAATCTCTTTCCATGAGGAGTTCACTGATTAAACCCTCATACTTCTCCTCATCACCCTCCTTTTTTGCCTGAGCTATTAAGGGATCGAATGTCTTACCTAACTTCTTAAGCTTCCTGTGTGCATGCCAAAGGTCAAACATGATCAAGGCAATCCTAGGGAATTGGTGGATTCTATCACCGACAATTATCAGCCTAAAACATTTGTTTTTGGCGGACAGGAAACCGCCTCAATCGGCAGCGTGATCTCAAGCACTTAGGGAGGCCCGTGGGCTGAACGGTCTTAGTCCTCCGTGCCTCGGTGGCCAAAGAACTCTGTTATAGTCCTAGAAGGAATGGCCCACAAAACCCACGAGTTTGACCAAGCCGACGTCCTGACTGTGCTGGAGCAGGCGCGCCACCCGCTCAGCTTAGCGGAACTGACCCGCAAGCTCGGACTGCGCTCGGCCCAACGCCACCAACTGAAGAAGACCCTCGTCAATCTCCGCAACCGCGGCCGGGTGGCGGAAGTCCACGGCGGGCGCTACATGCCCTCGGCCAAAAAGAAACAGCAAGAAGCCCG
>JACZYA010000033.1 GCA_022571295.1 Acidobacteriota bacterium | reverse complement strand
CTGAGTTCCGCGGCGGGAACAGCCTGCCGCACTCGCGCGAGAGCCTCGACAGCGAGATCCAAGCCATTTCGTTCGACTAAAGACCCGTGATACATGATCACGAAGGGCTTGTTCGCAGCGCGGGTTGCGGGGGCGTGCGAGCGCGGGGTGCGAAGTCGGAAGATCTCCTCATCGGGGGAGTTCATTACGACGCCAATTTTCTCCGAACGACAGCTTCGCGAGCTGAATATCCTTTTGCAGGCGCGATTGACGGTGAGGACCAAATGCGCGCGCGCGATGCTCCACTTTTCGAGTCGCTTTAGGAGTCGAACGCTCAGGCTGTCTTGGTGAAGCTTGGAAATTGTCATCATGAGTTCGGGCATCGGATCGTGTAGGTCGAGGACTACCTTCGCTCCCAATGCCTTCGGTATCAACGAACTCAGGACAAGAATGTCGGGCATATTGTGCACGTAGACCAAGTCATAGCCACGGGTCAACGAGCGCAGGGCGAGGATCGCGGAGGAAATCAGAATGAAGGCAGAATACTCGTAGGCGTATGCGAGCTTGCCGCCACGGCGGTGTGCGATGGGAACACGGAGCACGTCGATGCCGTTCAAGACTTCACGCTTCGGAGCCTTTTCATCTCCCGCGACGCATATCAAGTCGACGCTCATACCTTCATTGACAAGGGCCTCCGCGGCGCGACGCGGTCGTGGATCGGCTGGGAAAGGGGAAAGCGTAACCATCGCCACACGCTTTCCCCGAAGGCGCCAGCTGCTCGAGACGGTCGGATGTTGACGACTTGAAGGGCGACGTCCGGATGAATGAGCGAGTTGTGTACTCGCACATCGATCTACTCCTGGATGAAGGGCACGGGTGACGTACTTGGCTACGTCTCGCGGCAGGGCAAACCAGCATCGGTGCCCGTAGCGCTCGGCCACGTATCCCAAGAACTCTTGGTACATTCGAGCGCTATACTCCGACCGATTCCCCCTACCGTTGAAATTCATGTAGTCGGGATGAGTGTTCAACAGCGCCATCCCGCCCTGTTGAGCGATCCAATCAAGCTTTCGCTTCCAAGCATCAATCGCCGGTTCCTGGAGTAAAAGGAAGAGCGTTGAATCCTGTGGCAACGTGTATGGAAGTTCGACGTAGCCGGAGTGGTCGTCTCGAGACACCCAAAACGGGAAGATCGTGTTGACGCCGGTGGACTGTGGCTCAAACGGATCAGTGTCAAAGGTAGATGTGTCGTACAGGATGTTCAGATCTTGGAGCCAGCGCAGATCCCGAAACATGAAGGCGGAGCGAAAGCCCACCGCCTGCCACTCCTCCAGATAATGATTTATTCTTTGCGCCTGGGCGGCAAAGCTCTTCCGGGAATTGTAGAGCTGACCATCGTGCCTTAGGTCATGGACACCCACTTCGAATCCATTTGTGGTAAGCCATGCGCGCAGAGAATCCGGCGTCTCATAATCGCCTTCGGGTACGAAGTTAAAAGAGGAGCGAAACCCGAGACGCATATCCATGTCGGCCAGCTCGCGGCAACGATCCAAGCCTTTCTTGGTTTCGACGTCGTGGGTAAGCACGAACGCAAACTCTTTGCCATCCGGCCAGCCAGGAAAACCATCCGGAACTCTTCCAGCTACCTGATTGATGGGCCAAGATGTGACGTAACGAGGCCTTCGACGTCTTGCCACAAGGCCTCGAAGCGCCATTCGGAGTCCCCGCGGAATGGCGGGCTTGAGCAAGTAATAGGCGCGCGTCAGCAGCATAGCTAAACTCTCAGAAAGGAACAGACTTCATCCCAGCCAATCCGCAGGGCGAGCCATTGACTGTAGCGCTCAAGTTGCTTGCGGTGAACGGAAGTGACCACGGCCTGGTTAGCTGTGCCGGGCGCCGGTTCCCAAGAGCGCTGGCACTGGCGATACGGCCTCAGGCCGGCTCGGACCGTCCGCCTTACCTCTGCCGGCCTCCCGCTTGCTTTTCTTCTTGTTGGAGGACTGGATCGCCTTGAGAAGATCCGAATGATCGAGCCTGCTCAGGATCTCGATGTTGGCCATGACGCAATGGCCGCCGATGACACCTGGGACGTATTTGACGGGAGGAAAGAAACTGACTTCTTCGTGGAAGGAGGCAATCTCGTCGTATTCCTGGCCCAGCTGATCACAGTATCTCTCCACCTCCTGCGCCCAGGCAATGAGCAGACCGAAATAGGTCGTTTCGGTGAGCTTCGCGAGCTCAGTCGCCTCCGGAGACGACAGGATCTTCGTTTTCATGCCGATCGACTCGAAATGCTTGGCGGCCTGCTCGCCGCTGGCCGGATCGATCGCTCCCACGAACTTCGTGTAACGGAGGAGTTCGTCGTGCATACGCGCGTGCTTGCCGCGCACTGGACTGTGCACCACGGCCGCACCCGTTCGCTCGGCTAGGGTTCGCGTCGTCCCCACCCCCACTGTGCTGTTGATGATCGTAAGCCTGGGCCTGAAAAGATCGATATAGCGGGCGGCCTCACCGAGAAAGTCCTTCATCCCGAACGGGTAGCAGACATGCATGACGTCGACTCCCTCGACTCGCTCGGGTGGAGGTAAGAGGTCCACTCCGACCGCCTCGTAGTGCTTGGACACGATCTCGAGGAGAGGTTTCCCCACCTCTCCGAGCCCGACGACAACTACCATCTCAGCTTCGCTCATGGCCCTGGCCCTCCTCCCACAGGCTTCGTTCAACAATCGAGACGTACATACGCTGCCCCGTCCTCAACCTCGCACTGGAAAGTGGTCGTGTCGTACCGTTCAGGAGATCCCACGACCAACCGACCTCATAGGCCTTCCCGAGACCAAGCGGAACCCGGTAGTGGATGCCAGCTCCGATGCCTGCGGCGCCCACGTCCTTCTGGGGCCGCTCCCTGGCTAACCTTGTGTGGATAAATGAAAACCTCACTACCCTTTGATCCCCAGATTTTGATCGGAAAGACTAGGTGACTGCGGCCGTCTGGGCAATGATAAACTGTGAGATCTTCTGGCCAACAGCCTCCAGCTGATTGAAGGGAAGCTGTGGATACATCGGCAGCGAAAGGACTTGCGACGCTACCCGTTCCGCGTTTGCAAAATCTCCCTGCTTGAAACCGAGGAATCGGTAAGCATTTTGAAGATGGAGTGACAGTGGATAATGGAGGCCCGTACCAATTTGCTCGGCTTCCAGATGCTTCCTGAGCTCATCTCTCCGGCGACTGCGGATCACGTAGAGGTGGTAAACGGCCCGCGACCATGTCGGCTCATAGGGAATGATGGTTTCCTCAACATCGTGAAGAAGCTCATTATAGCGAAGCGCTTTTTGACGCCGCTGTCGGTTCCATTCGGGCAAGAGTCTAAGCTTGACTCGCAGAATGCCTGCTTGGATTGCATCCAGTCTTCCGTTGTACCCTTCCATCTCGTGGTAGTACTTTTGCGCCTGGCCATGGTCCCGCAGCATTCGGACTTTTCGGGCAATCTTCTCGTCATTCGTCGTAACGGCGCCCGCTTCTCCGCATGCCCCCAGGTTCTTGCCCGGATAAAAGCTGAAGGCAGCCGCACTGCCCATCGACCCAGCCTTCTTCCAACGATTCTCTTTCCTCGAAAAGTATTCCGCCCCGTGGGCTTGGCAGGCGTCTTCGATCACGATCAAATTGTACCGCTCGGCCAACTCTAGGATGGGATCCATGTCGGCCATTTGCCCGTAGAGATGCACGGGGATAACCCCCGCCACCACTCGTCCAAGTCTGCGATTGACTAGCTTCCCGGTTTGCCCATCAACTTCACACTGTGTCTCAACGTACTCACGAAGCTTCTCCGGATCCAAGTTGAATGTCCGCTCATCAACATCCACGAAATCCGGTCGGGCACCAGCCTGGGAGATGGCCTCTGCAGTCGCAATGAATGTGTTCGGGACTGTCAAGACAATCTCACCGTTTGTGATACCTGCAGCAATCAGGCAAAAGCGCAAGGCGTCGGTCCCGCTATTGACTCCAACGCAGTGGGAGACCTCACAGAATTGAGCAAATTCTCGCTCGAAGTCGTCCACCATGGGACCGCCGATGAATCCCGCCGTATTCAGGGCTTCTTTGAAGACCGACACCAATTCCTCTTCCAGCTCCACATGAGGAGTAGCAAGTTCCAGGAAAGGAATTTTTTTGCTGCTGATCAACTTGCGATCCTGGCCTCGGCGTTGATGAACCTCAGCAGCTTCGCCGGATTTCCGACCACAATGGCATTGGAGGGAACGTCGCGGGTCACGACACTGCCTGCCCCTACGATTGCGTTCTCGCCGATCACGACATTCGAGAGAATGGTTGCACCCGACCCAATCGAGGCCTTGCGCTTGACAACCGTTGTCTCGACTTTCCAGTTCTGCTCGCTTTGCAGCTCACCCTCGCCGGTCGTGGCGCGCGGGTAGGAGTCGTTGATGAAAGTGACGCTGTGGCCGACGAAGACTTCGTCCTCGATGGTGACGCCTTCACAGATGAAGGTGTGGCTGGAAATCTTGCATCGCCGGCCAACCCGGGCATTCTTCTGAATTTCGACGAACGCGCCGATCTTGGTCTCGTCACCGACCTCGCATCCATAGAGGTTGATGAACCGAGAGAGTTTGACGTCCTTGCCCAGCTTGACGTCCGGGGCGATGCACAAGAACTCGCTCACAGTTTTAAGCAGGCTCCCTTCTGCAGGAGCGACTGATTCGCTGCTTCGAGCATCCGAACGACCCGCAATCCTGCCTCGCCATCGTTGATGGGTTTCTTCTGGTGGGTCACGCAGTCAACAAAGTAATCGAGCTCCACTTGTAGCGCCTCTGTGCGCTCAATCTGCGGCGCCCACATGTCGCCGGATCGGTAGCTGACCAACAGATTGTAGATGCCCTGCTGGTTGGTGACCTCGACGCCCTTGTCGTACACCCTAATCTTCTCGTCCGCCTCCAGGTCGTTCCAGACCAGCATTTTCTTTTCGCCGCCAATCAAGGTCGTCCGCACCTTAACCGGCGAGAGCCAGTTCACGTTGATGTGGGCAATCACGTTGCGGGGGAAGTAAACTGTGATGAAGGCCACGTCTTCGAACCCGTTCAGATGCGAGACGCCCGTGGCCACGACCGCTTCGGCCCGCCCCTGAATCAAGTAGTCCATGATGGAGAGGTCGTGCGGGGCTAGATCCCAGATAACGTTGACATCGTGCTGGAACAGGCCCAGATTGACGCGAGTGGAATCGTAGTAGTACAGGTTGCCGAGAACACCCTCCTCCATGAGCTGACGAATCTTCCTCACGGCGCCCGTAAAAAGGAAGGTGTGGTCCACCATCAGGGTGAGATTCTTGCGCTCGGCCAGTTCGATCAGCTCCTCGGCCTGCGCAGTGGTTGCGGTAAAGGGTTTTTCTACGAATACGTGCTTGCCGTTTTCCAAAGCCGCTCTTGCCAGCCCATGGTGGGTCCGGACGGGCGTGACTATGGCAATGGCGTCAATGTCAGTGGCGGTGAGCAGCTCATGAACGTCCTCGGTCACACTTACCGAAGGGTAGGTTTTCTTGAGGCGCTGCAAGGCCTTCGGGCACTTGTCGCACACTCTCACCACGCGAACACCGTCCAAGGCATGGAGGTTCCTGACGATGTTGGGCCCCCAATACCCGTAGCCCACCACACCGACGCGCAGCAGGCCGTTGGTTGAAGAGCCATCCGGTCCCGACACCACAGCTACGCCAGATCTAATGCTGCCCTTTTTTCCGTTCTTGCCGTTCGAGCTCATGTCAGTAGGCTCCTTGCCGAGAGAAGACAGCCTGTGGGGTCTTGAGCAGAATCTTCAGGTCGAGCCAGGGCGACCAGGAGCGAGCGTACCGCAGGTCGAGGCGAACCATGTCGTCGAACGTGGTCCTGCTTCGTCCAGTCACCTGCCACAACCCTGTGATTCCGGGCTTCACCTCCAACACCCTACGTCGGTGCCAAATGTCATACGACTCAAACTCATAGGGAATGGGAGGTCGCGGTCCTACCAGAGACATCTCCCCCTTTAAGACATTCAAGAATTGCGGAAACTCATCCAAGCTGGTCTTTCGTAGAAACTCCCCCACACGGGTGACCCTGGGATCCGCCACTAACTTGTAAACCCCTTTCGATTGCTTCGGATCGGTCTTTCCTGCAATCAACCGGCGGACATATTCCTTGTGAAGGCTATGATCGCTCGCGCAATGCATGGATCTGAACTTCAAAAACGTGAAACTTTTACCGGACTGACCCACCCGCTCTTGTCTAAATAGTATGGGCCCCTTCGAGGATAGTTTTACGGCCAGAGCAATTGCGACAAACAAAGGCGATAAAACGATTAGCGCTAGGAGACTGCCCGCGATATCCATCGTTCTTTTGATCAAACGAGAGAAGCTTTTCGCGTCGCCCTGCTCGGGCCAATTGGGATGTAGCTTGGAACCAGCCGGGTTCTCCGGACTTTGCTTGTCCCCCTCTTCCGGGAATAGGTGGAAAGATATGTGAATCTTAGTGATCTGTTCCAAATCTAGGTTGCTGTGCAAGGCAGCACTTACTCTAGCCAGTACCGCAGCTTGTATTGCGCTCTTGTTTGCAACACCGATCTCGGTGAGGATGACACCCACAACAGAGTCATTTTTGTACCAGCCGGTTATGTCTGTCTCTCTTATGGAAGAGGAGAGTGCAGACACCAGGTTCTGGAAACCTTCCGCCTTTTGCTCAGTTTGAAAAGTCGTCCCCGCGTCTAGGAGCATGAGCAAGAGCGGATTCCCCGAGCGCTCCGTTCTCCTTTGTTCCAAACGCAGCATTCTAGTAAACAACTCTTCCGCAACGATGCTGCCCGGTTGATCCTTCGAGTAGGTTTGATCACGAGCAGAGTTCTCCGTAAGGGTTCGAGAATCTGGCTGGTGTTTCAAAGAAAATAATTTCGAGATAGAAATACCCATGTGTGCTCGCGATTCCTAGTTTATGGAGCTGACCCAAGCACTATCAATTTCAAGCGCAACCGAGCTCTGAAGAAGAGACACCGACACCACGATGCGGTGACGCCCTTTGAACTTCGACAAAATCCCCTCCAGCCCGCGCAGCGCTCCACAATCAACCCTTACTCTCTTCCCGACTTGCAGGAACGGCCACGGGTGGCTGGGGAGCCCGGATTCGATGATCGTCTGGATGGCGGAAATCTCGGTATCCTCAATTGGGATAGGTCCCTTCGACGTTCCCACTATTTGCATCACCCCAGGCGTCAGAAGAATGGGGCGCCGATCTTGCGGGTTGAACCGGCAAAACAGATAGCCGGGGAAAAGAGGGGTTTCGATTTCCTTGATCCGGTCAGACCAACGTCGCCTGCACTTGTACAGAGGCAGGAACCGTTCATAGCTCTGGCTGCCGAGAAGTGCGGCGACCGAATTTTCGTAGCGCGTCCTAACCCGCAACGCAAACCACGGGTAACTACCATTCCCCGATCCCATGCTGACCTCACAACCGGTTCCGGAATTAGAGCTCGTGCTAGCACCTCGCAACCCAATTAAGGGCGGGCATGCTACCGCCGATAAAGTCCCAAATGGGACAAACTACATAGGGCAATTCCCCTGCCAGAGTTTTCCTAAGGCGTGCCCAGATATTTATTTCTGTGCGTGTAATCGATTGATACAAAAGCAATTAAGCCGTAGTAGGTAAGTCCACCTGTCGGCTGGATCGGGCTCGCAATCACCCCGCACAGAGGAGTGAAAAGAATTACCCTATTGTCGTAAAAAAGTTCCGGCGGGAGTTTCCCGCAACTTAGTCGCGTCACGAACAAGGCCCTAAGCATCCGGATACCCTCGTCAAGCCGAGGGTTTCCACCCTCCACAGAACTACCCTGTTGCACTCGATGGAGGCGAAGGCCACCGGGTAGGGGTGATTACCGGCGGTCGATACCGCGCCCGGACTTTGCCTTCCTCGGTCTCATTGCTGGTGACAAGAATTTCTGTGATCTGGCACTGCTCAGAACGACAGTAGCCCTCGGGAGGACTCTGGCAAGCACAGCGGACTGAGGGCATAGATAGGAGCCCAGCCCGAAGACGAGCTAAACCACCTGCCCTGCGCTCAGAGAACACAGCGAGGTCTCACTGCCAAGTCAGCTCATTCCTTAGACCGCTTTCCCATGTAGGCCCGGTAGTAGTAAGAGCTGTAGGCCTCCCTTGGATCGACATAATTGAGAATGACCCCCAGCAATCCCATGTCCGCCAAGAGGTCACGGGCTCGAACCGCGATCTCCGCCGAGCTTGCTCCAGCCCCGATGACGAGCAGGATTCCGTCCATGAAAGGGGCGATCAACTGGGCGTCGCAAATGGACCCAACCGGTGAAGAGTCGACAATAATCCAATCAAACTGGGTGGAAAGTCTGGCAATGAACTTCTTCAAGGCCGTGGTGGTGAGCAGCTCCACCGGGTTTTCCGGACAGTGACCCGAGGGAATGAAGAAGAAATTCGAGAGGGGTCCCTGCTGGAGTATCTGCGACTCTTCCGCTTTTCCTTCGAGAAACTCCGCCAAGCCCGGGACGCCAGGCGCGCCCAGCATCAGGTGCGCCGATGAGCATCGGAGGTCAGCATCGATCAGCAATACTTTCTGGTTTTTCGATTGGGCCATAATCCAAGCCAAGTTCGTGGCCAGGAAAGTCTTTCCCTCTTTCGGCATGCCGCTGGTAACCAAGAGGGTCTTTTGCGAGGTGGCGCGTTGTCTCTGCAAGAGCCACGCACACAGCTTCCGCAGCTCCTCCACTGCGATGATGCGGTCTTTGCTGTGGCCACGGGTCACAATACTTTCTTGCAGATCCCAGCGCTCTCGCCGACAACCAACCCGGGTTCCTTCCTCTAGTGAGTCCGCCAAATCCAGCAGGTCTTCCGGAAGAACTTGCGGCCGTCCAACCTTTTTGGCTTGGGTTTCCACTCCCAGATCCTGTTGCACGCGCACTTTTTTCAACGCCTCGGGAATTCTGCTCATGTGCTTCCCTTGCCCTCCCCTAGGGATTGTGAGCTTGTTCCACAAGCTGCAAGAAATTCAGGAATGCGGTCGATAGCTTGGGGTCCGACAAAATTCTTTGCAGGGAGGCTGGCAGTTCGGAAGCAAGCGGTGGCGCAGACGGCGAGGGTGCCGTTGGCGCGTCGAACTGGAAGTCCTGGGCTACCTCTTCCACCAATTCAACTGAGATGGGCCGCCGGTGTGCGGCAAAACCACTAATGAGCGCATTCTCGCATATGAGGTTGATCAGTCGCGGGATACCTTGCGAGTAGCGATTAATGGCGCGGACGGCCTCGGGCGAAAATACGCCCTGGCCATTTGCTCCGGCTCGCTTCAGCCGAGTTCGGATGTAACCTTCTGTTTCTTCCAGCGAGAGAGGCTGCAAGCGCGCGTGCAGGACAATGCGCTGCTTTACCTGGCGCATCTGGGGAAGATTCAGTTTGTCCTCAATCTCAGGCTGACCAGAAAGCACGATTTGAAGCAGCTTTCCTGCGCTGTTTTCAAGATTGGTCAGCAGCCGAATTTCCTCCAAGAGATCCAGCGACATCGTGTGCGCTTCATCGACAATCAAGACTACCGTTCGCCCGGCAGCCTGACGGTCCTGGAGCCAGTGATGCAGGCGTTGCAACATCTGGCCCTTTCCTCGGGATGGGCCACCAATGCCAAATTCCGAGAGCGTGAGCTCAAGGAACTCGATTGGGTCCAGCCTGGGATTGACAACGAAGGCACAGGGGATATTGCGTTTGCGCAACTCGAGTAGAAGACAGTTGAGCAAGGTCGTCTTACCCGTCCCCACTTCGCCCGACAACAGGACAAAGCCACGACGGCGGCTCAAACTATAAAACAGACAGGCGAGAGCATCGTGGGCCCGCCGCGTCAAGTGAAGGAACCGAGGGTCGGGGCTGATATTGAACGGGTGTTCTCGCAACCCGTAAAATGCTTTGTACATTTCGGTTAGTTACTCACCTTTCCGAGATCGGCCTTCCTGTCAAACAATCCCTCATCCCGGCGACGCTTCCGGCGGGGGATCCGCACCCGCGGAACACTTGCCAGGGTTGGCAGATTGATGTAGTAGCTGACATCTCGTTCGGTCCGCAGGGAGTCGTTCGTAAACTCGAGCCCCACTACCATAGCAAGGGCCAAGAACAACCCGCCCCCCACACCGAGCAGATTCAGCCGAAGCCGAGGGCTTTTGTACGGTGCGGTGGGCAAATTCGGCGGGTCGAGGATGCGGAACCGCTCGCCCCGCTGCCGGCTCTCCAGATCGGCCGCCATCTGAGCCTCATGCCTCTTCTGAAGCAAGCTGTCATATTGCCTCTGTACAACTTCATAGTCACGGGTCAGTTCGGCCAACTGTTGCTCTCGCAAAGGCGTAACAGTCACACGACGTTGAAGGGTTCGAATTCTCTGCTGAATCTCCTTGCGTTCCTGGAGCGTCTGCTGAACGGCCACCTCCAGCGCTTGGAGGCGGCTCCGGGTACGTATCGCCTCTGCACTTTGGGCTGCGGGTAGCTTGTCCTCAAGGGGGTCGTCCGTGCCCTCGCCCTTCTCCTCTGTCGCCTCGGCACGAGCGTGTTTCAACCGGTCGATCTCGGCCTGGGTGGAAATGAGGTCGGGGTGGTCTGGGGTGTACTTTGCTTCCAACTCCAACAACCGGGTTTGCAGAACTTCCAACCGCCGAGCGGGAGTGTCCGGGGCGGACAGTCCCAACACGCTGCCGCCTGATTCCTGGATCACTGCCTGCGCCGACAACAAGGATTCCGAGTAGGTTTTCTCTTGCTGTTGTCGGTCCAGGGTAGAACTGTTGGCCTGCAGTTGAATGTGCGACTGGCCCAGCAGGGTCAGATTGGTTTGCTGTTCCTGCGGGAGTTCACCAAAATGGCGCGTCTTGAACTTGCGCAACCGTTGTTCTTGTTCCTGGAGACGCTGGCGTGCGCGCCCCAACTGAACCTCCAAGAACTGCGTAGTCCCGGCCGCCTGTTGCTCACGTGCCCGCAAGTTCTCCTCCATGAACATGCCGGTGATCTCGCGCAGCACATTCTGAGCCAGTTGGGGGGTCAAAGCTGTGAAGTAGATTTTGAATCCAGCCACGCCGCGACGATCACGACGAGGGACTAATTCAATCTCAATATCTTTGTTCCGCAGCCGGTCCACAAGCTCATCGAGGCTTCCTGTCCCGCCGCTCTGGAGAAGGCCAAACTTCTCGATAATGACTTGCAGCCGGGTCCGGCTGAAAATCT
This sequence comes from Acidobacteriota bacterium, assembly GCA_022571295.1. GTDB lineage: Bacteria > Acidobacteriota > Terriglobia > Acidiferrales > 2-02-FULL-67-57 > JACZYA01. Next base: position 13,950 of record JACZYA010000033.1, on the reverse strand, counting down.
GTTGCTTCAAAGTTTGCATGCGGACGGCCAAGTCAGTCTGCACCGTGGGCCGCACAAAGGCTTCGGGGACCTTCTGCTCCTCGATCAGAATCAAGGTTTCGGATCGGTAGAGGTCCGGCAAACTCCTTGTGATGAAAAACGTTGCCACCCCCACAAGCAGGGTGGGGAAGACGATTACCCATTTGCGGCGACGAAGGATGTCAAGGAAGTCCTGAAAATCCAGCGGGCGACGGTTGGTTATCATGCGCGTTTTTCCCTATCTCCCCAGCAGAACGGGGCGGGAGCCCCAGGTGAAGCCCACGGTGACAGAATTGCGTGTGAACGACAGGTTAGAAAAGTCAGAAACTTGACGCCAGAAGTTGTAGCCAACAAAGAAGCTCGCTGACTCCCCCAGTTGTCTCTCCAAGCGAAGGCTGGCGTTGACGCTATTGTGGGACCTGGCCAACGCATCAAAGCCACGACTCTCACTGTAGGAGGCAGCCAAACTTGACGACCAGCGCCCAAGGAGTCGCTTTGACATACTGGCGCTGACCGCTTCATTTCGCACTGGGCCCGCCACTCCGCCAGACCCACCCACACTCCGGCTATAGGAGAGACCGAATGCAGACCGCCGCCGATTGTAAACCACATTGGCCCCACCGGCCCAGCTGGTCACGGGGCGCGTTTCCGGCACCGACAATCCCAACAGAGCTATCAAGCCGGCGAACTCGGGCGGCAACCCTCGGCTGGCAGATTGCTCAAACTGGGTATACTCGGGCCCTGCCTGGAAGCTTACCCACAGGCGCTCCTTGATCTGGTATGAATGCCCGAGAAAGAGCGCATAGCTCTTTGAGTCTCCAAACGTGCGGGCTGACCGAACCAGGCGAACATTGGGAAAGATCGACAGGGTACCGCGGGGCGAATGGCGGTAACTGTAGGACACGCGTAGATCAACTTCATTGTAGTCAGTAAACTGAGTGCCGCGACCGCGAGCGTCCCGGTAGCCGGCCGCCCATGAGAACGAGGTCCGCTCGCTCTTCCGATATCCCAACTCGATGGTGGAGGCGTTGAACAGTCGTTCTGTGTGAGGCGTGACCAATGACGTGTCTGGTCCCAAGAGATTATTGACGGCCCTCTGACCCGCTTGGATCCGGAACGCCGACAACGGGTCAGGTGTGTATTGGAGATCATGGGAAAAGCTGGCCGACCAATGCGTACCCTCGTACGTCTGAAGAAACCGCAGATCGTGCCCAAAGAAATTCAGGTCGGACTGCCGCCTATAGGCTCGGCCGTCGCCTCGGTAGCTCAAGCTGGTCACACTTCGTCTCCCCAACCGTTCAATGCCGATGAAAGGAGAGAACTGGGTGAAGGAATCACTAATAGCACGCGATCGTTGCAAGATGTTGTCGTCATAACTTTCACTCAGCGAAAACCGGAACCGCAGAAGGGTCCTATGCTCGGGGGCCCCGTCAGCTCTGTCTCCTGCCCGGGCCAAGAGTTGTGGTACCGGAAGCAGGCTGCTGGCGCTGGAGAAAGCTGGCCTGCGAGAAGATAGCCTCCTCCCTGATTCCAGATCCTCCTCGGTTTCTTGCGGCGAGAGCAGAGCTAGGAGTCGCTTTTCCTGGCGAGGCTCAGGAGCCTTGGGGGCCTGCTGAGCGATGAGGGGTATGGCCACCATGAAGCCCAAGATTAAACTGCCCAGTTTTCTTTCCACGCGACAGCGCATAGTTCACCTCACGCAAGCTCTACGGAACAATAATGGTGTCCCCATTGCGCAAAAGGATATTCTGTTCCGTCCGCTTTCCGCGAATTACCTGCTTGTAGTTAAAGGGATATTTCACACTCTTGCCCCCCACAGTTCGTAACACAGTAATTTCCTTCACGCTGGCAAATTCCCGAAATCCCCCCGCGGTAGCCAAAGCCTGCAGCACGGTCATCAGAGGAACCAGCGGATAGACACCGGGACGCATCACCTCTCCGATCAGATAGACACGATGGCTATTGGATTCTTGAACAATCACGGTCGCGGTGGGGTTGGTGACGAAGCGCTTCAGCTTGGCATCGATGACTCTTGCCAATTCGACCGGCTTCAGTCCCGAGGCTTGGATATCCTCGATCAATGGCAGCGAAATCTTCCCATCCGGGCGGACCTGAACAGTGCGGGAGAACTCCGGCTCCTTCCAGACGTTGATGACCAGCAGGTCTTGGGGACCAATGATGTAGTCGCGTGTGTTCTGCTGATCAGAAATTGCCCGAGAAGACCCGAAACTTCCTGGGGCTAAGGGATCCGGTCGGTTTTGCTGGGCGCGCGCCACCCCCCCCATCGGCAGGAGACAGGCAACCGATAACAAAACCCCGAAGCCTCTCCCCACCATCCTCCCCCACCGAATTTTCTGGTTGGGTTTTCTGCCGCTCATCGGTCCAGCCCCAGTTGCTTGAGTTTGTACAGCAAGGCCTTGTAGCTTATGCCCAACTCCCGCGCGGTTCGTTTTCGATTCCAGTGCGTCTGGTTTAGAACCTCCAGAATGAGTTTTTCTTCTACACGGCGCGCCGCCAACCGAGAGGCTCTCTTGAGCGAAAGAGTCCGTTCCCCCTCACCCGGGGCACCGGGCAATGGCTCCACAGTCGAGCTGGTATGGAAAAGATCCTTCAGGACTTTTTCCTCGTCGTCGAGTAAGACTATCCTTTGAATCACGTTTTGCAGTTCACGAATATTGCCCGGCCACTGATGGTTGCCCAAGACCTTCAATGACGAACGGCTCAAGCGCTTCCGCCGTTCACGCCCGAAAGCGTGTGAAAATCTCTCCGCGAAGAACTTGGCTAAAGGCTCAATATCTTCCTTGCGCTCGCGCAACGGAGGAAGGCGCAGGCACACCCCATTGAGCCGGTAGTAGAGGTCAGCCCGGAATCTGCGCTCCCGGATCTCAGAATCCAGTTCGACACTCGAGGTAGAGATCAACCGCCACGGTCGGACGGCTGCATTATCGGCGCCGACCCCAGCCGAAAGGCCGTCGCCGTCCACCAAATGCAGCAAGCTCCGCTGCCTGTCCGGCGGCAACTCCTCCACGCCATCCAGCAACAAGGTGCCGGGACCACTCACGCCGAGGTCAAACTCGGGTGTGGGCGAACCGTTGTCAGGGTCTCGTTGGCTGAGGCGCCCGCACCGAATCTTGAGGAGAGGCTTGTCAGTACGGCGGGAATGGCGAAAAATTTCGCGCGCAAGCACCTCCTTGCCAGTACCACTTTCGCCGAGAATCAGAACCGGAATGTCAGAGTAGGCTACCTCCTTTGCGACCTGGCATAATTCCATCATGGTAGGCGTTTCGCTGCGCACCAAGTCGCCCAGGAACATGCCTGCGGGCCGAGACAGGGAGCCCGCTGGTGAACTCACTTGCAAGACTTCGTAGGAGATGCTCATCTCTCGCACGGTCGACAACAACCTTCTTCGAAGTGCAACCACCATGCCAATCTTGGGAAATCCAGTGGCATCCCCGGCATAGAATCGCCGTGCTAGCTGATAGACACCCAATGACATACAGCGAAGAGCCTAAGATATCGGCGAACCCTTTCTCCCCGCTGAGCTCGTTGACAGCGCGAGCCAAGTTTTCTTCCGCTAAACGGAAAAGTTTTTCCCTCCGCTCCGAATAATCACCCTATATATTTCAGAGAAAAGGCCCACTTTCTCGTACTCGCCCGTGGGGCCCAACCTCTTGCACCGGATACAACCCGGTTGAGGTGGACAAAGTTTCCACGTTTGCGTCACTCTTGTCGGGCCAATGGAAGGGCGGAATCCGCTCTTTCTCAAAAAAACGGAAAAAGATTGCTGCCTGTATGGAAGTTCTTTTCACTCTAGTTGATGGCGCTGGCCCCGGCGCGGCAAGGATGTTGCTCGTCAAAGTGTGGAACTAGTTGAAGAGACATTGGGTTAGGTGCGCCGCGAGAATACCGAGCCTGGCTAGCAAACTGCTACAAGGCAGGGGGGATTGTGTCAGAGGCTCACAGGAAGACGTGCAAAAGAAAGATCATCGGAAGATCTAGGGGTTTGATGGGATGCCCATGAGGTCAAGGCTCAGGAAAGCTGGACTTTTCCTCCTGCTTGCTGTTGTCTCGTGGACGGGCTGCCAGCAAGACCCGCAGTCGCGCCGCGATCGCCACTTCCGAGAGGGGAAAACAGCCACTGAACAGGAAAAATACCTTGAGGCGGAGATCCATTTTCGGAACGCCGTCAAGGCCGATCCCGACTTTTCTGAGGGCTACCATCACCTCGGCCTCACCAACCGAAAGCTCAGCCGATTGTCCGCCGCCGCCCAAGCCTTCCAGCGGACATTGGAACTCGACCCCGGGCATACCGAGGCTGCCCTCGAGTTGGGTGAAATCTACCTAATGGCTAAGGAGCCCCGGCGCGCCCGTGAGCTGGCGGAGGGAATCCTAAGCCGGGAGGAGCAAAATTTCCCTGCCCGAATCTTGCTCGCCAAAAGTTATCTGGGCGAAAAGAATTTTCCCCGGGCAAAGACGGAATTCGAGCAAGCCAAGCAGTTGGAGCCAGACAATGTGGCAGTCCATTTGGCGATCGGAATCGCGGAGATTGGCCTGGGTCGCCCTGCGGCTGCCGAGGACCATTTCAAGAGAGCGCTGGAGCTCGACCAGACCCGCGTCGAGACCTACCGGAACCTCGCCCATCTCTACCTGGGGCTGAACCGTCTTGCAGAGGCCGAGCAGGTTCTGAAGAAGGGAACCAAGAACAGTTCCGACAACACGAAAATGCACTTAGCGTTGGCCGACTTCTACTATCGGACCGGGCGGCTGGAGAAAACCGAATCCGCCTTGGACTTCTTGAAGACGGAAGCGACGGACCAGGATCAGCTCTATGTTGAGCTGGGAGATTTCTGGATTACTCACCACCAGCCGGCTCGGGCGGTAAAAGAATACCGGGCGGGCCTTTCCGTTCACTCCTCCACCCTGGTTAAGAAGAAGCTTGTCAGCGCGTATGTCACTTTGGGCGATGTGGCCGAGGCCGCCGGTTGGAACCAGCAGGTCTTGCAAGAAAATCCCAAGGACCATGAGGCACTGATCTTTCAAGGAGCGATCGCCTATCTTCGGGGCGATACCGCGAGTGCGATTTCCCAGTTGGAGACAATCGTTGCCAGTGACCCGAGGTCAGTTTTCGCTCGCTACTATCTTGGTTCCGCCTACCTCAAGGAGGGGAAAATTGAGCACGCTCGTACGCAATTCTACCAGTGCATCGAATACGATGAGAATTTTAGCCACGCTTACCTACGCCTGGCGGAATTGAGTCTCCGCAAGCGCGATGCTGCCAGTGCGGCGCAGTATGCCCAAAGGGTCATCACTTCGAGTCCGTGGAGGCTGGACGGGTATTTGTTAGCCGCGGGAGCAGCTTTGTTGGAAAGAGACACGCAGAGAGCAGAGCGCGCATTGCAAGTGGCCGCCCGGTTGGCCCCCCGGAACTTCTTGGTTCACGAGCGCTGGGCCAACCTGCACGCATTGAGGAAGGACTTCTCGCGGGCGGAGCGAGAGTATCGGAAGGCGCTGGCTTCCTCTCCCAAGCCCGAGGAAACGCTGGCGCGGATGGCCCGCTACTACATTGAGCATGGCCGGATTAAGCAAGGGCTGGCAGAATTTCGGCGCTACCTCGATTCCCAGGGGCCAGCGCCACGCCTGCATGAGCTATCGGCTCAGTTATATTTGGCCCAGGGTGCCTGGGCGGAGGCGGTGGCGGCGTGTGAGAAAGCGCTAGCGCTAGAGCCGAACCGCTTGGCGGCGCAGGTCTATCGGGGCCAAGCCCTGGCGCAACTCGGCCGGCTGGAGGAGGCGGCGAGGAGCTTCGAGGGCGCCATCCGAGCCGACCCGCGGCGCATGGCCCCTTACCTCCATCTGGCTGACCTGCAATGGCGACAGGGAAAGTTTTCCTGGGCAGTCGAATACTACCGGGGCGCTTTGAATATCGACCCAAGCTCGCCGGTGGCGCAAGCCGGTCTGGCGCGGGCGTTGGCGGATGCCGAGGAGGATCTCGGGTGGGCTCTGAGCCTGGCTCAGCAGGCCATGCAGCAGCGGCCGGAAGAACCCGTGGTCATGGACGCGCTGGCGTGGGTGTACCACAAGCGAGGGATGAACAATCTGGCGAGGCCGCTGTTGCAAGAGTGTGTGGCCAACAGTAAACAGAACCCCCTCTTCCAATTCCACTTGGGCATGGTTTATCTGGAGAGCGGCAAGGAGCCAGAAGCGCGGCGTATGTTGCGGGCGGCCCTGGACAACGGGCTGGGAACACACTACGCCACCCTGGCGGAAAATAGGCTCTCCTCCTCCTGGAAGAGTTACTAGCAGGGTGGGGGATTTCGCCCAGATCGACCCTAATGGAGACAGTTACGAACGTGTGCAGGAAATATGCAAGAAGATGCATTCAGAGCCGCTCCGGGAACCGGGAGCCAGGAAGTACGGCCGCTAATCTATTGAACGGAAAAGGGATATATAAATAGACTAGAGCGCAGCTTTGGAATGCCAGATGCTATGTAAGGGGTGGGAAACAGCGTAGGCAAGTCAGATGCGAGGGGGAAGCATGGGACTGACCAAGTTAAAGAGACTGGGGTGGCTGGTCATATGTGGTGTTGCCTTGTTAGCGATCTTCGCCACGCCAGCGCACGCGGATGACAATAACGGAAGGGGCGTGCTGGGAATCTGCGCGGGATGGATGGAGGCACCGGGGTTTCTTTCTTCCGATTGTGAAATCTTGGGTGATGATTCCCCCGTGGGCATGGCGCTCACCACTGCTAGCAATCCGCATTTTTCCATCTGGGCTAACGGCAGTGACCAGACGGTGTTCAATGTGTCTCTGCTCGTTTTTATTCCTGATGGCTCAAGCCCGGTTTTCACCGTGACTTTTGATCAGGGGGGAGCCACGACGGGCCCTCTGAGCACTACAGGTATGGCGTTTGGGCCGGGACAACATGTCCTCCAGGATGTCTTCAGCATAGCCACCTTCAATCACGGCACGGACTACTTTTTCGGCAATATTGACGGAGTGCAGTCGGTACCCGGGGTGACCGGGTACAATGTCTTCCTGTTCGCGTCAGGGTTTAACATGGACACGTCGGACCTCAACAATGTCATCAATGTGTGGTTCGGCGGGGATGCTCTTCCGGTCGGAACGATTATCGTAGCAATTGGGTACAATTCCCATGGAGAGATAGTTTTCATGACACCTCTCACGGTGGGTGTGCAGGTAGTGCCCGAACCGAGTTCGCTAATTCTGTTGGGTGTCGGGCTCCTCGGGCTGGCAGGTTTTGCCCGCCGAAAGCGCAATCGGCGATCCTGACCTATACCGCTCCTCGTTAGGCCAGACCGACGGGTCTGAGCAAGCGCAATCTCTTCTAACCCACATCACCTCACTCCATGAGCTTAGCTGCAGGCAAAATCACTGCTGGTTCTGCCTTTGCTTTGTGTCGCTCTTACCCTGCTGATGAGAAGGGGAGAAAGAGTGGGACTCTTGCTATGGGTCAATCCGCGGAGACTTCACTGGCTACCGCTTCGCCGACTTGCCTGCGAGCGTTCTTGGGCGGAAAACCAGCTTGGCGTATCTTGTAGAGAAGGGCTCGATAGCTGATATTGAGCATCTTGGCTGCCTTCTTTCGATTCCAGTGAGTCGCCTGCAGGACGCGCAGGATGATCTTGCGTTCCAACTCGCGGACCGCCTGCCGGGTCAGCTTTTTCAGCCAAATCGGCTCGTCCAGGGAAACGTCGGCCGTAAAAGGATCCTGAGTCGTTCCCTGCAGCTCGCTGCTGATGGCTTCTTCCGTGCCCAAGACGACGTAGCGCTTGACCAGGTTTTCCAGCTCACGGATGTTTCCCGGCCAGGAGTAGCCCTGGAGACGCCGCACGAGCTGGGGCGAGAGGGGACCTGCCTGACCGTTGTACTGTTGGTTGTACCGCTCCAAGAAGTAGTCCACCAGCCGCGGGATATCCTCGCTCCGCTCGCGCAAGGCCGGCAACTGCACGTTCACCACGTTGATGCGGTAGTAAAGGTCCGGTCGAAAGCTCCCGCTCTTGATCTCTTGCTCCAGCTTGCGGTTGGATGTGCAGACGACCCGCACGTCCACCTGCATCTCCTCTTGGGCTCCAATCCGGCAAAAGCGGCCGTCCTGAAGCAACTGCAAGAGCTTCGCCTGCAGGGACGGATCGAGCTCGGAAATTTCATCCAGGAACAGGGTGCCCCGGTGGGCCAACTCTACGCGGCCTGGCTTCGTTCCGTAGGCTCCGGTAAAAGCCCCCTTCTCATACCCGAACAGTTCGCTCTCCAGCAGAGCCGAGGGAATGGCGGGGCAGTTCACCTTCACAAAGGGCCCCTCTTTCCACGGTGAGCAGGCGTGGATGAGTTTGGCCACAATCTCCTTGCCCGTACCGCTTTCTCCTTCGACCAAGACAGGGATGTCCGCCCCCGCCAACCGCTCGATCTTCTCCCGCACCGCCTGCATGGCGAAGGACTCCCCGAAAATTACGCTGTCGGGCGGGAGATCGTTAACCGGTACCGACAAAGAAGAGCTTGTAGCGGCCTTCAACGACATAGAAGCTCCGTCCCTTGCAGTTGGAGGATCAACTTTTGCACACCCAATCTAAGCACCCAAGACGCCAAACCGCTGGTAGACCTCTGAACACCCTTCCTGGGTGTGTGCCGGGCAGGTCTATCTCGCTTTTATGCAACAGGTTAGCCCGATTCTGTTCCGCTTCCGGAGACAAGGGCAGCCCACGAGCCGGCGTAGGGCTGGCGAGCGGAGCAGGAGAAAAAGTTTGCACTCAGCGGAAAAAGTTTTCCTATCGATTCAATTCAAGGCGAGCTAGGCCAACGGGCGAGTGAACTTCAACGCCCACAAGTGGCCATGGTCGGAATGCGTGACCCGAACCACTTCCGCCCGGATGTTACGCACAACTTGTGGTGCAACCTCCAGTTGAGGCAAAGGTGCGGAAGGTATCTCCAAAGTGACTCGGGACGAGCGCTTCATATAGCGACGAACGGCCAGCAGGGCCCCGCCCGCGCTGATGTTGAGCGCAGAAGTAAACTCTAGGAATTCCTTCCCCCGATCGTCCACGCCGCGTAGGAAAACCGGAATAGCTATAGGGAGACGCTCCCAGCGGCGTCGTTCACTTCCGAGCTTCTGCCTCGCCATACCCCCCCTGCCCTCATAGGACTTTAGTCGCACTTCGTAGGCCAAAGGTCCCCCTGGGCAGAATTTCTCGACATCCCCAAGGCAATGTAATCCCATAGACTTATGGAACACACGCAGGAAATGCGTGCCGTAGGAGTGCTACCTTTTTCCTAAAAGTGCAGATTCTTGTACACCCGAGGAACTAACTTGCACTTTTGTTCTTGACAACGGGCCACAGTGACATTAGGATTCTCCCCTTATCCGGGGGCAGGGGGTTTCCGAACAAGCATTATTGTTATTGGGAAAAGCATCTCTGGGAAGACCGGAGGTTCGGGGTTCCTGAAAAGAGGCTTGCTACCCCAAAGGGCGAGAAGGGTTCAAAGGGGACAAGTGTCTGCTAGCAAGCCAACCTCGGTAGAAGTGCTAAGGTCGCATCAGCGTTCGAGCGCTTCTATGCCTCGGCTCGCTCCCAAAGTGGAGCCCCGCGCCGAGCCGCTGCCCTACCAGGAACTGCTGGAAGCCTTCGAGCGCCTGCAGGAGAAGAACCGCCAGCGCACGGTTGCGCTCGCAAGCGCAGCGCATGAGTTAAGGACACCCCTGGCCATCATGGCCGGCTACCTGGACGTACTCCGAAGCCAGAAGCCGGGGCCGCTGAGCGAGCAGCAGCAATGTATCCTGAGAGACATGCAAACAAATCGCGTGCGGCTGCAGCGCTTTATTGACGATTTCCTGACCTCCAGCGCCCTCGAAAGCGGCAAGGTGAACATGCGCTTTGAGCACGCCGACTTGAATGCCTGCCTGTCCGAAATCTATACGCTCTGGATGACTCGCTTTAAGTCCAAGAAGATCGCGTTCTACTTTCCCGTGCATGACAAACTGGAGCCTTTCAGCTTCGACTATTACAAAACCCAACGAGTGTTGTCGAACTTGCTGGAGAACTCCTTCAAGTTCACGCCCTCGGGCGGATCGGCGTGGCTGAACGCCGAGCCGTATTTCTGGGAGCGCCGCAACCGCCAGGAGCGCTGGCTCTTCGAGGAGAGGCGGTGGGAATCTACCGCTGCCATGAACTCGGTGCGCATCACCGTCTCCGATACCGGCGTGGGCATCGCCCCCGAAAACCAGCAGGAGATTTTTGATGAATTCGTCCGGCTGGCTCAACCCGAACACGAGTCCGAGGGAATCGGGCTGGGGCTAGCCATCGCCCGGCGTCTGGTGCAGGCCCACGGGGGAAAGATCTGGGTGGAAAGCGAGCTTGGGTCAGGGAGCAAGTTTTCTTTTCTGTTACCGCGCAAGCTAGCGTAGGAGGGCAAATCCTATCGCGAGGTGATGCGTAATGAACACTGCCCCCAACATCCTCATCGTTGACGACGAACCCAGCATGCGCCGCTACCTGCGGACCATGCTGGAATTGGACTCCTACCAGGTGGAAACGGTTGATAGTGGAACCGAGGCACTGGCACGCTTGCAGCACGATCCCTCGCCTGACCTGATTCTGCTCGACCTGCTCATGCCCGGGATTGACGGCCTGCAAACCTTGGAGCAACTGCGCCAGCTCAACCCGCACCAAAAAGTGGTGATGCTTTCCTGCGTAAGCGAGCCGCGCAAAGTGGTGCAGGCAATCCGTCTGGGAGCGCAAGACTACCTGACCAAACCCTTCCAGAAAGAAGAACTGGACGCAGTGCTGGAGCATTGCCTGAACACCCCCTCAGCCTCGGCCGAGGCCGAGACCGAGCTGTCGGCAAACGATGTGGAAGAAGTGGGTGAGGATCTCTTTTTTATCGCGGTCAGTCCGGCGATGCGTCGGATGCGCGCCCAGGTGAACCGACTGGCTCATGTTGATGTTCCGATCTTGATGCTGGGCGAGAGCGGGACCGGCAAGGAGGTTGTGGCCCGGCTGATTCACAAGTTGTCCTTGCGCTCACACCGGATGTTTCTGAAAGTGAACTGCGCAGCGCTTCCCGACGAACTTCTGGAGAGCGAGCTGTTTGGCTACGAAGCCGGAGCCTTTACCGGCGCCGTCCGCTCCAAGCCCGGTAAGTTCGAGCTGTGCAATAAGGGAACCATCTTGCTGGACGAAATCGCCGAGATGCCCGTGCGCTTGCAGGCGAAATTGCTGCACGTGTTGCAGGACCAGCAATTCTCGCGCTTGGGAGGCCGCTCAACCATCCAGGTCGATGTGCGGATTCTGGCCGCCACCAATGTGGACATCCCCCGAGCCCTTGCGAGCAAGAAGCTGCGCGAGGACCTCTACTACCGCTTGAACGCCTTCACTCTCCACCTGCCCCCCTTGCGCGAACGGCGGGAAGCAATCCCCCTGCTGCTCAGGCATTTCATGGCACGATTTGCCGCCCGCTATGCCCGCGCGCCGCTACCGATCACTCCGGCCTTGCTGGAGGCAGCCCAGCGCTATGCTTGGCCGGGCAACTTGCGGGAGCTGGAAAACGTCGTCAAGCGCTATCTGATTCTTGGCGATGAAGCCCTGGTGCTGAGCGAGCTGGAAACCAGGCCGGAAGAAGGTCCCTTAACCTCCGAAGGCTTGCCCAAACCGGCGGCCTCCCGCCCCGGCGATCTGAAGTCGCTGGTGCGGGGCCTAAAGGACAAAGCTGAAATGGAGGCGATCTCGCGGGCGCTCGAACAAACCAATTGGAGCCGCAAGCAGGCGGCCCGCCTCCTGAACATCAGTTACAAAGCCCTGCTGTACAAGATCCGCCAATACGGGATCGACCGGTAGTAAGGGCCCCCAAAAAAAATCATCTCTACCGGGTATTTTCCGGCTAGACTTCTTCTGCCATGAAGAGAGAGGGCAAGGATTCCCTAAGGGTGGTCGCGCATCTGCGCAACCACAAATTGGTCAAGGGCTACACCGACACCCTGGTGGTGCCCGAGCTGGAAGCCTGGCTCAAACAGGAATCGGTCACGGTACCCCCCAAGATCTCTATGCGCTTGGCCGAATCGCCCGAGACGGTTTCGGTTCCTTTGAAGTCGCTGAAAGCCCTGTTCTTCGTCAAGAGTTTCGAAGGGTCCAAGGAGTATGAAGAAATCAAGTTCTTTGCTCCGAATCCTCCGATTGCAGGCCTGTGGGCGTGGCTGAAGTTTTTCGACAACGAGCGCATCGAAGGGGTGGTGCGCAACTCCCTCCAGTACCTGATCGACCCCGGTTTTTTCCTCAAACCACCGGACCCGGAGAGCAACAACCAGCTCATCTACGTGGTCAAAGCCTCCCTGATTGAGTTTCGGGTTCAGGGAGTCAGCGCCACCTACTAATTCCCCCCTCTTCGCGCAAGAGAATTGCGCTTTTGCTGGGAGCGCTACTCCTGAGCAAGTTGTTTCTAAAGCGGGAAGAAGGCCGCTCAGCGAATGATCCTGGCCCCGCTGCACTCGACTCGGCGGGTGGCGTTCCGTGTATCGATGAGCAATCTGGCGTTGCGGACAATCTGGGTGAGATCATAAGCGCTGTGGTCGGTCACGAGGATGGCACAATCGTAGCTCCTCAGGCTTTCTCCCTCCAGCGGCACCGAACGCAGATGGGAAAAGTCGTACTTGCGGGTTCGGGCGAGCTGGGGAACATGGGGATCGTTGTAGGCGATCTCGGCCCCGCGTTCCACCAGCAGTTGCATGATCCGCAGTGCGGGCGACTCGCGGATGTCGTCGATATCCTTCTTGTACGCCACCCCCAACACCAGGATGCGGGCCCCCTTCACCGCTTTGCCCTGATCGTTGAGGGCGTCGGCGACCGTCTGAACCACGTGGTACGGCATGGCGGTGTTGATCTCGCCCGCCAGCTCGACAAAGCGCGTGGTCATGTCGTACTGCCGCACTTTCCACGCCAGGTAGAAGGGATCAATCGGAATGCAGTGTCCTCCCAACCCCGGGCCGGGGTAGAAGGGAGTGAAACCGAAGGGCTTGGTGGCCGCCGCGTCGATCACTTCCCAGATGTCAATTCCCATCCGCTGGCAGATCAGCTTGAGTTCATTGACCAGAGCAATGTTCACCGCGCGGTAGATGTTTTCCAGCAGCTTGGTCATCTCGGCCACCCGGGTGGAGGAAACCGGGACCACTTTGTCAAAAATATGCTCGTAGAGCCGTTGGGCTCGCTCGGTGCTGGCCGGATTGACGCCGCCTACGACCTTGGGAATTTCCCGCAGGGCGAAGCGTGTGTTGCCGGGGTCAATGCGCTCCGGCGAGAACGCCAGATAGAAATCGGGCGCCGGCCCGTCCGCTTCCGCACGGGCGGGACACCGCAGTCCACTCTCCTCCAATAGGGGAAGCACCTCCTCCTCCGTGGTTCCGGGGTAGGTGGTGCTCTCCAGAACCACCAGTTGGCCGCGCTCCAGATAGCGGCTGATCTCACGGCTGGTCTTGACGATGTATTGGAGGTCGGGCTCCCGTGCCTCGTTCACCGGTGTCGGGACGCAGATAATGACAGCCTGCGCCTGGCGCAAGCGCTTCCAGTCGGTAGTGGGATCGAACCGATCGCTCTCGACCAGGCTTTTGAGCCCGGAAGCGTCCACATGCTTCAGGTAGCAACTCCCTTTTCGCAACTGCTCCGTCTTCGCGGCATCAATGTCGAGGCCGATGACCCGGCAGCCCGCGCGGGCAAACTCCAGCGCCAGCGGCAATCCCACATAGCCCAGCCCAATCACCGCCACCGTGGGCGGCTCGGAAGAATTCGATTTCTTTTTGCGTGCCATCGTAGGAAGCGCACCATTCTATGGTACTTGTGCCCCCAAAACAAACAGGACGTTCGGGTGTGGAGTCCCTGCGGGTCTCCCGCCTTACACGGGAGACAAGAGAGGAAGCCGGCGCTCGCTAGGAA
>JACZYA010000145.1 GCA_022571295.1 Acidobacteriota bacterium | reverse complement strand
CAGTTGGCGGGCCGCAAGCGCGTGGCGGCGGCGGACTTCATCAACGGCCTGCACCTGAAGAGCGGGGAAAAGTTAGAAACCACCTAGCGCCACCATAACACCCTCTGGGTTCGGCAACCAGAGTTCCTACGTGGGCGCAGAACGATCCGCCCGGGCCGCTTGGCAGCGCCGTGTTCAGTTGAGAACGACGGCATTCCAGTCGATGCGACACGTATGGCCGGTCCGCTCGAATTCCGAGAAGAACTTCCGAAAACATGCACGAGCTAGTTGCTCAAGAGAGTCGCAAAATTGATCGATCGAGATCTTCTTTCCAGATTCGTCCTTTGGAAGATCATACGACTCAGCGCCATGGACGATCTTGCTGCGAACGCGGTATACGCCTTTGAGCTTGCGGAAGATCTGCTGTCTGCCGGCGACATCCGGTGCGAGGAGCCGGGCACCGTGAACCGCAAAGCGGTACGAGACATTACCGCGGTCCTCCTCGTTTCCCAATCCGCTCAAGAGCAGGGCTTCCAAACAAATGCTCATGTCGATCACGCTGTCCTCTGGCGTTTTTCGATCCAATGCGCTGGAAAAACGATCGATTGCCACCCGGAGGAAGCGATCTTTGTGTAGGTCGACTTTTCGAAACGTGGTGAAGAACTTCCTGAAATCGCCAAGCTCGTCGGCGGAAAGGATCAGGCGATCGCTCTTGGGGAACGTGAAAGCAGGATATGCCCGACCGCCGTGGTGGGCCCAAGGGGTGTACTCACCGACGAACTGGAAAGTTGGCGCCCCCTTTTTGTAAATGCGTAGAGCCTTTATCAAGTCCTTTGCGAGGCGATACGGTCGGTTCCAAGCAATTTCATCAACGGGAGCCGGGTCGTGTTCGCCACGGACGACCTTCTTCTCAGTCGCGCGGACCGTGAGAACCCATGATCGCAGGCCTCGGTCTTCCGTCTTGTTCTCTGACCGGAACGTCCCTCCACGCAGGTACAAGGACTCGTACACCCCTGGAGTGATCAAGCGAGCACTCAAGCCTTGTTCAAACGTAATAGCATCGACATCGGAGTCAAAGTTTTGTAATGGTGCGCTTAGATTACGGACTAGTTCATCATCGTAGATGAAGCTTTCCAGACTTCCGTACACTTCGGCAAACGACGTCGCGTCGTATTCGAGAGAGCGATTTCTCAGCCAGTACTCATGAATAAACCTCTCCGGAAAGTGCTCCCATTGAACCAAAGTGGCGCCTGCGCTCGTGCCCACGAACTTGCCGGTGAGGTTTGCGCTGGCGGGGCATGTCCGCAGCACGTCTACAACTCTCCGGTAGGTCGTCAGTTTGGGGATCTCCTCGCGGTAGTCGTACAACAAAGCTGAAGGCGATTGCGGCACGACCACTTCTTCCTGCATCAAACGACCGGGCTCATGATGAATCACCAACCTAGTGTCTGTATCCATAATTCCCTTTGATTTGGGCACCTTGTTGCGGAGGAACGTACGAGCTTCTTCAAGCCATTCTCTAAAGGCTTCGGCAAGCTCGCTATTTCTGAACTGCTTCATGCATTGGCCCTGACGGCAGCGCAGGATCGATCCGCTGACAGTTAGATGTTAAACCTAACTCTGGATGTGAGCGAGGGTTTGTTTGGGAGATCTTTTCGATTCGAATCATTGGCCAATGTCCTGAGGTGCCCAGCATGTGAGCCACTTGGCCATATATCGCGCCTTCTCGGAAATTTCGTAGCCGGAACCATTGTGCCGAAACCGTTCCTTTCTGGCGCAAGAGGCATGGTTAGGCGGAAAAGTCAGCGATAGAAATGGCTACACCGCGTGCAAAAGGCTTCGGAACACTTTCGGAACAGCAATCGCCGAACCCCCTGTAAAACCAGGTAGCAGCCCAAAAAGAAGACAAAGCGAACCAACAGGATAGCAATTTAGAACCGAACTCCGGAACCAGGGGCTGCCTGTAGCCTTTGGGTCGCGTTTCCACTAGCGACTTAGCGACGTGGCCTCGGCCCGGAAACCCACCGGGGCGGGTCAGGTGATGAACAGCACAGAAAAGAATCAGCCTGCGTGATGTGCTAGAATGGCAGCGGCCCGAGGGGGAAGGAATGAGGGCAGCGCGAGCCAAAGAGGGGGTGGAGATAGCGCCGTCGATTTTGGCGGCGGACTTTACCCGTCTGGGCGAGCAGATCGCCGAGCTCAAGCAAGCGGGCTGCACCCTGCTGCACGTGGACGTGATGGACGGGCACTTCGTGCCCAACATCACCATCGGCCTTCCGGTGGTGGCTTCCCTGCGCAAGGCAACCGATCTGGCGCTTGACTGCCATCTAATGATTGCGGAGCCCGACCGCTACGTCGAGCGCTTCGCGGAGGCGGGCGCGGACATGATTTCGGTCCACCAGGAAGCGGCGCCGCACCTGGATCGGACGCTGGCGGCCATTCGGGCTGCCGGCGCGCAGGCCGGAGTGGCCTTGAACCCCGCCACCCCGGTGGCGACGCTGAACGAAGTGTTGGGGACGCTGGATTTCGTACTGGTCATGTCGGTCAATCCCGGTTTCAGCGGACAAGAGTTCCTTCCCGGCGCGTTGGAGAAGATACGCCAGCTCAGCGAGTGGCGGGCGGCGCAGGGAGCAGGTTTTCGCATTGAAGTGGATGGCGGAATTGGGGTAAAAACGATTGAACCGGTTGTACGCGCGGGGGCTGACGTTGTGGTTGCCGCCAGCGCCATCTTCCACACTTCCAATCCGCGCGCCAGCTTTGAGCAACTGCGGAGGGCAGCTTCGCTGGCGACCGCCACCAAAGTCTAAGCCCGCATCGAGGGAGGGAGTGAAGGGGCGAACGAAGCGCGTTCTTTTCTTTGCGACGCTGGCAGTGTTGCTGGCCGCAGCGGCCGGCTGCCATCGCCACAAGCACCAAGCCCTCGACCCGACGGAGTCGCAGGAGCCCGACCGAATCCTCTTCGAGAAGTCGCTGGAGGACATCAAGAACAAGCGCTTTGAGGTGGCCCGCCTCACGCTCCAGACCCTGCTCAACGCTTACCCCGACAGCGACTTCTTGGCCGACGCCAAGCTGGCCATCGCGGACTCCTACTACGAGGAGAGCGGCGGGGCCAACCTCACCCATGCCGAGGTGGAGTACAAGGACTTCATCACCTTCTTTCCCAACTCTCCCGAGGCCAGCCGGGCCCAATACCGCGCCGCCATGTGTTCCTACCGGCGGCTGGAGCTGCCCGACCGCGATACGACCTACGCCCTCCGCGCCGAACGGGAATTCCAACTCTTGCTCCGCAACTTTCCGGAAAGTGAATACACCGTTGAAGGAGAGCGCAAGCTGCTGGAAGTGCAGGAGGTGCTGGCTGAAGGGCAGTTCCGCGTGGGGCGCTTTTACTATGTCAAGAAGTCGTACTTGGCCTCCATTTCGCGCCTGAACGAAGTGGTGCAACGCTACCCCAACTATAGCAAGCGCGACCGCGCCCTCTGGATGCTGGCCCGGGTTTATCACGTCCCCATTCCGCCGTCCTGGCCCGGGGACCAGGAGCGCGCCGCCCACTACTACGGGCGTATCGTTCGGGAACATCCGCTGGGCAGCTACTTCGAGGATGCCAAGGTGGAGTTGGCTCGCATGGAGCGTCCCCTCCCGGAGCCCGACCCCGTGTTGCTGGCGCGCGCCCAAAACATCGAGACCGTGGGCAGCAGACCCGAGCGCCCCGGATTGTTGGGGCGTGTGTTCCGGCGCTTTACCGGGCGGCCCGATACCTCGGCGGCGGCGGCACGGCTGGGCCCGCCTCCGCTGGAGCCTCCGGAGAACATTTCCGATCCGGCTCTGCCGGCCCAACGCGCCGCCGGCAGCCAGGGAAGCTCGGTGTCGGTGCAGACAGCGGAAGACCTGCCGGCAGGCACCGTGCAGACCGTCCCCGCTGACGCCGAAGACCAGGGCACCGCGGCCGCAAAGAACCAGCAGGTGGCAGACGCCACCCAGCGCAAAAACCAGAAGCAAGCCTCCCGCAAGAAGAAGTCCTTCTGGCGCAAGCTCCTCCCCTTCTAGTAGTCCTTCCGGTGTTGCCGTGCTGGACGTGGGTTGAATCCGGCTTGACTCTGTTTGCGGCTGCGTTTAGCATGCGGAGCAAGGGAGGGGAGAACAAACAGCGGGGTCGGAGACACAGGTGCCAGGCAAAGTCCTGATTGCAGACGACAGCTTAAAAATTCAGCGGCAACTCACCGAGATGCTTCAGGGCGCGGGGGTCGAAGTGGTGAGCGTGTCGAACGGCGAGCACGCCGTGCGCAAGCTCGCGGACGTCCGCCCGGACGTGGTGCTGGCGGACATTTTCATGCCGGTGCGCTCCGGCTACGAGGTGTGCGAGTACATCAAGAACCACAGCGAATTCGCTTACGTCCCGGTCCTGCTGCTGGCCAGCACGCTCGAGCCCTACGATGAAAAGGAAGCCGACCGCGTGCGGGCCGACGGCCGGTTGGAAAAGCCTTTTGCCAAGCCGGAAGACACTCTTGCCACCATCCAAGGGTTTCTGAAACAGGCGGTCGAGCAGCGCCCGGCTGAGTCTGCGCCGCCGGAGCCAGCCGTGGCTGAGCCGGCGCCGGTGGTGCCCGAACCCGAGCCGGAACCGGAACCGGAACCGGAGGAAGAGATTCCCGTTCGTACGCCGTTGAAATTCGAGCCCACCGAAACTCCGATGAGCTTCACCGAAATGTTGGAAGAGGCGCCGGCGGCGGAAGAGGAACAGGAGGAAGCCGCGCCCGCGACCGAGTCTCCTCTTGTCCCGGAGCCGCTCGCCCCCGAGCCGGCTGCTGAAGCTCCCCCCGCGAAACCCGACGAAGAGACCATTATCGCGCCGACCGACTTGGCCGAGCCGTGGGAAATGACCGGACCGCAGGCGGGAGCGCCCGAAATTCCGACCGGCGCCGACTGGGACAGCCAATGGAAAGGTGGGGGAGGATCGGCGGTGGGGGAAGAGGCGGGAGGTTCGTCCGCAGCAGAGGAGACCGCACCCGCTGCCGAGGAACCCGCAGCGGAGGGAGCGGCCGAGGCCGAAGGACCCCTTGCGGCGGCCGAGGAGCCGGCGGTGAGCGCGGAGGGTTCGGCGGAGAAAACTACCGGGAAAGTGGAAGAAACTGCGGCGGTCGAAGAAGCCTCAGCCGAAGAGCCCGCCCCTGTCGCAGAAGAACCTGTGAGCGCGGGAAAGAGTTCCGCGGAAGAAGCTGCGCCGGTAGAAGCCGCGCCCTCGGAAGAGTTTGGCGGCACCTTCGACCAGGCCATTGCAAAATCTGCGCGTGAAGCCGTGGCCGGGGTCGCTGAAACCCAGCACATCGTCAACCCGGCGGTGGTGGAAGAAGTCGTCAAACAGGTTCTGGAGCGGCTCTCCCCGCAGGTGACGGAAGCCATCGCGCGCGAAATCGTGCGTCCCCTGGCCGAAAACCTCCTCAAAGAAAAACTCAAAGAATAGCTGTCATCCGCTGAACCCCCGCAGCCCTCGGTGGTAAATCAGTTTCCGGTTAGCCGACTTATCTGGAGTTGTCACGGGACGACCTGCCCAACAGAGTCGAGCACTATGGTAGAATTCCTCGGGCTCACCGGCAGATTTTGTGCCATGTTTCGTGGCATTTGAAACAAATGTGAGAGAGTATGCTGACTCGCATCGTATGCGATTGTGCGTATGCCGATCGCGCATTGACTATCGCGTAGGAGTGCCGGTGAGTCGCTCTTATTTTGTGACGCATGTCCAGACTTGCTACTCTGAAGGCGGCGACATCGCTGAGCGACGTGGCGAAGCTGCTGGGTTTCAAGCCAAATAAACTCTCATACATCTTGTACAGGCAGCTGGCGGCAACGAAGTACAAGACCTTCCAGATTCCCAAACGGAACGGAGGGCAACGAACGATCAAGGCTCCTATTGATGCCTTGAAGCTCCTGCAGCGCAGGTTGTCCGATCTCCTGCAGGATTGCGTCGAGGAAATCAACACTGCTAAGCAGCGCAAGGACCGGACGGCACATGGCTTCAAGCGCTATCGATCGATCATCACAAATGCCCGACAGCACCGCCATCGCCGCTGGGTCTTCAACCTCGACATAGAGGATTTCTTCCCATCGATCAACTTCGGCAGGGTGCGTGGTTTCCTTCTCAAGAACCGAGACTTCGAGCTGCACGAGGGCGTCGCGACGGTGATCGCGCAGATTGCGTGTCACGAAAATACACTGCCGCAAGGAAGCCCCTGCTCGCCAATCATCTCCAATCTGGTCGCCCATTTGCTTGACATGCGCCTCGTGAAGCTGGCATCCCAGGCCGGATGCACGTATTCCCGATACGCGGACGACCTCACGTTCTCGACCAACAAGAAGGAGTTTCCGGCGGACATCGCCCGACCGTCAGGTACGGAGGACGCTGCCTCCCATTTCTGGTTGCCCGGTGAAGCACTGCAGAAGGTCATCAACCGCACCGGCTTTTGCATCAACGCAAAAAAAACGCGCCAGATGTACCGAGCCTCGCGTCAGTATGTTACCGGCCTTGTCGTCAATAAGAAAATCAACGTTCGATGGGAGTACCGCCACAACGTACGGGCGATGGTTCATAGCCTCGTTAAGAGTGGTACATTCAAAATCCTCTGCAATCCCTGATTCGATATAGTGAAAACCCAAATCGGCCACAAGCGCAAAGCAATAAGCATCCGCTGCCGGTCCGGCTGCGACTACTTGAAGCTGCCCCCAGCCCATATGTGTATGAACTACACATTCGGTTGGCTGGAAATCCTGATAGATGAAACGTGGAAATGGCGTCCGCGTGGGCGCGG
>JACZYA010000032.1 GCA_022571295.1 Acidobacteriota bacterium | reverse complement strand
TTCCTCAACCGAGCGTAGTGGGTCATTTTGGAAATGTGAATCTCACGCCGAGCCCCGTGGCACCTGCCACGGGGTGTTTTTGCCGCCCATCCACCCGGCGGCAGGTGCCGCCGGGCTCAGCGGTAAAGGCAACGTTGTCAAACTGACCCACTACCCAACCGGACTGGTCTCGAATCCGGAATTTGTTCACCACGCCAGCGCGGCTTGGAGGGCAGGGGTGAGCCGGAGGAAAAAGTCGTGGACGGGTTCGAGCGCCAGGCCGAAGGCGAACCAGACCGGGCCGTACTCCCACGCGAGGATTCCTTGCAGGTTGCCGCGCAGGTGGGAGCGGTCCCAGGGGCAGGCGCCGGTCACGCGCCGCAGCAGCCACCCGGCGGCGAACTCCACCGCCCAGAAGCCCATCCCGTAGAACGTCCCGCGCATGAACCAGTGCCAGGGCCGGAAGATTTCGTGCACCGGCTCGTAGAGTGGCGCCAGCAATCCGAACAGCGGAAACAGCCAGAGCGAGGCGTGGCCGAGCAAACGCCAGTCGCGCTGCTTCCCGCGCAGGCGCTCCCCCACCGCCGACCACACAATCGCCACGCACCACCCCAGCAGCCCGTACAGCACAAATCGAATCAGCATAGGTTGTAGGTTTACCTTAGTGTTCAGCCCACGGGCCTGCCTACCGCAGGCAGGCGGAGTCTACCCCGCCAACGGCGGGGCACCCGCGTTTTTATTGCACACCCCGACGATGCCCTCCGGGTATCGCCGCTACCAAATCAGTGGGAAATGGTAGCGGCGAAGAAGCCATCCCTCGACTGTGCTCGGGACAAGCCGGCTTCTTCGTCGGTTTGTCTTCCTTTTGGGAGGGCTCCGCGTGGCGGGGCCGCCCGGCCCTATGATAAACTATGTATTCTATTTTGCCGATTAGAAGGAGCAGGAGAAGCCATGGCGCTGGTTCCGATTAAGACCTCGATGGGCACGGGCTACTGCGACTGCATCTGCGGCTGCTACGAGCTCGGCGCCCTGCGCGACGACGAGCTCAACCGCAGCTTTTGCCGCCGCTGCGCTGAAGAGCACATCGAGCGCAACCGCGAGTTAGTGAAAAAAATCCCCAAGCCCGGCCCGCCCGCGCACGGCTTCGACTCGCTCCCCGCCGGCGTCAAGCCCCCCGTCCTGCGAGGCAGCTAGCCCGCCGGACCTTCTTCCTTTTTCTGTAGAATCAACTGCCAAGCAGATTCCTCGTCGCCCGCCCTGCCTGTGGTAGGCAGGCCGAGGCGAACCCCTCGCAATGATAAGTTCAGCCAGTTCTTCCGCAACTTGCTAGCCGCGACGAGTGAACTCCACCAGCGCGCGCAAGCGGTCACGCGCAGCGCCGGAGTCGATGGCCTTAGCGGCCTGCTCGACGCCTTCGCGGAAGTCGCCCGCCAGCCCGGCGGCCACCAGCGCCAGGGAAGTATTCAGCAGCACCACGTCGCGCGACGGGCTGGGCTCGCCCGCTAGGATGCGCTCGATGATCTTGGCGTTGGTTTGCGCGTCGCCGCCTGCCAGCGCCTCGCGGGGCGCGCGCGACAGGCCGAAGTCCTTGGGGTTGAACTCGCCCCGCCGGGTCTCGCCGTCACGCAGTTCCACAAAGTCGGTCACGTCGGAAAGCGAAGCTTCGTCCAGCCCGTCGCGGCTGTGCAGCACGAAGGCGCGCCCCACGCCTAACGCGCCCAGCGCCTGCGCCATCGGCTCCAGCCAGCGTAGGTCGAAAACGCCCACCACCTGTGCTTCGACTCCGGCAGGATTGGTCAGCGGGCCCAGCAGGTTGAAGACGGTGCGGTGGCGCAACCGGCGGCGCACCGCCTGGGCGTGCTTCATGGCGGTGTGGACGGTGGGAGCGAAGATGAAGCCGATGCCCACCTCTGCGATGGCTGCGCCGATGCGCTCGGGTTCGAGAGCGATGTTCACGCTCAGCGCCTCCAGCACGTCGGCGCTGCCGCACTTGCTCGAAATTGAGCGGTTGCCGTGCTTGGCCACTCGCGCGCCTGCGCCGGCGGCAACCAGAGCGGCGGCGGTGGAAACGTTGAAGGTGCCGGCGTCGTCGCCCCCGGTCCCGCAGGTGTCTACTAGCGGGCCGGGGCGCTGGTCGGCGGAGCGGAAAATCGGCCGGGCGTGCGCGCGCATGGCCTCGGCAAAGCCCACCAGCTCGTCCACCGTTTCGCCCTTCAAGCGCAGCGCGGTGAGCAGGGCGGCGATTTGCGCTTCGGTGGCCTGGCCGCGCAGGATGGTCTCCATCACCTCGCGGGCTCGGGCGCGATGGAGGCTTCCGCCCTGGCCCAGTTGCGTTAGCGCATCCTCAAGCACGGCTGCGGCTCCTTGATTTGTCCAGCAGGTTTCTCCTATACTCGAAGCGTCGGCCTTCTGGAAAGCGGCATTCTATTTCTGTTGCGCTTCCATAGCAACCAGTCAGGCAAGCATCTCGCATGAAAGTTCACGAGTATCAGGCCAAGCTGATTTTTTCCCGCTACGGCATCCCCGTGCCGCAGGGCGAAGTGGCGTTCAGTCCCGCGCAGGCGCGCGCGGTGACGGAAAAGCTGGGCGGCAAAGCGGTAGTAAAGGCCCAGATTCACGCCGGCGGGCGCGGCAAAGGCGGCGGCATCCGCAAGGCAACCACTCCGCAGGAGGCCGAGCTGCACGCAACCGCTTTGCTGGGCCAACCGCTGGTGACGCCGCAGACCGGCCCCGCGGGCCGCATTGTGCGTAGCGTGCTGGTGGAGGAAACGCTCCCGATTGCGCGCGAACTCTACCTCGGTCTGGTGCTGGACCGGGCGCTGGCGCGGGTGGTGGTGATGGCCTCGGCCGCCGGCGGGATGGAGATCGAAGAAGTAGCGCGGGAGAACCCGGAAGCAATTCTGAAAGCCGCCATTGACCCGGTCGCCGGACTGGGAGCGTTTCAGGCGCGCAAGCTGGCTTTCGGGCTGGGATTGCAGGGTGCCTCGGTGAAGCAGTTGGGCGAGCTGCTGGCTGGTTTGCATCGCGTTACGGTGGAGCTGGACGCCTCGCTGGCGGAGATCAATCCTTTGATTGTGACCGCGGACGGCCGCCTAGTGGCGCTCGACGCCAAGCTCAACTTCGACGACAACGCCCTCTTCCGCCACCCCGACCTGCACGAGTTGCGCGACCTGGACGAGGAAGAGCCGCTCGAAGTTGAAGCCTCCAAGCATCGTCTGAACTACATCAAGCTCAGCGGCAACGTCGGCTGCATGGTCAACGGCGCCGGGCTGGCCATGGCCACCATGGACATCATCAAGCTGGCGGGCGGCGAGCCCGCCAACTTTCTCGACGTGGGCGGCGGCGCCAGCGCCGAGCAGGTGCGCGAGGGATTCAAGATCATCCTCAGCGACCCCAACGTGCGCGCAGTGCTGATCAACATTTTCGGCGGCATCCTGCGCTGCGACCGCCTGGCCGCCGGCGTGGTGGAAGCCGTGCGCGCGCTCGACATCCGGACCCCCATCGTGGTGCGCATGGAAGGCACCAACGTGGAAAAGGGCCGGCGCATCCTGCGCGAATCCGGCCTGGACTTTACCGTTGCCGAAAACATGGGCGACGCAGCCGAAAAAGTAGTCCACTTGGCGCGTGGAAGGTAGCTGCAAGTGAGTATTCTCGTCAATAAGAAGACGCGCCTGATTGTGCAGGGCATTACCGGCAAAGAAGGCAGCTTCCACACCCAGCAGATGATCGCCTACGGCACCAAGGTGGTCGCCGGGGTCACGCCCGGCAAGGGCGGCAGCAAGCACTTGGGCGTGCCGGTCTTCGACACCGTCGAGCAGGCCGCGCGCGCCACCCGCGCCAACGCTTCGATTATCTTCGTCCCGCCCGCCTTTGCCGCCGACGCCATCATGGAGGCCGCCGACGCCGGCCTGCCGCTGGTGGTTTGCATCACCGAGGGCATTCCCACGCTCGACATGGTCAAGGTCAACGCCTACCTCAGCGCGCGCGGCACGCGGCTGATCGGGCCCAACTGCCCGGGAATCATCTCGCCCGGGCAGTGCAAGGTCGGCATCATGCCGGGGTTCATCCACAAGCGCGGGCCGGTGGGGTTGGTGTCGCGCTCGGGGACGCTGACCTACGAAGCGGTGGGGCAACTGAGCGCGCTCGGGCTGGGGCAGTCCACCGGCATCGGCATCGGCGGCGACCCCATCATCGGCACCAGCTTCGTCGATGCGCTGCGGCTCTTCAACGACGACCCGCAGACCAAAGCCATCGTCCTGATCGGCGAGATCGGCGGCACCGCCGAAGAGCAGGCCGCCGCCTTCGTCAAGAAGAACGTGCGCAAGCCGGTGTTTGCCTTCATCGCCGGTCGCACCGCGCCCCCCGGTCGCCGCATGGGCCACGCCGGAGCCATCATCGCCGGCGGCACCGGCACCGCAGCGGAGAAAATGAAGGCGCTGCGCCGCGCCGGCATCACCGTGGTCGAAAGCCCCGCCGACATCGGCGCCACCGTGGCAGTGGCGCTGAAGAAGTCGCCGAAACGGAAGAAGACCGTCGCGAGGAAAGCGAAACCGAAGTCGAAGCCGAAGCAAAAGACGGCGAGGAAACTGCGGAAGAAATTGAAATCAAGCAGCAGCAAGAAGAGGAAGAGGAGGAAACGCTAGCTTGCCCTCCGAAGCCTTGGCGAAGGAGGGTGGCGTAGCCGTCCCCGATAGCACGTCCTGCGTCTTTGTCTCTTGCTTCCTTGCTTCTTTTGTAGTTTGGTGCGCGGGGGAATTTTAAGGTCGGAGAATAGGAGCAAAATGGCGAAAGAACGAACGCTGGCAATCATCAAACCCGACGCCGTCGGCCGAGGCCTGACGGGCGAAATTCTGAAGCGCATCCACGAGGCCGGCTTCCAGGTCATAGCTACCAAGTCAATGCGGCTGTCGAAGGCCGAGGCTGAGGGCTTCTACGCCGTCCACCGCCAGCGGCCCTTCTTCGCCGACCTCACCGACTTCATGAGCTCCGGCAAAGTGGTGGTGCTGGCGCTGGAAGCCGAAAACGCTATCGCGAAGTGGCGCGACACCATGGGTGCCACCGACCCCGCTCAGGCCGCTCCCGGTACCATCCGCAAGGAGTTCGGGGTCAACATCCAGAACAACTGCACCCACGGCTCCGACGCCCCCGACACCGCCGCCTTCGAGCTCAGCTTCTTCTTCCCCTCCCACGACCTGCTGTAGTTCCAACAGTGCCTTTTCCCCCGGCTTGGGGGGAGATGTGGGGGGTGTCCACTTCAGTGCATCCGCCCCGGAGGGGCGTCGTCGTTTAGCCTGGATGGTTCCACAAGAATGGAAGGCAGAGACTATGTCTCAGCGTGGAAGCTCCCGCTTTGTTCTACTACCACCTGGAATCCGTGGAAGGTGCTGGGTATTTTCTGGACTGCTTCTTCTCTGGAGACGAATACTGTTATGCAGTCGTCCTCACCGGCTTTGCCTTGGGCAACTCCTTCCACGCCTTCAATCTCATCGAGCCAACACTCGGCTTTCCGTAGTGCTTCTGCGAAATCCATCGCCCTTTATCTTATCAGGGAACCCTCCAATCAGCAAAGATAGAGCGCCGGGCTCTCTTTTCAGCCCCCACTGTTCGGTTCAGGTTGTTCCAACACTATTTTTCGGTCACTCGAATTCGCAGCAGCACCTGAACGTATAGGATGTTATTCACGATGGTACGCGTTGAAGAGCCCGCAAATAGAAGACCAACGGCTCCTTCATCGCGGTCGGTCACCAAACTTCCTGAATCGCCCCCTGCGCTCATATCGGTAGTGATGATCTGGCGGCAAAACCTGGCAACTCTCCCACCCCCATAGTTGACGTTCACCGTGCCGTTTATGTTGGTCACCCTGCCAGTAGTAAAGTTTGTGGTTCGTCCGGTCTTTTGCACGATGTAACCGATTTTAGGCGCAGTGTAAAGGCGTTTCACATAGCCGATCCAATAGATCTCGCGGTTTAGGTTTTCAAAATTACCTTCTGCAACGGCCGCATCCACATAATTGCACGGCCGGCTATTCCCGGAAATAAAGCGGATTGGTACAAAGCGACTCAGTCGCGCGATCAAGTCCCGAGGGTACCTGCCGCCGTCAGCCGGGCCAGGCTGCAGAATCGGATCACCAATTCTGGCGTTGTTGGATCTCGCTAGGACGTGGTTGTTGCTCAGTATGTAGTACCTGCGGGGAATACTTGGAAATGGAGTGAGATCGTAGCAGCAGGTTCCGAGAGTTCCGGCAGTAATCCTGACGTGGCCGACGCTATATCCGCCCATCGCAGGCCGCACGCGCCTGCGAAGTAGTTCCGGCGCTACTGTTTCTTCGATTTCGTCAGCCTCTCCGACTTCGGTAGCGGGCAATTCGCCGCCAGCAAAGATGTCGCCAACCTCGACGACATCAGTCGCAAAGTTCTTTATTTTTTTCGGAACCCTGTCATTTTCCGACAAAAGGTCGGGCGCCATTTTCTGGTTTACAAGTACGGAAATGACAGGTTCCTCGGTTTCCTGTTCTTTCTTAACCCTGCTTCCCAGCGCCACACCGACGACGTTTTGCATCGTCAGTAAATCGTCTTCCTTCTCCTGCTGAACGGCTGCCATGTCCAGCATTTCTTTTGGTATAGTTTGCTCGATCATTTTCTGCCTCCTGAAATGTAGCCGTCAATGTCCTTCGGTTTCTTTGCGCGATGTGTTTGAAGCTGGGCCCTAACCTCTTTGGCCGCAACTGATACCATGCAGCCTCAGAGCGGTCTACTGGATTGGGGTACAGGGAAGGGTACAGGGAGGGCAGGGGGTCACGCCGGGTCGGGGTGGGGGGGCCACTGGGCGGAAAGCTCTTGGCGGGAGGTTACGTGCAGCTTGTGGAAGATATTCCCAACATGGAACTTGATCGTCCGTTCGCTGATACGCAGGATGCTGGCGATCTCCTTGTTAGAGAGACGCCGCAGAAGGAAATCCAGCACCTCCTGCTCGCGCGGGGTCAATGATACTTGCATGGCGGAAGCGCGCCGCTCGGCATCAATCCTCATCCAACGGATGACGACCGGAGCCGGAAACCAAAGCTGCCCCTCGGCCACTTGTCGGACGGCACGGGGCAACTCTTCTTCATAGCGCTCATAGGCCACCACGCCCCACACGCCCCGAAACAGCCAGCGCAGGCACTCATTCTCGTCGCAGGGCGACGCCAACAACAGCGGTCGCATGGTGGGTGCCCGCAGGCGCGTCAGGGTGAGCACAGCATCCAGTGAAGCCAATTCACTGTCAAACACCCCGATTTGAGACGGCTCCCCATCAGCGACCAAGCGAAAATCCTTCTCGTGTGCCAGCAGGCGAGCATAGTCGGCGGCCGCCACCGGATGAGATGAAAACACACGGATGCTTATGGCCCCCATTCCCAAACTCCCCTTCGCAGGCTGGGTGAACCTTCCCTTAGTCTCGATCCGCTCCCCAGAGGTCGAACATGTGTGGAAGAGGTGGAACTTGCGACCGCGCTTAGCTTGAAGGTAACGCTACGGGCGCAAGCATGTCAAGGAGATGTGGCGGCTGGCGTGTCGTAGCTGCCGTTCCGCATCGGCCGCCTGCCGGGCGACATCATCCTCAAGCGCGACAACTTCACCTTCTACTTTCCCCTCGCCACCGGCCTGCTGCTGAGTGTGGTAGTCTCGTTTCTCTTCTGGTTTTTCGGACGGAGGTCGCGTGGCCGAGCAGGGCAAACTGAACTTTACGCGTGAGCCCAGCGCTGCTCCCAAGCGCAAAGGCCCTGCCCAAGAAAAAGCCCCTCCCAAACCCACCGCCGAACCCGCCCCCGCCGAGCCTGTCCCGCCCACAGTTGACGTGAAAGCGTCGGCGAGCCCTGCGCTCGCGCCCGAGCGCAAAATCTTCTCGGTGCGCGAGCTCACCGCGCAGGTGCGCAACCTCCTCGAGCGCAACTTCCGCGACCTCTGGGTGCAGGGCGAAGTCTCCAACTTTCGCATCTCCCCCAACGGCCACTACTACTTCACCCTCAAGGACGAAGCGGCGCAGGTCAGTTGCTTCGTCTGGAAGAGAAACATCAAGGCGCTGCGCCTGCGCCCCGAAGACGGCTTGCAAGTCACCGTCCGCGGGCAGGTCACGGTCTACGAGCCCCGCGGCCAGTACCAGCTGGTTGTCAGCTATCTCGAACCGGTCGGCATCGGCGCCCTGCAACTGGCTTTCGAGCAGTTGAAGGCGCGGCTGGCAGCCGAAGGACTGTTCGACGCTGCGCGCAAGCGGCCGCTGCCCATGTTGCCCCGCCGCATCGGGTTGGTCACCTCGCCGCGCGGCGCCGCCGTCGCCGACATCATCCGCATCCTCCGCCGCCGCTACGAAAACCTGCACCTGCTGCTTTACCCCGTGCGCGTGCAAGGCCAAGGCGCTGCCGCAGAAATCGTCGAGGCGCTCCGCTACTTCAGCCGTGCGCGCCTGCCCGAGCCGGGTGCGGTGGACGTGGTCATCCTGGCGCGCGGCGGCGGCTCGCTGGAAGACCTCTGGGCGTTCAATGAGGAAATTGTCGCGCGCGCTCTGGCGGCTTGTCGGGTGCCGGTAATCACCGGGGTCGGGCACGAGACCGACTTCACCATCGCCGACTTCGTCGCCGACCTGCGCGCCCCCACGCCCTCAGCCGCCGCCGAGTTGGTCATCCAGAGCAAGCAGGAGTTAAAAGACCGGCTGCGGGCGCTCGAAACCAAGCTGGCGCAGCAGGCGCGCTACCAGGTGCTCGACGCCCGCCACCGCCTGACCGAGTTGCTGGCCGAGCGCGGTTGGCGGCGTGTGGAAACCTTGTTGCGGGAGCGGGCGCAGCAGGCCGACGAGCTCCACACACGCTTGCTCCAGGTGCTGCGCGACCAAGTGCTGCGCGCCCGCCAGCGGCTGGCGCTGGCCGGACAACGCGTGGCCTCGGTTGACTTACGGGGTCTGATCGAGCGCTGCCGCTTGCGGCTCAGCCAGCAGCAACGTGAGCTGGCGGCGCGATTGCGGATGGCGGTGCTGGCCGCGCGCAAGCAACTCGACACACTGACGGCGCAGTTGCAGCAGTTGAGCCCGTTGGGAGTGCTCGAGCGCGGTTACTCGATTGTCTTTGACGAGCAGGGCCGGGTGGTGAAGTCCTCCGCCGCCGTGCACGTGGGCGCTCCCATCGGCATCCGGTTGGCCCACGGCCGCCTGCACGCGGAGATCAAGAAGAAAGAAACCTAGCTGGTGCGTCCTCTCTGGCGAAGCTACCGGGGTTGCTGCGCGTGTCCCTGGCTGCTTGGCTGGTGCTGCGGGTTGACTGAGAAATGCGCGTGCAGCGCCTGCCAGGTGCCGTCCCGTCGGACGTACACCGTGGTCGCTTTCCCGGTGGCCTGGAAAGGTCGGCCGCCCGTAAGGCCCGACTCGGTATAGTAGTAGGTGAGCAGGGCGGAGTCGCCGGCCACAACCACTTTGGGGTCGAGCAGTTGATAGTGCTGCAATTCGCTGCGGGCCAGCCAGCTTTCAAACAGGCGCAGCACTTCGCGCTTCCCCTGGATGCGATAGGCCTGGTCATCGTCAAAGTGGGAGATATCGTCGGCAAAGTATTTTTCCAGCGGTGAGAAGTCGCGGCTCCGGAAGGTTTCCCAGATCGACCGCTCGATCTCCACAATCTTCTCCTCTTCTGCGCTCAGCGCCGCGGCCGTGGGCGGCACGGTCGCAGGCAACGAGCCGTGCCAGTGCTTGAGCTTCCAGTTCCGGCCTTCTTTGGCAAAAATTAGTGTGGCGCGGCCGTCGAAGGCGCGCCGCGTGCCGTCCTTGAAGGTGTACTCCGCGCGCCAACTGAAGGCCGACCACGCGCTGCGGCGGTCTGCGTTCACCGTCACCGGCGTGGTGGTGACCAGGGTGCGAGCGGCTAGGCCGGCCAGCGTCTGCTCGACGCGCGCTCCCAGGTCGCTTACCGAAGCCGGCGGGTCGCCGAAGGGAGGAAACAACGGACCGGCGGTTGTGCTGAATTCGCCCAACGCTTGCCGCACCACGGCCGGGTCCACGCTGTTGCTGGCTTGGATGAGCCGGTCAATCAGAGCGCGGACGGCGCGCGCGTCGCGGCTTTGCGCCCGCACCGGCGCAGCCGACAGCAGAAGCAGCCCTAGCAGCAGGGCCAGGAGAGTTCGGAATCGCAATTCACCCAACATAGGTCACCTCAGCTCAGGAGTAGTAATCCTTCTCAAACGCGGCGATTATAGACTGCTCGCCCTGCCAACTCGTCGAAAAAATCCGGCGCTTTGCTCCACGCTCGTTGGTGGCACGCCCGCCGTTGCTTCCCCCGGTTAGAAACGGAAGAAGAACCCGAAGGCAAAAGAAGTTTCCTCACCCGGTTGGACTTCCGCGATGAAGTCCCAGCGCTCCGCAACCTCCGTCACTTTTACGCCCAGCAGCCCGTTGACGTTGTTGGTGTCTCCGCGCCCGGGCTTGTTGACCAGGAAGGTGACGCTGGCGCCGGCGTAGGGAGTGACGCGCCCGCCGCCGTCGCGCTCCCAGGAGTGGCTGAAGACCGGGGCGACGGTGACGAAAGCGTCCGGCCCGCCGCTTTCGAGCGGAAAGACGTAGGAGTTGAAGATCCCGAAGTTCAGCGGGAGGGCATCCGTCTGCCGGTAGAAGGTGGCCGCCCAGCCCGCCCCGGCCAGCCCGGTGCCGCCGCCGTTGAGGCGTCCGCCCACCAGAGCGAAGAAGTTGGCGCGGTCGGCGATGCCGTACTCCAGCCGGCCCAGAAGGGAGTAGTCATCGCTGGTGACCACCGCCGGAATCAGCAGCGCAGCGGCCTGCCGGTTCGGGTGCACCAACCCGTCGAAAAGAACCGTTTGAGCGGCCGCCGGTGCGACACTGAGAAAGCAAAACAAAAAGAAAAGAGAAATGTGCTTACGCATCTTGGTGACTCCCTGCATAGATTCAGAATCCAACCGACCTGTTCCTTCGGTAGTGTCCTACTTTCACACCGAGCCCCCAGGCCCCTGCCTGGGGGATACTGTCTGCACAGCTTAACTCGGACATTACCGTTTTTTTTTGGATGCGGTCAAGACGGTTGGGGTGGTCAGCATCAAGCCGGGTGCAGGGGCGGCAGGGAGAGTCCCCAAAAAGTTTCGCTCGGCACCGAGAGTTCCACCGTCACCCGGTAGGGATCGTTTTCTTTTCCGGGTGGTTCAACTGCGATCACGCGCCCGGGGGCGGTTTGGTGGGTGTGTCCGTGGGTGATCTCCACCCGGGCGTTCTGCTCCGGGGCCTGCTGCAGCCGGATCAGGGCGCCGTGGGCGCCCACCACTTCGGTTTCAGCCGCTACATTCAAGTTGGCCGGGCCCACCGGCGGCTTCCAACTTACGCTGATGGGAATGCGCAACAAAGCGCGCTGGCTACGGCGGTGGCTCAGGTGGAGCAGCATGGTGACAACCCTCCTACGTCGGGCTACTTGCGCACGTGCGGGCGGTGCCCGGAGGCCTTGGCATCCCGCATCCCCGGAAAGCAGCACAGCACTCCAGCCAGGGCCACCACCGAAAAGATAAAAGCAAAGATTTCTTGCAGCATCGTCGTTTTCTACCTCGATCCCATCCTGATGCCTATCGGCACCGGGGTCTACTGGCCTTTAGGCCAGTTTCGGGACAGGTCGAAGAGAAAGAATCCCTCACCCAGTAGGACCGAAAAAGGTAGCGGCGAAGAAGCCGGCTTGTCCCGCTTGTCCTGAGCGAAGCCGAAGGGAGCGCAGTCGAGGGATAGCTTCTTCGTTGGGCCTTGCGATTCCCTGGTCTTATGGGCAAGCAACTACAACTCACGTCGTCGGTGGCTCAAACAACCGAAGCACTGTCATTCTGAGCGAAGCGAAGAATCCCGTGCGTTTGAGATGCTTCACTGCGTTCAGCATGACACGTGTGCCCTAATGGACCCCGACTGTCTTGGCGAGCACCCCCCCCGCATTTCGTCAGCAGCGAAACTGCACGCTCTCAGCCCACCATCAAACCTTGGGGGTGGAAATTTTCAGCACGGCCAGCCCTTCGACTTCGCTCAAGGCTCGCAGGAGCACTAGTCCCGGCTGGAGATCTTGAGGACGGCGAGGAAGGCTTCCTGCGGAATATCAACCTTGCCCACGCGCTTCATGCGCCGCTTGCCGGCCTTTTGTTTTTCCAGCAGCTTGCGCTTGCGGGTCACGTCGCCGCCGTAGAGCTTGGCGGTCACGTCTTTGCGCACGGCCTTGACGCTTTCGCGCGCGATCACCCGGCTGCCGATGGCGGCCTGGATCGGCACCTCGAACTGCTGCCGGGGAATTAGTTTGCGCAGCTCCTTCGCCAACGCGCGCCCGCGCTGGTAGGCGTCATCCCGGTGGCAGACCACCGAAAAGGCGTCCACCGGCTCTCCCGCCACCAGGATGTCCAGCTTGACCAGGTCGGCCACGCGCTCGCCGGCCAGCTCGTAGTCCACCGAGGCGTAGCCGCGCGAGAGGGCCTTGAGCCGGTCGTAGAAGTCCAGCACCATTTCCGCCAGCGGCAGCTCATAGACCAGCAGCACCCGTCCACCCGCCTCCCGTGCACCACTGATGTATTCGAATTTCTTTTGTGTGCCCCGGCGCTCTTCGCACAGCTTCAGGATTCCGCCCACGTACTCGGAGGGCGTGATGATGGTCAGGTCGAGCACCGGCTCTTCAATCAGCTCGATCTCTCCTGCGGGGGGAAACTTGGTGGGGTTGTCCACCTCCAGCACCGAGCCGTTGCGGTGCAGGATGCGGTAGCGCACGCTGGGGGCGGTGGAAACCAGGTTCAGCCCGAACTCCCGCTCCAGCCGCTCCTGGACAATCTCCATGTGCAGCAGGCCCAGGAAGCCGCAGCGGAACCCAAAGCCGAGCGCGGTGGAGTTTTCCGGCTCGTAGCGGAAGGCGGAGTCATTCAGGGCCAACTTTTCCAGCGCGTCGCGCAGCCCCTGGTAGTTTTCCGTGCTGGCCGGGTAGAGCCCGGCGAAGACCATGGGCTTGATGGGCGTAAAGCCGGGCAGCATCGGCCCGGGCCGAGCATCTTCAGTGAGCGTGTCGCCCACCTGCGTGTCGGCCACGCGCCGAATGTTGGCGGTCACAAAGCCCACCTCGCCCGCAGCCAGGTGATCCACCATCACCGGCTTGGGTGTCAGGATTCCGAGTTGCTCGACTTCGTACACCTGACCGGTACCCAGCAGGCGAATGCGCATCTTGAGGCGCAGCACGCCGTCCACCACCCGCACCTGCACGATGGTGCCGCGGTAGGAGTCGAACCAGGAGTCGAAGATCAGAGCGCGCAGAGGAGCCTCGCGGCTTCCGCGCGGCGGAGGGATGCGGGCGATCAGGGCGTCGAGCACGGCGTCCACGCCCGTGCCCAGCTTGGCGCTCACCGCCAGGTCTTTCGCCGCCGGCAGGCCCAACAAGTGTTCAATCTGCTCGGCGGTTTCCTCCACGCGGGCGGAGGGCAGGTCAATCTTGTTGAGCACCGGGATGATTTCCAGGTTGTGGTGCAGGGCCAGGTAGGTATTGGCCAGGGTCTGGGCTTCGACCCCTTGGGAAGCGTCCACCAGCAGCAGGGCGCCCTCGCAGGCGGCCAGCGAGCGGGAGACCTCGTAGGTAAAGTCCACGTGGCCGGGGGTGTCAATCAGGTTGAGCTGGTAGGTGTGGCCGTCGCGGGCGCTGTGGAGCAGGCGGACGGCGTGGGCTTTGATGGTGATGCCCCGCTCGCGCTCCAGGTCCATGGTGTCGAGGACCTGGTCCTTCCGTTCCCGTTCGCTCAGCGCGCCCGTGCGTTCCAGCAAGCGGTCGGCCAGGGTGGACTTGCCGTGGTCGATGTGAGCAATGATGCAGAAGTTTCGGATGTAGGATAGCTCAGTCATTTTATCTGCGTGGGGCCAAACCAACTAGTGTGCCACAACTACCGGCGGCCCGGAAGGGGCCGCGGTTCGGGAAAGCGTTGCGGAAAAGGTTCCGCCAGGGAATTTCCACCGCGGCGGTTGGCGCAGCACAGGTTGTGGGTATATAGTTAAGAGTTTGTGCGCGCAAGTGCCGTCTGCCGCGCGCATCTTTCGGACGCAAGCCGTATGGAACGAATCGAAAAGCATCTGCAAAAAGCGGAGAAGTACCTCAGCAAGAACAAGATCGAGGCCGCGATCGACGAGTACAAGGCGGCGCACGAACTCCAGCCGCAGGACCTCGAGTTGCTGAGCACGCTGGCCGACCTGTTGGTGCGCGCCGACCGGAAGGAAGAGTCGCGGCAATACTACGGAAAATTGTTCGACAAGTATGCGGAGAAGGGCGATGCCACCCGAGCGGTGTCCATTTATCGCCGTTCGCTCCAGGATACGCCCCAGCTGGCCGGCCGCCAGTTCCAGTTGGCCCGGTTGCTGGAGCGCGCCGACAAGAAAGACGACGCCGTCAAGGTTTACCGCACCGCCACCGACCAGTTTGCCCGGGAAAAGAAAAACAAGGCCGTGCTCGATTGCCTGGGGCGGATTGCGGCGCTGAAGCCCGATGATGCGGATGTGCAGATGGAGCTGGGAAAGCAGGCCACCCGGCTGGGCCACGCTGAGGTGGCCGCCCGGGCCTTCTTGCGCGCGGGCCAGTTGCGCCTGCCGGAGGATTTGCGCAAGGGCCTGGAACTGCTGGAGCGCGCCTATCAGTTGAGCCCAGCCGACCGAACGGTCGCGTTGTTCTTGGGCCAAGCTCTGGTCAGCGATGGCGATCACAAGCGCGCGGTGGAGTTGCTTTTCCCTCTTTACACCGAGAAGACAGCCGACCCGGCGGTGTTGCAGACGTTGGCCGGGGCCTTGCTGGCCGCGCAGCGCTTGACCGAGGCGGAGGAGGTGCTGGAAGCTTACTACCGCGCCCAGCCGGACAGCTACGAAAAGCTCTTCGAATTGGCTGACCTTTACTGCAAAGCTGACCAGCCCGAAAAGTGCATCGGAGTGTTGAAGCGTCTGCGGGAGTACTTCAGTAACGCTCAGCGCGAAAAGGAGTTCCTGGAGCGCGTCGAGACCATCTACGACCTAAACCAGGCGGTGGTGCCGCTGGCCGAGTTCGTCGCCGGCCTGTTCGACGAGGCCAATCTGGAAAGCCGCTACGCTCAAGTGCTGGGCAAGCTGTTCGGTGTGTACCTGGCCGCGGGCGACGCAGCTCCGGCCGCCGACGTGCTGGAGCGGTTGATTGAACTTGACCCCTACGACTTTGAAAACCAGCAGCGCCTGGAGCAACTCAAAGGGAAGCTGGATGATACTCGCTTCCGCGCCGTCGCCAGCCGCATCACCAGCGCCGCCACCGTTACCGGGCAGGCCACCGTCTTTTCCCAGACCGGGGGGCAGATGGCTGAGGCGGCGGACGATCCCCAGAAGAAAGAAGCCGTGCTGGAAGACTTGATCGTCCAGGTGGAGATTTTTCTCCAGTATTCGCTCAAGACCAAAGCCATCGAGAAATTGGGGAAGTTGCACGAGCTGTTCCCGGGTGAGGAAGCGCGCAACGCGCGCCTCTACAAGCTCTACGAAGAGGCCCAGTTCTTCCCGCCCGGCTTTGCGGAATCGCCGCCCCGCGGCGGCGCTCCCACGCCGGCGGCTCCGGCGGCGCCCGCCCCGTCGGCGGATGCGGTCAGCCACCTGGCCAAGATTTCCGAGATCACGCATACGCTCTTCCGCCAGCGCGGCCCCAAGGAGATTCTGCAAGCGGCGGTGGCCGAGCTGGGGAAATACCTCCGCGCCAGCCGCTGCCTGGGGGTTCTGGGACGGCCCGGAAAACTTCCTTCCGTCACAGTGGAGTTCTGCGCTCCGGGCGTGCCGCAATCGCCCCGGGCGGCTGTGGTGCGGTTGTTGGCACTACTGGGTAAGGTCAAAGTGGATTCGGAAACCGGTGTTGTGCTGGATGCGGAACTGAGCCCGGAACTGAAGCGGGTGGGCGCCAAGTCGGTGCTGGCCATGCCGCTGATTGAAAAAGAGAAACAAGAGCCGGTGGGGTTGCTGGTGCTTTCCCAGGCGGACAGCCTCCGGCAGTGGAACCCCAACGAAGTTTACCTGCTCAAGGCGGTGGCAGACCAGGTGGAAACCGCCGTCAGCCATACCAAGCTGCGCTCGTTGATGAAGACGATGACGGTGGCTGACGACGGCACCGGATTGTTGCGGCGCTCCAGTTACCTAGACACGCTGGTGGCGGAAGTGGGCCGCCACAAGACGCAAGGGACATCACTGGTGGTGGTCTTGCTGGAATTGGACAAGGGCGCCTCACTGTTGCATCAAGTGGGCGAGGCGACCATGGAAAAGTTTATGCGCGAGGTGAGCACCATCATTCTCGGCCAGACGCGGCAAAACGATCTTGCCTTTTGGTACTCCGCCACCGCGCTGGCGCTCGTGCTCGGCGATACCACGGCAAAACAATGCCAGCCCATGGTGGAGAAACTGCGCACGGCGCTGCTGGAGGTGAAACTGCCCGGCGTGAAGGATTTGCCCAGCTTCAGCGCGGCCATCAGCGAGGCCGCTATCCGGCCCGACTACGATGAACCGGACATCGTCACCGACGTCATCAACCGCGCCGAGTTCACGCTGGAGGAAGCCCGCAAGAAAGGAAACGCCGTCGCCGTCTGGTAGGCGGTGGCTCCCCAGGAGGGGAGGAGATCATGAACCCACGCGAAGTTGTCTTGGTGGCTGGCGCCCGCACGGCCATGTCGCGTTACGGCGGGCCGCTGCGCGAGCTTTCCGCGCAGGAGCTGGGTGCGGTGGCGGCCCGGGCCGCCATCGAACGCAGCGGGCTGGAGCCGGCGGAGTTCGACCACATCATCTTCGGCAACGCCTTACAAACCAGCGGCGACGCCATCTACGGCGCTCGGCACGTCGGCCTGAAAGCTGGGCTGCCGAAGGAGGTGCCGGCAGTGACGGTCAACCGCCTGTGCGGCTCCGGGATGGAAGCCATTATCCAGGCCGCCCACCGGCTGCTGCTGGGCGAGTCGAAGGTGGTGCTGGCGGGCGGGATGGAGTCCATGAGCCAGGCCCCGCACGTGATTCGCGGCGCGCGCTGGGGCCTCTCCTTGGGCCGGGGCCAATTGGAAGACTCATTGATGGTGGCGCTGACAGACTCCTACTGCAACTTGTCCATGTCGGACACAGCTGAAAACTTGGGAAAGAAATACGGCATCACGCGCGAGGCCGCCGACCAGTATGCGCTGCTCAGCCAGCAGCGCGCCGACGCCGCCTACAAGGCCTGCCGCCTCAAAGAAGAGATTGTGCCGGTGGAGGTCAAGAGCCGGAAGGGAACCACGCTGTTCGCCGAAGACGATCACCGGCGGCCCGAAACCACTTTGGAAGGCTTGGCCAAACTACGGGCGGCTTTCCGCAAGGACGGCATCGTCACCGCCGGCAACGCCAGTGGCATCGTGGACGGCGCTGCTGCGGTGGTGGTGACCACGGAGAAATATGCCAAGGAAAAGAAGCTGAGGCCGCTGGGCCGCTTGGTGTCGTGGGCGGTGGCGGGCGTCGAGCCTACCATCATGGGCATCGGCCCGGTGCCCGCAACCCGGAAGGCGCTGGCGAAAGCCGGCCTGGAATTGAAAGACATTGACCTGATCGAAGTGAACGAGGCTTTCGCGCCGCAGTACCTGGCGGTGGAAAAAGAGCTTGGGCTCGACCGGGAGCGCACCAACGTCAACGGCGGCGCGATTGCGCTCGGGCATCCGCTGGGCGCCACCGGCACGCGGCTGGTGCTGACGTTGCTCTACGAGCTGCGCCGGCGCTCGGCCCGCACCGGCTTGGCCACCGCCTGCATCGGCGGCGGGCAGGGCATCGCCGTGATCGTGGAAGCCATGAGTTCGTAGCCGCACGAGGCGAACCGCTCGCGGTGAACCACACGCACAGGCTCTGGGACTAGGTTGAGGAGGAAGTAAATGGAAATCAGGAAAGTGGGAGTGGTGGGGTGCGGGTTGATGGGCTCGGGCATCACGCAGGTGGTGGCGCAGGCGGGATTGCCGGTGGTGGTGCGCGAGGTCAACGACCAACTGCTCGACAAGGGCTTGGGCATCATCGAAAAGAGCCTGAGCAAGTTCGTTGAGAAGGGCAAGCTCAGCGCCGACGACAAGAAGGCCGTCCTGGGACGCATCCAGCGCACCACCGCCGTCAGCGATCTGAAGGACTGCGACCTGGTGATCGAAGCCATCACCGAAAACCCGAAAATCAAAAAAGAACTCTTCGCCGAGCTGGACAAGCTCTGCCCCAAGCACACCATCCTGGCCAGCAACACCTCGTCGATTTCCATCACCGAGATGGCCGCCGCCACCCAGCGCCCGGAGCGCTTCCTGGGGCTGCACTTCATGAACCCGGTGCCGCTGATGAAGCTGGTGGAAGTCATCCGCACCATCCAAACCGACGGCCAGGTGTTTGAGGACGGGGTGCAGTTCGTCGAGAAGGTCGGGAAGGTGCCGGTGCGCACTTCGGATCGAGTTGGGTTCATCGTCAACCGGCTGTTGATTCCCTACCTGCTCGATTGCATCCGCGCTTTGGAGGCGGGCTTCGGCAGCATTACTGACATTGATAAGTCCATTCACCTTGCCCTCAACCATCCCATGGGGCCGTTCGTCCTGCTTGATTTCGTCGGGCTCGATACCACGCTCTACATCGCCGAGATCATGTTCGACGAGTACCGCGAGCAGCGCTTTGCTCCGCCGCCGCTGCTGCGGCGGCTGGTGGCCGCGGGCTGGTACGGGCGCAAGACCGGCCGGGGTTTCTACGACTACTCCGACCCCAAGAACCCCAAACCGATGCAACTCCAACTGAGCTGAGGCAAACCATGGCATACGAGAACCTGCTCTACGAGAAGCGCGACGCGATTGCGTTCATCACCATCAACCGGCCCAAACTGCTCAACGCGCTCAACCGC
The DNA here is from genome assembly GCA_022571295.1 of Acidobacteriota bacterium. Lineage (GTDB taxonomy): Bacteria > Acidobacteriota > Terriglobia > Acidiferrales > 2-02-FULL-67-57 > JACZYA01. Next base: position 6,413 of record JACZYA010000032.1, on the reverse strand, counting down.
AAGACCATGGAGGAGTTGGACGAGTGCGTGTGCGATGTGGCGACGGACAACGCCGTGCGCGTCGCCATCCTCACCGGCGCAGGGGAGAAAGCCTTTGTCGCCGGCGCCGACATCAACGAGCTGGCCAAGCTCTCGCCCGTGGACGGGCGCGACTACGGCCTGTTCGGCCAGTCGGTGCTCAACCGGATTGAGAATTCGCCCAAGCCGTTCATCGCCGCCATCAACGGCTTCGCGCTCGGCGGTGGGTGCGAGCTGGCACTGGCCTGCGCCATCCGGATTGCGTCGGAGAAGGCTCGCCTGGGCCAGCCGGAAGTAAAGCTCGGTTTGATTCCCGGCTACGGCGGCACGCAGCGGCTGGCGCGCCTGGTGGGCAAGGGCCGCGCGTTGCAACTGGTGCTGAGCGGCGATCCCATCACCGCCGAGGAAGCGCTGCGCATCGGGTTGGTGAACGAAGTGGTGCCGCCCGGCGACCTACTGGCCGAAGCCGAGAGCCTGGCCAAAAAGATCGCCGCCAACGCGCCGCTGGCTGTGCGCTTCTGCCTGGAGGCGGTGAACCACGGGTTGGACATGCCGCTGCCCGAAGGGCTCTACTTGGAAGCCACGCTTTTCAGCTTGTGCTGCACCACCGAGGACATGAAGGAAGGCACCAAGGCCTTTCTGGAAAAGCGCCCGGCGAAGTTTGTCGGCCGCTAGCGACGTCTCGGCGTCCTCTGCGTCTCTGCGGTGAGAATGGATTTTAGATATGGCAAGTGAACGTAAAGGAAACCTGAACGCGAAAGGGCTGCGGCTGGCAATCATCGTCAGCCGCTTCAACAGCTTCATCACCGAGCGGCTGTTGGCGGGCGCGCTCGATGCGCTGGCGCGCGCCGGCGCCGGTGACAAGCAAGTGGAAGTGGTGCGCGTGCCGGGCTCGTTTGAGATTCCGGTGGCGGCCAAGCGCTTGGCGGAAACCGGCCGCTACCACGCGCTGGTTTGCCTGGGCTGCATCATCCGCGGCCAGACCCAGCACTTCGACTACATCAGCGCCGAGGTCACGCGCGGCATCCAACTGGCTGCGGTCGAAACCGGCGTGCCCATCGCTTTCGGTGTGTTGACTACCGACACGCTCGAGCAAGCCATCGACCGCGCCGGCGCCAAGAGCGGCAACAAAGGAGCCGACGCTGCTTTGAGCGCGGTGGAAATGGCCACCCTGCTCCAGAAGGTCAGCGGAAATCCCAAGAAGAAACGCCGATGAGCACGCGGCGCAAAGCCCGCGAGTGTACCCTGCAACTGCTCTACCAATGGGAAGGTGAGCGCGGCGACCCGGCCGCGCTGCTGCCCGGCTTTTGGCGCGGCAAGAAGGCCGACGCTGCCACCCGGGAGTTCGCGGAACAACTTTTCCACGGGACCGTGGCCCGGTTGGAAGAGATCGATACCCTGATCGAGTGCCATTCCGAGCACTGGAAGCTGGAGCGCATGGCCGCCGTCGATCGCGCCCTGCTGCGGCTGGCGACGCACGAGCTTCAGGCCCATCCCGAGACGCCCCGCGCCGTGGTGATTGACGAAGCGCTGGAGATTGCGCGTCGCTTCTCCTCCGCCGACTCGGTCGAGTTCGTCAACGGCGTCCTCGACGCCGTCCGCAAAACCCTCGAATCTCAAAAGCCGTCCTCTCCGTAGTTTTCCTCTTTCGGTATCGTAACTCTGGTTGTTGGAAAAAGTCTCCTGCGGCTTCGTTCGGCCCACAGACCTGCGTGCCCTGCCGGCCGCAAGCAGGCTTCCGCTCGTGGGACCCTGTCTCTTATCTTTAGGGTAGAGCAGACATTCCTGTCTGTTCTTAGGCGGATCAGAATGTCCGCCCCAGGAAACTGCGGCAGACAAGAATGTCTGCCCTACTGGGTTGGGTAGCGCAGACATTCCTGTCTGCGAAGCGGGGGAGAGGCTTCGGCCCCTGCGGGTCGCTTCTACCTACCCTGAGCCGTTTTTTAATTTCTGTTTTCAGTTTTCTGCTTGGATGTGGCTGACCATGGCCAGTGGCTCACCTTTGCGGACGGGCGGAGTGGCGACCACGTAGTTGACCATGCCGGCAAAGGGCGCGCGGATTTCTGCCAGCTTTTCACCGAAGAAGTCGGACAGGTATCCGAGGAGTGTCCCTTTCGCAACCGTGTGGCCCGGTTTGACCATGGCGCGGAACACGCCGGTCTCAGGGCTGCGCACGACTTCGTAGTGATCGAGCCAGACCACGCGTTCCGCCGGTAACGGCTCCTGGAACGAAGCCATCATTCCGAGATGCGAGAGCAGGCCGTGCACTCCGCGCATGGCCATCGTGACTTGCTCGAACTCCGTCTGGCCCAACTGGCCGGTCTCGGTGGTGATGCTGGGTTTGCCGCGCGTCAGGGCGGTGTTGGAGGTGTAGAGCGAGGCCTGGGGGTCGTTGGGACGGTCGGTATCGACGACGATGTGGTCGAGACCGAAAGCCAGCGCCAACTGCTTGGAGGCTTCGTCCAGTTCGGCGTTGCCGGTTTTCATCCAGTAAGTGTAGGGGCGCAGGGCTTCGTTGCCGTCGCCGCAGTGCATGTCCACCACATAGTCGGCGCGCTCGATGACTTCGGTGGTGATGGCGTAGGCAATGCGCTCGCTTACGGTGCCATCCGCCTTGCCGGGATAGACCCGGTTGAGGTTCTTGCCGTCGATGGGGCTGTAATAAATGGTGCGGCCCAGGAAAGACGGCAGGTTGGCGATGTGGACGAGGATGACGGTGCCGGTGAGGTTTTCCGGCCTGATTTGCGGGCGCATCCATTGCAGTGCCAGGATGGGCGCGTACTCGTAGCCGTGCGTGCCGGCAATCAGCGCCAGCACCGGCCCGGGTTCGCTGCCGTGGACAAGCGTGAAAGGAATGCGCGTGCCCTCATCGACCCCGGCAGGGACCTCCAGAAAGCCGGAGACGCGCTGGCCGGGCTGCACCGTGACCGGCCCAACGGTGAAGCTGGCGTCCTGCGCCGCGACCGCGGCGGGTAACCCCAGGAGCGCAACAACCAACCCAAACATTCGCACGTGGTGATTCATGGTTCCTCCTTGCTCAGGCTTTCCAGGATTGCGCGAAGGCGATGCGTTTTTCCACTGAGGGATGGGAGTGGAAGATGAGTTCGATCCAGGGGTGCGGCTGGCGTTGGGCCAGGTTCTGCGTGGCCAGCTTTTCCATCGCGCCGATGAAGGCGTCGCGGTTGCCGGTGGTGCGCAGGGCGAAGGCGTCGGCGCGGCGCTCCCGCCAGCGCGAAAACGCGTTCGACCACGGCAGCACCAGCAGCGAGGCTGCGGAAGAAATCAGCAGCAGTAAGGGCAGGTTGGCGAAGTCAGCGGGGCCGTGGAAACCGAGTGGCTCGCTCCAGGCTGCCAGCGCCCGGTGGATGAGGTAAAACCCGGCAAAGGTGAGCGCAGTTTGCAGGGCGATGCCTTTCCCAATGTCATTGTGGACGTGGTGGCCCAACTCGTGCGCCAGAATGGTTTCGATCTCTTCGGGCGAGTGTTTTTCCAGCAGCGTGTCGGCCAGGATGATGCGCCGGGTCGAGCCCCAGCCTACCAGGGCGGCGTTGGCTTTGCGGGATTTCTCGCTCAGCTTCCATAGCCAGACGCCGCGCACGCGCGCGCCCACGCGCTCGGAGAGCCGCAGCAGGCGTTGGCAAAGCTCCTCATCGGCCAGCGGCTCGAACTTGAAGAAGAGCGGGAAGAGCAGCACCGGCGCAAGCTTGGTCAGTAGAATGAAGAACGCCACAAAAGCAGCGGCGCACATCAGCCACCAGGTTTCGGGGTAGCGGCGCAGAGCGAAGTAAATCAGTTCCGCCCCCGCCAATCCGAGCGCAAAACTGAGGCCGAGGGCTTTGAGCCAGTCCTTGAGCCAACTGAAGAATGTTTGCCGGGAAAGCCCGAAGCGATGTTCGAGCAGATGGCCTTTGTAGAGGTCGAGCGGAAAGCTGAGCGCCTGCGCAATGGCCGTCAGCGCCAACAGGTAAAGGGCCAGCGCCCCCACCGGATTGGGGGCGAGGCCGAGCGCCCACGCGCGCAGGGCGTGGCTGGCACCGGTGAAGAGTAGCGCCACCAGCACGCCGATGCCGAGGAAGAAATCCAGCAGGGAAGCGACGCGCTTGCGGCGGTGGTAGCGCCGGGCGCGGGCTTCCTCCAGAGGCGCTTCGGGTTGGGCCGTGCGTGTTGCCACTTCTTAGGGCACCTTCAGAAAATCGTGCGTGCTCACTCTAATAGAGAGCTGAGAAAACTTCCGATTGTCATTCTGAGGAGCCCGCCTTGGGCCTGCCTGCGGTAGGCAGGCGGGCGACGAAGAATCTCACCGGTGCATGTTGCCGCAGGTTGAGATTCTTCGCTTGCCTACCGGAGGCAGGCTGCGCTCAGAATGACAACAAGAACATTTTTCGCTCGCGTGCGCTAAACGGAGCGGACGATGTCGGCCACGGTCGCCACCACCTGCTCGGCCAGCTCGGGCGTGGGGGCCTCAGCGTAGATGCGCACCACCGGCTCGGTGCCGGAGGCGCGCACCAGCACCCAGCCGGCGTTGAGCAGGTAAAACTTGTTGCCGTCCAAGTCTTCTTTGCCCACCACCGTCCGGTCGCCGATGCGGCGCGGGCCGTTGTTGGCAAAGTGGGCCAGCGCGCGCTGCTTCTGCTGTGGGTCGAGGTGGAGATCGACGCGGCGGTAGTGCAGCGGGCCGAACTCCTTTTGCAAGTCGGCGACGCAATCGGCCAGCGGCTTGCTTTCGGTGGCGATGATTTCCGCCAGCAGCAGCGAGTTGAAGATGCCGTCGCGCTCGGGCAGGTGGGTGCGAATGCCGATGCCGCCGCTTTCCTCCCCGCCCAGCAGCAGGTCGTGTTCGAGCATGAGGTCGGCGATGTACTTGAAGCCGATGCGGGTTTCGTGCAGGGGCAGGGCGTAGCGCTCGGCCATGCGGTCGATCATTTTGCTGACGGAAAACGTTCGGGCCACACCGCCGGTGAGGCCGCGTCGCTCGACCAGGTGGCGGAAGAGCAGCGCGAAGATTTTGTGCGGGTCAACGAAGTTGCCCTCGGCGTCTATGGCGGCCAGGCGGTCGGCGTCGCCGTCGGTGGCGAACCCGGCCACGCAATTGTGCGCGCGGACAGCTTCGCGCAAGGGATCCAGATTGGCGTCCAGCGGTTCGGGCTGCGTGCCGCCGAAGAGCGGGTCACGGGTGCCGCGAATCTCCACCGCATCGATGCCGTGCGCAGAGAAGATTTCGCGCAAGTAGCCGGCGCCGGCGCCGTGCATGGGGTCAACGGCGAAGCGGAGCGGCGCGCCGTTGAGGCGGGCAGCGGCGATGCGGTCGAGGTCCACCAGTTTGCTCAGGTGCGCGAGGTAGGCGGGCTTGAGGTCAACCACTTCGATGCGGCGCGGGTCGGGCTGCACGCGCGGCAGGCGGTTGGGAGCGGCGAGGAAGCGCTCCACTTGCTGGACGGCGCGCGGCGAGGCTGAGCCGCCGAAGGCGGCTTTGAGCTTGATGCCCAGCCAGGGCGGAGGATTGTGGCTGGCAGTCAGCATGACGCCGGCGGCGGCGCTGTTAGAACGCACGGCGAAAGAGAGCGCCGGGGTGGGCGTGGGTTCGGCGGCCAAGCGGACGTCGAGTCCCACTGAGGTCAGCACTTCGCTGACGTGGCGGGCGAAGCGGCCGGCGGCGAAGCGGGTGTCGTAGGCTACGAAGACGCCGCGGCGAATGTCCTCAAACTCCACCAGGTAGCGGGCGATGGCGCGCGCGACCAGAGTGGCGTTCTCGATGGTGAAGTCGCGCGCCAGGATGCCGCGCCAGCCGTCGGTGCCGAAGGAAATGGCGGGGTGCGGCTGGGCGCGGGTCGCCGACTTCTTCGGTTTGGCACTGGCCTTACGTTTGGGCTTGCGGTTAGCTCGCCGGGTTTTCTTCATAGCAGCCGGTGGCGCTTTTGCTTCCGCAGGTATTGTACGACTTTGCCTACGTCCTGCGCACGGTCGCGGCGGCAGAGGAGCAGGGCGTCGGGGGTATCAACCACGACCAGGTTGTCCACGCCGATGGCGGCCACGAACTTGCCCTTGGCTTCGACCAGGTTGCCGCTGGAGTCGAGGACGAAATGGGTCGGGGGGATGAAATTCTTTCCAGCGCGGCTCGCGCGAGCTGCTTGGAGCATCCGGTCGTAGATGGCCGACCAGGAGCCCAGGTCGCTCCAGTCGATGTCGGCGGGGAGAACGCGCGCCCGGCCAGAGGCGGCGGCGGGCTCGGCCAGGGCAAAGTCCACCGAGATGTTTTCCAGGCGGGGATAGAGCCGCCGCAAGCGGGCGGCATAGCCGCGCCGCCCAATGTGGGGAGAGAGTGTGCGCAGCGCGGCGCGGGTGCGGGGTAGATGGCGGTGGAGCAGGCCGTCCAAGGTGGAGAGTCGCCAGAAGAA
>JACZYA010000144.1 GCA_022571295.1 Acidobacteriota bacterium | reverse complement strand
TGTGGTGATTGGCGGGGCGGCAGCGGCCGTCGCCATTCCTTTGGCCCTGAGGGGCAAAGCGCAACCGGTTGTGAGTCCGTCCGTTCCCTAAGCCCTCGTCCCACCCCGCTTTAGCTATCCCCCAGCTTGTCAGGTTCTTTTTTTCGTGACTCCCGGAGACCGGGTTCAGTCCTTGTTTGCATCGAGCATCCCCGGAGGAGTTCCTTTTATTTCTTGACATTACGCGGTCGAACATTTAAGTTACTAACAATTACTTCCAAGGGGGAATTGCGATGCGGACTTTTCTTTCGCAAGGTGGCGCGGTCTTCCTCTGTGTAGCCCTGGTTGGATTTCCCGTCTCCGGCGAAACGGGCGAGTTGGTCGGTGTGGCCAAGGCCACCGGCTACGCCAAAATCAACGACCAGCCGCTTCCGGGCGAGAGCAATGTCTACAGCGGAGACTGGATCAGGACCGAAGCAGAGGCAACTGTAACGGTATTTCTTGGTTCACAGGAGAGACTGTACATCGCCCCGAAGAGCCGTGCCCGCGTGATGAAAGTCGAGGGCAGGACCGTCATTGCGCTTGACCGAGGGACGGTGGCCTTCCGCAGCGCGGGCGCCACCGAAGCCACGATTGAGAAATTCGACATCCTGGTCCGAGCTAAGGGCGACGGTACCGTCATAGGACAAGTGGAACTTCTGAATCCAACCCAAGCACGGGTATCAGCTTTGCAAGGCCCACTGGAAATCAGCACGCCAGGACAGTCAGTGGTGTTGCAGCCAGGCCATTCGGCCACACTCGGGACGGAAGCTGCCCAGGCGCCACCGGGAAGCGCGGCTCTCACCAAGGAAAAGAAGATCGCGATCTGGATTGTCGTGGGTGCAGGCGCTGCAGCTGCGATAAGCATCCCGCTGGCTCTGCGGGGGGGGGAAGTGAGTCCGTCGGTTCCCTAGTTCCCGCCGATGATTGTCGGTGGGCTCGTGCGGCCTGGGCGAAACAAAAGCTATCCAACGCCCCGCAGGGGTGTTCACCATCGCATCCCCTAGGTGGTCTCCGACCACCCTTCACTTGGGTGAGCCTCAAGGGTGCGCTCTCAGGACATGCGGCTCTCTCTTATCAGCACCCGCAATCGGTGGCTCTTCCTAGCGGGAGCTTCGCTGCTTGCAGGCGCACTCATCCTCGAAGGGGGAAGACATTGGCTGGCCGAGCACTGGGCTCATTCCCCTGATCCGCAAGACTGGGGTCGAGCGGCCGAGTTCCAGCCCAGCAATGCTGGTTACTGGCATCGCTTGGGGCAGTCAGCGGAATTCGACTTTGAGCAAAAAGACTTCCACCCCGCCATCCTACATTATCGTCGCGCCACCGAACTAAACCCTCGATCCGCCACCTATTGGTTAGACTTGGCGAGAGCCTATGAAACCAGCGGGGAGGCAGATCACGCCCGGGGCGCGTTCGAGCGAGCCAAGACGGCCCATCCGATCTCGAGCGAGGTAGCCTGGCGCTTTGGAAGTTTCCTTCTGCGTCGGGGACAGCTCTCCCTTGCCTGGGCGGAGCTCCGCCGATCCTTTCTGGCCGCTCCGGGGCTTCTCCAGCCCGCTCTCGATCTCTGCTGGCGAGCCAGTCGGGACGTCGAACTAATCTTGGACGGACTCTTGCCGCCCGAGAGTAGTTTCTACCTACAAGCGCTGGCCTATTTCATCTCTAGGCAAGAGATCGACCCCGCGCTGGCTACGTGGAACCGTTTCCAGGCCTTGGGTCGGCCGTTCGAGTTCAAGCGTGTGATTCCACTCTTGCACACCCTCATCCGAGAAGATCGATTAGCCGAAGCCAGGGATGTGTGGCAGCAAGCGCTAGCAGTAAGCCGAGTTATGGCCGATCAACCCGGGCTACTGCCGGCCGTTTGGAACGGAGGATTTGAGGAGGAGCTGCTGGGTGGCGGCTTTGGCTGGCGCAAGCCAAGGGTGGCCGGCGCCTTATTCGATGTCGACACCACTACACACCGTTCGGGGGCGCGTTCCCTGCGCGTCACTTTTGATGGCAGCGCCAATCTCAACTTTCAGCATCTGGTTCAATACGTCCTGGTTGAACCTCACAGCCGCTACCGTTTTGAAGCCTTCCTGCGCACCGAAGCGATTTCCAGCGATAGCGGCATGCGCTTTCGGATCTTCGACCCCAAGCATCGTGCTGCGCTCGACACGCTCACGGCGAGCTTGGTCGGAAGCCAGCCCTGGACACTCCAGCAGACAGAGTTCACTACCGGGCCTGAGACCCGTCTGCTGGTGATTGTCCTGCGGCGGCTTCCCAGCCGGAAGTTTGACAACAAGCTGCGGGGCAGTGTGTGGGTTGACGATGTTTCACTGACCCCGCTCGGGAACCCCGGGACGCCGCGATCTCCATGAAAGCGATTCGAGTCGGAATTGCCGTTTTGGTCGCTTTTTCCGTGCTCGCCCACGGAGCCACCGAGGTCTGGTCGCAATCAGTGCTGGAGATTGGGGCTGCGGTCTTGCTTCTCCTCTGGGGGATTCTCGCTCTTCGCCAGCGCAAGATTGAAATCCGCTGGAACCCTCTCTACCTCCCGATGGTAGGTTTCGGGGGACTGGTTGTGCTGCAATGGCTCTTCGGGCTTTCGGTCTATCCCTACCTGACTAAGCTCGAATTGCTCAAGCTGGCGGCTTATCTCCTGCTTTTCTTCCTGGCGGTGCAATCCTTCCGCACAGCCGAAGAGGTGCGGCCCTTTGTGTGGTTTCTCTTGGTCTTTGGCTTCGCGGTGGCACTCTTCGGAATCATCCAGCACTTCAGTTTCAATGGGAAGCTGTACTGGTTGCGCGAACTGCGCTATGGCGGGTCCGTTTTCGGTCCCTATGTGAACCACAACCACTTTGCCGGACTGATGGAGTTAATTATCCCTTTGGGATTGGCCATCCTGTTCTACCGCGCTGTGACGAGAGATAAGCTGCTGCTGGTTGGTTTGTTTAGCATCATTTCGATTGGGGCCTTATTCCTCTCGGCCTCACGCGGCGGGCTTTTGACTTTCCTCTCCCAGCTCTGCTTGCTTGGTTTCTTGGTGTGGGCCCGCCGAGCAGGAAGGAAATCCCTGGCCCTGGCCACGGCGATCATCCTGCTGGCCGGGGCCTTTGTCATTTGGCTGGGTGTGGGGCGGACGTTCGAGCGGTTTTCCCAGCTCTGGGCAGAAGACATTTCACACAATATACGAATGCTGATGTTCAAAGACAGCTGGCAAATTTTTCTCGACCATCCTTGGGCCGGGACCGGAGTGGGAACGTTGATTACGGTCTATCCCCAGTACGCCAGCAACGACCACGGGTTGGTCGTGGATCATGCGCATAATGACTATTTGGAGATGCTGGCGGAGACCGGTTTGATCGGCGCTCTCTGCAGTCTCGCGTTTATCGTTCTTCTGTTTCGGTCCGCCTTGGCAAACCTGCAGTCAGACCAGAGCCGCTTCCTGCTGGCGGTGCGCGCGGGGGCGCTGGTGGCTTGTTCGGGGCTCCTACTCCATAGCCTGGTCGACTTCAACTTTCACATTCCCTCGAATGCGCTGCTGTTCTTTCTCCTGGCTGCCCTGGCCACCTCAAGCTTGGAGCGGCAGCCAACAACATCACGCCGCTAAGTCTGCGCCCAGCCAACTTGTTCCATATCCCTCATCCTTCATCCCTTGGAGGAAGACTGCCAACCCTCTTCACTACAAGGAGCTAAGCGCGTTTAGGTGTTTGATTCCGGTGGCGAGATGTTCAAGCGTCCGGCATTCCACTGTGTGCAAAAGTTTTCACTTTCCCCCTGCGACCGGGAACTGAGCCCGAACCGGGCACAATATCTAAGTGATTCACTGTAGGGCGCTTATGAATGCGTTTTTGTGCTTGCTCCGGCCCCGTTGTTGCTCTACAATCTTACGCAGTGTGGGGGTGTGGCCCCTTGCCAGGGGCTCTACATGGGGGATTCCCGTCGCATGCGGCTCAAGGCAGCGTTGTTGTTCGCTCTCCTGGGTACCCAATTGGGGTTCGCGCAACAACCCCTGGTAAGCCCTCAGGAGACAAACGAGAGAATCCGACAACTGGCGACCGCCTACCAAGCTCGGGCGGGCGACTACGTAATCGGCAGCGGGGACCTTCTACGCATTGATGTCTTCGACGTCCCAGACCTCTCCCGTGAGGTGCGGGTGGGCGAGTCCGGCCGTATTTCTCTCCCCCTGATTCCCGTCAAGATCCGCGCTGGGGGGCTCACCCCGATTCAACTGGAAGAGAAGCTGGCTGAGCTGCTGCAGGTCAACGGGCTGGTGACCCATCCTCAGGTCACCGTCTTTGTGAAAGAGCATCGCAGCCAGCCGATCACGATCATTGGGGCGGTGAAAAAGCCCACCGTCTATCAGGTGGTTCGGCACACGAGCCTTCTCGAAGCCCTCTCCCACGCCGAGGGGCTGGCGGACGACGCCGGCGGCGTTGTAATTGTCACGCGGCCAGCCCGCCCGAACTTCTTCTCCGAAGGGAGCCCTCCGGAGGGGAGCGGGAACGGTCTGCTCCCCGGGCCGCAAGCCATCACCATCAACCTCAAGGACCTCCTGGAGTCAGGAGATCCTCAATTCAACATTCCGGTGCTGGGGGGCGACATCGTCAGCGTGCCTCGTGCCGGGATTGTCTATGTGGTGGGCGCGGTGCAAAAGCCCGGAGGCTTCGTCCTAAGAAGCAACAGCGAGGAAATGACCGTTCTCAAGGCGGTGGCCCTGGCCCAGGGGTTCAAGGGAACCGCCAAGCCGGGCCAGGCGGCGATCATTCGGAAAGACCCGGACACCGGCCGAGAGCTGGAAATCGATGTGAACCTAAAAAAGATCATGGCGCGCAAGGCACGTGATGTTCGTTTGTATCCCAACGACATCCTGTTCGTTCCCGATAGCATGGGAAAGAAGGTCCTGCGTCGGGCAGGGGAAGCCGCCATTGCCATCACCACCGGAGTGATCATATGGCGGCGCTAGGTCAAGCAGCACATGCACGGGCCAATTCCACCGGGCTGGGGTTCTAGGAAGATGAGTGATAGCGACAACACTAACAACAGCGAAGCAAGACTTGTCCCGCACCCACCCGAATCACCCGAAGTTGTCCGGGCAGTTTTCGCCCCACCCCACTACCCCGGAGCAGGGCCAGCTGCGCGCGAGCCCGGCCTGCGCGATTCCTTCATCATCCTCCACAAGCACAAGTGGTTGATCCTCTCCTTCCTGCTGACGGTTGTGACGGTCGCAACCATCGCCTCCTTCAAGATGCGCCCCGTGTATGAAGCGGTGGCCCGGGTGGAGATCGACAAGGAGTACCCGAATATCCTCCCGTTTCAAAGCGTGGCGACGGAGGGATCCTCCCGCGACATGGAAACCTACATCGAGACTCGATCCAAGGTTTTGCAAAGCGAGACCTTGGCTCTGGCAACCATCAAGTCGCTTGGTCTTGATAAACATCCTGAGTTCGCCTCGGAGGACAACGCCGACCAGTTGCAGCCCATGACGAGCTCCGCTGGCACCGTCTCTCAGCGAAAGCCTGCGATCATAGAGGATTTCCTCGACCGCTTGGACGTCAGCCTCATACGAAAGACCCACCTCTTGGAGGTGAAATTTGAGGCTCACGACCCGGAGTTGGCGGCACAAATTGTGAACACCCACCTGGAGAACTTCATTGAGCACAACTTCCGGACTCGCTACGAGGCCACCGTCCAGGCCTCGAATTGGCTGGCCACGCAGCTGGAGGAACTCAAGATTAAGGTCGAGAAATCGGAGGACGTGCTGGTGGCCTACAAGCGCGAGAACCAAATCTGGGAGATAGATGACAGGCAAAATATAACCACGCAGAAACTCGCCGACCTGAACCGGGAGTTGACCCTGGCGCAAGCCGACCGCATGCAGAAAGAGTCCAGCTATCGGTTGGCCCGCACGGGCAATATCGATGCCGTTCCGGCGGTGCGGGACAGCCCCATGTACCAGAACTTTTCCGGAAAATATGCCGAGCTCAACGACCGGTACACAGAGGCGTTGGCCCAGTTTGGCCCCAAGTATCCGAAAGTGCTCCGACTAGAGGCCCAACTGAAGGAGCTCCGTCAACTGCTGGAGCGGGAGAAGCAGAACATCATTGCCCGCATAGGGTCCGAGTACCGCACGGCGGGGGAACGCGAAAGGCTGCTGGCCGTGGCCCTGGAGAAACAAAAAGCCGAAACCAACCAACTCGCGCAGAAGCTAGTGCAGTACAACATCCTGAAGCGCGAGGCGGGGACCACCCGGCAGCTCCATGAAGGCCTGATGCAAAGAATCAAAGAAGCGGGGATCTCGGCCGGATTGCGCTCGAGCAACATCCGCGTGGTGGACCCGGCCCTGATTCCCTCCGAACCCGCCCGCCCGCAGAAAGCGCTCAACATCCTGCTGGCCATCTTCGTGGGGTTGGTTGGTGGGACATCATGGTAGAGGAACGGTGCCATCTGCGCTACGGGTGTTTGTCATGACTATGACTGACCGGCCGTGCTAGGGGTGTGGAGGTTCGAAAGGGCAGGCACGAGACCTGCCCCTACGGGAACGTCACGCTGTCTCAATCCCTTTCTGGGCCAGTCGGTGGGAGGGGGGCCGAAGACGGTGAGAGATTCTTCGTCGTTCCTCCTCAGAATGGCACAGGGAGCCGAGGGCTCGAATACAGGCGGGCTCGGTGTCGCGGCGCGGCAGCGCGTGGCCCACCGCGGCCTAGGCGGCTAGTCGTCGAAGGCCCTGTCCTGGTGCGAGGGGACGCCTCGGCTGGCTAGCTCGGACTCGAAGAGCTCCA
>JACZYA010000031.1 GCA_022571295.1 Acidobacteriota bacterium | reverse complement strand
GCGTCGCTCGCCTCCACCTGACTGGGGCGAACGAACCGCACACCGCAGGCGACGAGCAAGTCTGCCACCGGGTCGAAGCGTTCCGGATGGCGCGGGGCCAGCACCAGCAACGTCCGCTTGCCGTTCACCTGGCGGCAGACGCGTACGGCCTCGAGGACTTTTTCCTCCTCCCCGGCCACGGTGGAGCCAGCGACGACGATGGGCGCGCCTTGTGCCCATCGCTGCAGCTCAGACAGGAAGGCCGGGGGGGTCGGTTCGGGCAAGTCGAACTTCAGGTTACCGCCCACCGCAACACGATCAGCCGGAGCGCCGATGGCCCGGAGGCGGCGTGCGTCCTCCTCGCTTTGCGTCAGGAAGAAGCTCACGTCCGCCAGCACCCGCCGCAGGATGGCCCGGAACCAGCGATAGCGGGCGAAGGAGCGGTCGGAAACGCGGCCGTTGACGAACACCACCTGCGCGCCCGCGCGACGTGCTTCGCGGAGAAAGTGTGGCCAGATTTCGGTCTCGGCGACGATCACCAGCGCAGGCTTGACGGCCCGCAGCACGCGGCGGCAAGCAAAAGCGAAGTCGAGCGGGAAGTAGAAGGTGGCGTCGGCACCCAGTCGGCGAGCCGCCATCTCCTGCCCGGTGCGGGTGGTAGTGCTGACCAGGATTTTGCGCCCCGGCAAACGCTGCCGCAACTCCGCCAGCAACGGCGCCACCGCCAGCACTTCACCCACCGAGACGGCGTGAATCCAGAGAGCGCCGGGCGCAGGCTGCCGGACGCGCTCGGGGACACGCCCCAAGCGCTCGCGCAGGCTGTGCAGGTATTTGCTCTGCCGCAGGCCGCGAAAGAAAAAGTAAGGGCTGAGCAGCACCAGCGCCGTGCCGAGCATCAAGCTGTAGAGAAAGTACATGGCAATCCCGGTTATTATAGCCCTAGCGGAGCGCTGAAAATGTCCGAGGCTGCGTCATTCTGAGGAGCCTGCCTGCCCGCCACGACGGGCAAGCGGTAGGTAGGCTTGCCTCGGGCGGGCGAGGAAGAATCTCAGGAGTTGATGGTCACAAGAAAAGCAGATTCTTCGCTTCGCTCAGAATGACAGAGAGAAGTGACTCACAGGGGCAGCGCTGGAGGCAGACAGGGGATGAAGGGGCAATTACAAGCCGGCATGCTGGTTCTGGCGCTGGCGGCGCCGCTGGCCGGAGCCGCGCAGGACAGCTCCGCCCGACCGGACCCTAGCAAGTTCCCCGCCCGTGCTTCTTATCAGGGCGTCACCATCGCCGCCGTTCCCATTCCCGACACGCCCGCGGCGGAAAGAATCTTCGGGCCCCGGGCCGCGCCTACGCGCGCGGGCTTCCTGCCGGTGGAAGTGATCATCTTCAATCAGCGCTCGGAGAACATCCGGGTGAAAGTAGGGCGGATTAAGATAATCGGCTTCGACGACCAGTTCGAGCAGGTGGACCCGCAAGCGGTGGCCGAGGGGCTCTACCCCCGGCCGGAAGTCGATCGGCCCAAAACTTCGCGCGGCCCGCGCCTGCCGGTTCCCTGGCCGCGCAAACGGAAAGTGAAGAAAGACAAGAAGCGCGCCCAGCGGGAGGAAGCTGAGGCGGCGCTGCGCAGCCGGCAGTTGCGGGCGGCGCTGGTGGCGCCGGGCGGCTACGCGCGCGGATATCTTTACTTCGACCTGCGGGGAAAATCCATTGATCTGGCGGGCAGCAGCCTGTACGTGCCGGGCGTGGAGGAGGAAGCCACCGGCGAGCGGCTGCTGTTCTTCGAAATCAGCCTGAAGCCCTACGTGGAAACCGAAGACTGAAAGACGGCTTACCCGCCACGGCTAGGCGCCCTGCGCAGCAGCTTTGAGCGGGCGCACGTCTTTCTTAATTCTGTTCAATTCCCGATCTGTGGCTACGTCCAAGTCATAGAGGGTTTGCAGGTTCAGCCAGAAGAGCGGCGTGGTGTTGAAGTATTGGGAAAGCCGTAAGGCGGTTTCAGGTGTGATAGAGCGCCGCCCATGAGCGATCTCCGCGATGCGGGTGGCGGGCACGCGGAGGTCGAGAGCCAGCTTGTTCATAGTGAGCCCCAGCGGAAGCAAAAAATCCTCCCGAAGAATCTCTCCCGGATGGACCGGCGCCAGTCGCTTTTTAGACCCAGCCATGAATCCTCCTAATGATAATCGACGATCTCGACGTCGTAGGCGTCGCCATCGCTCCAAACAAAACAGATGCGCCACTGGTCGCTGATGCGGATGCTGTGTTGTCCGGCTCGATCGCCACGAAGAACTTCCAAACGGTTGCCCGGGGGAGCGACCAAATCCCTGAGCTCGACGGCGGCGTGGAGCTGGCGCAATTTCCGCAGCGCCACGCGTTGAATGGCCGCAAACCGCCTGCTGCGGAGACGGTTGTGAAGTCGTTCCGTCTCTGGGCAGCGAAACGATCGAATCACACGCACAGAGTACAACGTTAAGCGTTGCACATCAACCGAAAAATTCTGGCTGGGCGACTACATACATTTTTGTTATCAATTACCTACATGATACCTCAGTGCCTAGTTTTGGGGACTTTGCCAAGATAGCCGGTGAGCCGCGAGAAAAAACGCTGGTCAAGGCTCCGCCCGGTTTGCAAAGAGAAGGCACAGACGATGTTCTCCGCAAGGACTTAGCAAGCAAGAGAATTCCGATGCCGGTTTCCTCCCAGCTGAGCCAGCACTCGGAAGCGATTGGCATTTCCAGTTTTGCGCCTCGTCAGATAGAATGAGCTGTTCGCGTCGGCGCATCTCCCAATGTCGAACCTCTTAGACCAACTGGACCCTCGCCAACGCGAGGCAGTGACCACCACCGAAGGGCCGGTGCTGGTGCTGGCGGGGGCGGGCTCGGGCAAGACCCGCGTCATCACCTACCGCATCGCTTACCTGATCGAGCAGGGCCTGGCCCGCCCGGAGGAAATCCTGGCGGTCACCTTCACCAATAAAGCCGCCGAGGAGTTGCGCCAGCGGGTGGAGCGGCTGCTGCCGGGGGGACTGCCGACCGCCCCGATGACCTCGACCTTCCACTCCTTTTGCGCGCGGCTGCTGCGGCGGGAAGCGCCGACGCTGGGCTGGAAGCGCGACTTCTCCATCTACGACACCGACGACCAGCAGCGGCTGGTGCGCAGCATCCTGAAGGAATTCGGCGAAGACGACCGCGCCTGGGTGGCGCGCGGCGTTCTGGAGCGCATCAGCCGCTCCAAGACTGCCGGCCGCAGCCCGGACGATTGGCAGTTGAGCGCCAACCCGCAGGAGCGACGGCACGCGCCCGTGTTCGCCCGCTACCGGCAGGCGCTCCGCACTGCACAGGCGCTGGACTTTGACGACTTGCTGCTGGAAGCGGCGCGCCTGCTGAGCGAATACCCGGAAGCCCGCAGCCGCTGGCAGCGGCGCTTCCGCTACCTACTGGTGGATGAGTACCAAGACACCAACCGCGTACAGTACGAGCTGGTGCGGCGGCTGGCACCCCGACCGGCGGACGATGCCGAGCGGCCGAACGTCTGCGTGGTGGGCGACGAAGACCAGTCCATTTACGCTTGGCGGGGCGCCGACTACGGCAACATCCTGCGTTTCGAGCAAGACTTCCCCGGCGCGCGGCTGATCTTGTTGGAGCAGAACTACCGCTCCACCCAGCCCATCCTGGACGCCGCCACCGCCGTCATCAGCCACAACAGCAGCCGCAAAGGGAAAGTGCTCTGGAGCGAGCGCAAAGAAGGAACGAAGGTGCGCCTGTACGAAGCGCAGGACGCCGAGCAGGAAGCGCAGTTCGTGGCCGAAAAAATCTGGCACTACCAGCGCCACAACCCGCAGCAGCGGATTGCGGTGCTCTACCGCACCAACGCGCAGTCGCGCCTGTACGAAGAAGTGCTGCGGCGGCTGGAGGTCGCTTATCGGGTCGTGGGCGGCTTCAGCTTCTACAAGCGGTTGGAGATTAGACACCTCCTGGCCTACCTGCGGGTCGCCCGCAACACCAGCGATGAGCAGAGCTTGCTTCTCATCCTCAACGTGCCGCCGCGGGGCATCGGGGCGGTGACAGCGCAAGGGCTGCGGCGGGAAGCACGCGAGCGGGCGGCGCCACTCTGGGAAGCGCTGGATGTAAGTCCAAACGAAAAACTGAAAAAGTTCCGCGCGCTGATTGTTTCCCTGCAAGAGGAGTTGGGGCGCAAGCCGCTGCCGGAGGTGCTGGAGTTCGCGCTGCGGGAGACCGGCTACGAACGCTGGCTCGCCGAACAGAACACGCCCGAAGCCGAAGGGCGGCTGGAAAACCTGCACGAGCTGATTGCGGCGGCGCGCGAGAGTGCTGAGCGGGGCGAGACGCTGACGGAGTTTCTGGACCGGGCGGCGCTGGTGAGCGATTCCGACGATTACGACGCAGCGGCGCCCATCACACTCATGACCCTGCACAGCGCCAAGGGGACAGAATTCGACTTGGTGTTCCTGGTAGGAATGGAGGAAGGGCTGTTCCCCCACAGCCGCTCACTCGACAGCGAGGCGGAAATCGAAGAGGAGCGCAGGCTCTGCTACGTGGGCCTGACGCGGGCCAAGAATGATCTCTACCTGACGCGGGCGCTGGCGCGGCGCAGTTGGGCCGGTACGGAGGCGGAGACAAACGAGCCCTCGCGCTTCCTGGAAGAGATTCCCGAGGAACTGCTGGAGCGAGACACCAGCGAGAGAACAGTGGCGGCGGCCGCACCGGGAGAGTGGCGCTACGAGCCGGTGGAGAGCGCAGGCTCTCAGGCCCGGCGTTCCGGCCGCGCGTCGTGGCCCCGACGCCGTCGCAGCGAGGACGACTTGACGCCCCGCCCCCCGCGCCGCCGGCGCGACCCGGACTATCCCACCGGGTGCGAGGTGCGGCACGCTACTTTCGGCGCGGGGACGGTGGTGGCGGTGGACGGCGCCGGCACGGACAAGAAGATTGTGGTTCAATTCACAGGCTACGGGCGCAAGACGTTGATGGAGAAATATGCCGGGCTGGAGCGAGTGTAGGTAAGAAGCGGGTGCCCCCGTACGGGGATGAACCCCTCGACTGTACTCGGGGTAAACACCGCCTGCCTGCCCACCACGGCGGGCAAGCGGCAGGCAGGCACCTCTTCCAAGCTGTTTTTGGCAGGGGGCGGAAAGGAGGCGAATTGGGATCGCAACTGTTTCGGACCAAGAGTGTAGATCAGTTGATTGCAGGCACGCAGGAGTCGGGCTACCGGCTGAAGAAGGTGCTGGGGCCGTGGAGCCTGACGGCCATGGGCGTGGGCGCGGTAATCGGCACCGGACTCTGGGCGCTGACGGGAACGGCCGCGCTGGGGGTATCGGTGGAAGCGCCCTCCATCTGGCGCGCGCCGGTGCTGGATTTGATCCTGCACGGCGCAGAAGCCAGCGGAATCTACGGACGTCCCGGTGCGGGCTCGGCGATTGCCCTGAGTTATTTTCTGGTGGCGATTGCTTGCGGCTTTGCGGCGCTCTGCTACGCAGAGCTGGCGTCGATGATTCCGGTGGCGGGCAGTGCTTACACCTACAGCTACGCCACTATGGGAGAACTCGTGGCCTGGATCATCGGCTGGGACTTGGTGCTGGAGTATGCGGTCTCGAACATGGCGGTGGCGGTAGGGTTCAGTGGCTACCTGAACGCTCTACTGGAAAACCTGGGGTTCCCTTTACCCGAGTGGCTATCGGAGCCGGTGTTTCGGGCCGGCGAGGCGACCGGGGCGGTATTCAATCTGCCGGCGTTCGTGATTGTGATGATCCTGACGATGATACTGGTGGTAGGGATTCGCGAAAGCGCGCGGGCCAACAACGTCATGGTCGTCATCAAACTCGGGGCGATTCTGATCTTCATCTTCGGCGCCGCCCGCTACGTCAGCCTCGACAACCTGCGCCCGTTCGCGCCCCACGGCGCACAGGGGGTTCTGACCGGAGCGGCGCTGGTGTTTTTCGCCTACATCGGCTTTGATTCCATCTCGACCGCAGCCGAGGAGTGCCGCAACCCGCAGCGCGACATGCCCATCGCCATCATCTCCACTCTGGTGGTCTGCATGGTGCTCTACGTAACGGTGGCGCTGGTGTTGGGAGGTATCGTTCCCTTCTTTGTGCAAGCGGACGACGGCGAGATGGTGCCGAATCCCATCTACGAGAACAAGGAAGACGCCGCCTTTGCCGTTGCCCTGAAAGCGGTCGGGCTGGGAAAACTGGAATACCTGATCACGGTGGGCGCCCTGCTGGGGATGATCAGCTCGATTCTGGTGTATCAGATGGGGCAGGCGCGCATCTGGTTTGCGATGTCGCGCGACCGCCTGCTGCCGGACTTCTTTTCCCGTGTACATCCCAAGTACCAAACGCCCTACGTGAGCACGTGGATTGCGGGAATTGTGGTGGCGATTCCCGCGGGCCTGTGGGATATCGGAGACCTAGCCGAATTGGCCGACATCGGAACGCTGTTCGCGTTCTCGCTGGTGTGCGTGGCGGTCCTGGTGCTGCGGCGGAAGCGGCCCGACCTGAAGCGCGGCTTCCGCGTGCCGTTCATGCCGGTGACGCCGATCCTGGGAATTCTCAGTTGCCTTATTTTGATGAGTTCTCTACCCTTGAGAACGTGGGGGCGATTCTTTGTCTGGCTGGCGCTGGGACTGGTAATCTATTTTAGCTACGGTCGCAAACGGAGCACGCTGCATCAACCAGAGTAGGCAAGAGAGAGCATGCCGTTGAACCGGGACAGGCCAAGGCGAGCAGTGGGTGCGCTGACACTGGCGGGGGCGGTGGTGTGTTTGCTGGCGGCGGCGCAGCCGCTCCCGGCCTGGGAAGGAACCGCGCACCGGCTTATTACCAACAAAGCCATTGAGACTCTGCCCTTCCCGCTGCGAGCCTTCTTTGAAAACAATCGCCGGACGCTGCTGCTGCTCAGCGCCGACTCCTCCCAATGGGGCGAGTCGGCCCCGACGCCCGACGCCGGCTACATTCGACTGGACCGCTATGGGCGCTATCCGTTTGCGGAGCTGCCGCGGGACTACAACCAGGCGGTGCGCAAGTTCAAGCGGGAGACGGTGACCACGAATGGAACTCTGCCGTGGAGCATCGGCAACTACAGCCTGCGGCTGGAAGAAGCCTTCCGCAACCAGCGGTGGGACGACGTCAAGCTCTACGCCGCCATCCTGGCGCGCTATGTGGCCGAGGCGCACGATTCCTTCAATACCACCGACAACTTCACCGGCGGACAGTCGAACCAGTTCGGGGTGCATTCGCGCTACGGCGCCAGCCTGGTGGGCCGTTATCAACTGTTCTTCATCATCCGCCCGGGGATAGCCTACAAAATTGACGACCCCACCGCCCATGCCTTTGGGATGGTGATGCAGGCGCACACCTGGGTGGACAACATTCTGCTGGCCGATGCTCAGGCGCGCACCGGAAAAATAGACTACAACGACGAGTACTACGACGCCTTCTACGACGCGGTGGGCGCGGTGCTGGTGCGGCAACTCACCGACGCCAGCCTGAACGTGGGCGCCTACTGGTACACCGCCTGGCTGAACGCCGGGCGTCCGCCCCTGCCCGCCCGCTGAGCGACCGTGCGGCTCAGCCCTGAGCTCGAATCCCTCACCGTCCCCGACTGGATCAAGCGGCTGCCGAAAGCCGAACTCCACCTCCACCTGGAAGGGTGCGCGAGCGCGGAGACTCTGGTGGCCCTGGCGCGCGCCAACAGCCGCGCCGAGCTGCCGCTGGCGGAGGTGCGGGAACGCCTGGCCTACAGCGACTTCGCCGGCTTCCTGGAAGCCTTCAAGTATGTCAGCCAACAACTCCGCACCCCAGCCGACTACGCCTTTCTGCTGCGGGAACTGCTGGCGAGCCTGCACCGGCAGAACGTCCTCTATGCGGAGATCACGCTGTCGGCGGGGGTGGTGCTCTGGAAGCGACAAGACCTGGACAGCGTGTTCGCGGCCCTGCGGGACGCAGCCGAGCAAGCTCGGAAGGAGCATCCGGTGGAAGTGTGCTGGATTTTCGACGCCACCCGCCAGTTGGGCGCCGAGCACGTCGCACAAGTGGCCGAAAGTGCGCTGCGCTGGCAGGATGCCGGCGTGGTGGCGTTTGGGATTGGCGGCGACGAGCAACAGGGTCCGCCGGAACTGTTCCGCGCCACCTTTGAAAAAATCCGCGCCGCCAGCCTGCGGGCCACCGTGCACGCCGGCGAAACCGCCGGGCCGGAGAGCATCTGGGCGGCGCTGCGCACGCTGGGCGCCGAGCGCATCGGCCACGGCTTGGCGGCTTTCCGCGACCCGGAGCTGCTCGACTATCTCGCCACGAAACAGGTGCCGCTGGAGGTCTGCCCCACCAGCAACCTGCGCACCGGCGCGCTGGCGCTGCAAACCGGCAGCGATGACTTGCGCCAGCACCCGCTGGTGGACTACTGCCGGCGCGGGCTGCGCGTGACGCTCAACACCGACGACCCGGGATTGTTCGATACCTCGCTCAACCAGGAGTACGCCCTTGCGCATGGGTTGGGACTGGGCCGTGAGGACCTGATTGGAGTGGCCGAGAACGCCTTCGCGTCAGCTTTCTGCGAGCCGAAGCTGAAGCGGGCGCTGTTGGAACGCTTCCGCGCAGGCGTGGCCGTGCTGCCCACCACAGACAAAAGCTAGCGGGTCAACTCCAGCGTCCCCTTGTAGGAACTGAAGCGAAGCAGCGGGCCGGAGCCGTCGCCGACGGCGCCCTCTACCTGCCGGCGGCTGCGGCGCCGACGACTGCGGTAACGAACCTCCACCGGGAAATCACTGAGGAAATCCGCCCGGCGGCCCAGCTTGGCCTGATAGCGAAAGTTGTCGTCAGGACTGACCCGCAGGCGCACCAAACCTTTGTAGGTCTCCACCGAAGAGGAGCCGGTCAGGTCGCGGACGTCCAGCCGGACCGAACCCTTGTAGGTTTCCAGGTCGAAGGAGCCGCGAAAGTTCTCGACCTCTAAGTCGCCTTTGTAAGTGTTGATGCGCAGGTGGCCTTCCAGGCCGGCCAGGCGAATGCTGGACTTGTAGTCCTTCAACTCCAGGCGCACCCGCCGGGGCACGCGGATGTCGTAGTCCACGTAAGGGGTGCCTTCGGAGGCGCCAATGACCACGCCATGGTGCTCGCGCCGGCGGCTGCGGATACTCACAGTGTTGCCCCAGTGGTCAACCTCCACCTCGGTTTCGCCTCCCCGCGAGCCGATTCGGATGCCCCAGGAATAGCCGCCCGGGCGCACCACCGCGCGCACGTCCACCTCCGGCCGGTCCCAGGCGGTGATGCGGATGTTCCCCTTGTAGGCTTTGAGCTCGACCAGCCCGCCCGGCTCCAGCGGCTCGGTGAAGTGAAACTCGCGTCGTTCGGAGTCGGCGAACTCCCTGCCATCCACCGTGCAGCCGGTGGCGGCCACGCTGGCAGCGGCCAGGGCGAAAACCAAGAAGCTAAGAAGGCTGTTGTGGCGCATAGCTCTCCCTCTCGTTGGCACTACCATGCTAGTACGGAGGCGCAGCGAGAAAAGTTCCGGGGCTCTATTCCACTGTTACACTTTTAGCCAAATTTCTCGGCTGGTCCACGTCGCAGCCGCGGCGGACGGCGATGTGGTAGGCGAGCAGTTGCATGGGGACGGCTTCCAGAATGGGGCTGAGCAGCTCGGAGGTGGGCGGGAGCTCGAAGACGTGGTCGGCGGCGGCGCGCACTTCCTGGTCGCCCTCGGTGACGACGGCGATCACGATGCCGTCGCGGGCCTTGACCTCGCGAATGTTGCTGACGGTTTTCTCATAGCGGGTGACCGACTCCGGGTTGCTCCGGTCGCAGGTGGCCAGCACCACCACCGGCAGGTTCTCGTCAATGAGGGCGTTGGGCCCGTGCTTCATCTCCCCGGCCGGGTAGCCCTCGGCGTGGATGTAGGAAATCTCCTTCAGCTTCAGCGCGCCTTCCAACGCCAGCGGGTAGTG
The DNA here is from genome assembly GCA_022571295.1 of Acidobacteriota bacterium. Classification (GTDB taxonomy): domain Bacteria; phylum Acidobacteriota; class Terriglobia; order Acidiferrales; family 2-02-FULL-67-57; genus JACZYA01. The sequence continues at coordinate 15,494 of JACZYA010000031.1, read as the reverse complement.
GATGCCGCGGCCCAGAAAAAGAAAGTCGCTGCTGCGGAAGAAATGCCGGGACAGCTCTTCGATCTCGTCGTCGCGGTGCAGGATTTGCTCCAGCTTAGCCGAAACTTTCAGCAGCTCGGCCAGGTAGGGTTGGCTTTCCACCGGGGTCAGCCGGCCGCGCACCTGGGCCAGGTAGAGCGCCAGGATGTAAAGAGCGGTAAGCTGCGCGGTGAAGGTTTTGGTGGAGGCCACGCCGATTTCCGGCCCGGCGTGGGTGTAGAGGGTGCCGTGGGCCTGGCGCGGAATCATGGAGCCGACCACGTTGCAAATGGCCAGGGTCCTGGAGCCTTTTCGCTGGGCCTCGCGCTGGGCGGCGATGGAGTCGGCGGTCTCGCCCGACTGGCTGATGATGACGGCCAGAGTGGTTCGGTCGATCAGCGGGTCGCGGTAGCGGTACTCGGAGGCGTAGTCCACTTCCACCGGCAGCCGCGCCAGTTTCTCGATCATGAACTTGCCGGCCAGCGCCGCATGCCAGGAGGTGCCGCAGGCGAGGAGCTTGACTTCCGTGAACCCCCGGAAGTCGGCCTTGCTGATCTCCATCTCGTCGCCCAGGAAAACTGTCCCGCTCTCGCGGCTGATGCGTCCCAGCAGAGTGTCGCGCACGGCACGGGGCTGCTCGAAGATTTCTTTTTGCATGAAGTGCTTGAAGCCGCCCTTTTCCGCCTGGATGGGGTCCCAGGTGATGTGTTGTATCTCGTGCTGCACGGGCTGGCCGGCGAAATCCAACAACTGCACGCCGTCGGGCGTCAGCACCGCCAACTCGCCGTCGGCCAGGAAGAAGACGTCGCGGGTGTGGTAGAGCACGGCGGGGATGTCGGAAGCGACGAAGTATTCATCCTGGCCCAACCCGATCACCGCCGGCGGCCCCTGACGGACGGCGACGATCTTCTTGGGGTCGCGCGTGGAGAGAATGGCCAGAGCGAAGATGCCGCTCAGTTGCGTGGCGGTGCGGCGCACGGCCTCCTCCAACGCAACGCCGTTGCTGCGCTGGTGTTTCTCCACCAGATGGGCAATGACCTCGGTGTCGGTCTCGGTTACGAAGCGGTGGCCTTCGCGCTGCAACTCTTCCTTCAAGGGAAGATAGTTTTCGATGATGCCGTTGTGCACCACCACCACGGTGCCGTCGCAGTCGCGGTGGGGATGGGCGTTCTCTTCGCTGGGCCGGCCGTGGGTGGCCCAGCGGGTGTGCCCGATGCCGTAGAGGCCGTCCATCGGCTGCAAGCGCAGCGACTCCTCCAAGTTGTGGAGCTTGCCCTCGCAGCGCCGGATGTGCAGCTTGCCGTCCTCGCCCACCACCGCGATGCCGGCCGAGTCGTAGCCGCGATACTCCAGCCGCTTGAGCCCGTCCACCAGGACCGGCACCACTGCCTTCTTGCCGATGTAGCCCATTATTCCGCACATATCAGCGACCTGTTCCGTGTGTGTCCGTGTACATCTGCCTGCCCTGAGCTTGCCTGCCCGCCACGGCGGGCAAGCGGTAGGCAGGGCAGGCTTGTCGAATGGGTGGTTTCATTCCTCGATCTCGCAGCGGAACTCTTCAATCACGGGATTGGTCAGCACCTCGCGCGCCACCCGCTCGACTTCCTGCCGAGCCTGCTCGGGCGAGACACCGTTCAGTTCCATTTCAAATACTTTGCCCTGGCGCACGTTCTTGATGTCTCGGAAACCCAGCCCGCTCACCGCTTGCAGGATGGCTTGTCCCTGTGGGTCGAGTACCGACTTTTTCAGCGTAACGTAAACTCGCGCCTTCATCCCTGCTGCCGTCTCCGCCCCCCGACCTGAAACCACTGGCCGCTATTGTAGCGCAAGCCGCCCCGCTTGTCCTAAGCGTAGTCGAAGGGCGCATCCCAGCGTGGGTCACTGCTTCGTCCGTGCTAGAATCCTGCCGCAGGGGAACCCCCAAAAGCAGGTGCCATGCTGCCTTTCAAGCTGATCTACAGCGACGGCTACGACTTGAACCTGGGCGACCACGTCTTCCCCTCCGTCAAGTACAAGCTCATCCACCAGAAGTGCTTGGAGGAGGGCATCGCCACCGCCGACGACTTCCTCCAGCCCCAGCCCGCCCCGGACGAAGACTTGCTGCGCGTCCACAGCCGCGAGTGGATTCGCAAGCTCAAGCTAGGCAAGCTCTCGATCCAGGAAATCATGCGGCTGGAAGTGCCCTACTCGCAGCAATTCATCCGCGCCTGCTGGCTCTCCTGCGGCGGCTCCACTCTGGCTGCACAGCGCGCGCTCACCGACGGCTGCGCCTTCAACTTCGGCGGCGGCTTCCACCACGCCTACCCCGACCACGGCGAAGGCTTCTGCGCCCTGAACGACGTCGCCGTCGCCCTCCGCCGCCTGCAGGCCGACGGCGCCATCTGCACTGCAATGGTGGTGGACCTCGACGTCCACCACGGCAACGGCACCGCCGCCATCTTCGCCGGCGACGCCACCGTCTTCACCCTCTCAATGCATCAGGAGAACAATTATCCCTACCCCAAGCCGCTCTCCGACCTCGACGTCGGCCTGCTCGACCTTACCAGCGACACCGACTACCTTCGCCTGCTCCGCGACGCCCTCGATCGCGCCTTTGACAGCTTCAAAAAAGAAGAGCGTATGCGCGGCACCGCGCAGCCGGGTTTGATCTACTACCTCGCCGGCGCCGACCCCTACCGCCAAGACCAGCTCGGCGGCCTGGCCCTGACGGTGGAAGGCTTGCAAGAGCGCGACCGCATTGTCCTCGACGCCGCCCGCTCGCGCTCCATCCCCGTCGCCGTTACTTTCGCCGGGGGCTACGCCCGCAACACCGCCGACACCATCCAAATTCATACCAACTCCATCCTCGCCGCCCGCTCCTGCTTCGAAGGAGGTAACAACAAGAATGACTAACCGTTTACCTTTCGAGATAAGAGAGGCCGTAGTACAGGTGTGTGGGAAAGCTTTCTGGCTTAAAGACCCTCTTCGCTCTTTTCTGGCCTCGGCAGGAGTTCCATCAGATATGTTTGAGCGATTCGCAGACGAGTCCAAATACAAAATCGTTCGGCATATTCTTTCCGAACTGGATCTAAAGGGGGAAGAAGGATACTTGATCCAGCGAAGAATCGTGACACAGCTTTGCGATCTCAGGAATGTGCCAGACAGCTCTGTGCCGGACAGGGATGCTGGGCTCCAGGCTCTTCGGTCGCTGAAAGAGTTAGCTGTGTCCCATGACCTTGTCGCCAAACAACAACGAAGCACTATTGAGAAAAGAGCACAAGAAGCACGGTTACGACAGGCTGCGCTGGTAGCCAAGGCACAGAAGCTGGATGAGTTGCGACGAGCATTTACCGCGATGGCTACCAGCCAGAATGATCCACAGCAGCGAGGCTATAGCCTGGAAGAGCTTCTTGCTGGACTGTTTGAGTTGAACGAGATCCCCTATCGCCGCTCCTATCGAACTCAAACAGAACAAATTGATGGCCACTTCGAGTTCAAGGGCTTCGATTATCTAGTAGAAGCACGGTGGCGAAAGGGCCCTCCATCAGAGGCCGAGTTGGGCTCATTCAAAACTAAGATCGATAAGAAAATCACAAGCACTCGAGGAGTGTTTGTTTCCATTGTAGGCTTTCGGCAAGAAGTTGTTTTGGAATTCACCCGGGGCGTTTCCTCAAATATCATTTTGATCGATGGACAAGACCTTACCCTTGTACTTGAAGGCCACGTATCGCTAACCGACGCGCTGGATCTAAAAACTCAGAAGGCCGCCCAAGAAGGGATCATTTACTATCCTCTCTCGCAACGTTTTGGGGGGAGATAGGAGCACACTTTCGCAACTGGGGGTTAAAATGAAAATGAGCCGAGCAAGTCTGGTCCTTTTGTCTGTCTTTTTGCTTCTGCTTGCTGCGTGTACACAGCAGCGGGGTGCGCCGGCGATGCCGAAGCGGATCGTGGACCTGAGCCCCACCATCAGCGAAGACCTCCCGGTGCGCACGGTCGGCAGCAAGTTCCTGGCTGACTTCGGCTATCCGGAACGAACCACCTTCGAGCACAAGATCACGGAGGAGCCCTTCTACGCCGCCGACTCCTTCCTCACCCTCTTCAACCACGTCGGCCCCCACCACGACGCCCCCAGCCACATCATCCGGGGCGCCGCCTCCACCGACCAGTTCCCGCTGGAAAAATTCTTCGGCCGCGCGCGCCTGTTCGACTTCCGCTCCAAGCCCAAGGACCAGCCGCTCACCCGCGCCGACTTCGAGGGCACGGGTATCCAGCCGGGCGAGATCGTCATCGTCTTGGTCGGCTACACGCCGCCGACCGAGCCGGACGAGCTGCCCTCCTACGCCTACCTGTCGGGTGAAGCCGCCGAGTACCTGGCCGGCATCCCCGTCAAAGCTTTCACCTCCGACATGCCCAGCCTGGGCAGCATCCGCCGCTACCTCCAGTTGATAGAAGAGGGCGCGCAAGGCTCGGAAAACTTCTTCCCCGAGCACTACGCCTTCCTCTCGCGCGAGATTCCCAACATTGAGGGGCTGGTCAACCTGGAAAGTCTGTTGGGCGAGGAAAACATCGTCTTCGTCGGCTTCCCGCTCAAGATCAAGGACGGCAACGCCGGGCCCCTGCGCGCCGCCGCCCTGGTGTACTAGCCGGCGTCCAGGTTCATTTTTTGTCATTCTGAGAGCGCCCCCCGCCGTTGGCAGGGGCGCGAGAAGAATCCCACCCTGCGAATGAAAATCAGTTTGGAAGAGGTGCTTCGCACCCGCCGGGGCTTGCCTTGCTTCTGTCCTTACTGGATAATCCCGCCGAGCAAACAACTCCCTACACTTGACCGAGGAGGGCGCATGAAACGTCCGGGTATTCTTTCTGTTCTATTACTTCTCGCACTCACCGCGACGCGCGCCCAACAAGTGGGCGACACCGATTTCCATTTCGAGAATCCCAACCCGGCCTACGCGAACGGTGAAGGCCCGCAGGTGTGCATTGACGAAGCCCACTTCAATTTCCACACTGCCGATGGCCGCTACAAACCGTTTGCCGAACTCCTGGGCGGCGACGGCTACCGCGTCAGCGGCTTCGCCTATCAATTCACCAGAGAAGCGCTGACCGACTGCGGAGTTCTGGTTATCGCCAACGCTGTAGCGGCCGAGAACCAAGAAGGTTGGAGCTATCCCCACCCATCAGCCTTTTCGCGCGCGGAGATTAACGAACTGGTCGAATGGATTCGTGGCGGGGGGTCCCTGCTTCTCATCGCTGATCATGCTCCCTGGCCGGGTGCAGCGGCCGATCTGGGCGCGGTGCTGGGCGTCCACATGCTGGACGGCTATGCGCACCACAAAGCGACACCGGACGGACCCGACTTTTTCTTCCGGGCGGGGGGAACACTGGCCTTGCACCCCATTGCTAACGGCCGCTCCCCCGAGGAACAGGTTGAGTCTGTGGTAACGTTTGGCGGACAGGCTTTCTATCCCTCTGGCAAGGTGCAGCCGCTCTTGGTTTTCGGCCCGCAGGCGACCGCGGTGACAGCGGTTTGGGAAAATTTCCCAGACACGCCCGAGAACGATGCGCCCCGATTCCGGGTAGCAGGCTGGCTACAAGGCGCTGCCCGGCAATTGGGCCAAGGCCGGGTGGTCATCCTGGGCGAGGCCGCCATGTGCACCGCCCAAGTCTCCGGCCCCGAGCGTCGCCCCATGGGCATGAACCACCCCAAGGCCCCGCAGAACGCGCAGTTCTGCCTGAACGTCGTCCGCTGGCTCTCCGGCCTGCTCGACTAAGTACGCTCCTGTTCCACCTGCCGCGGGAGTGCTACAGTGGGGCCATGGAAGAGCTGCCGCTGGCGATCCAACTCAAGCTGCGGGAGTCTTGTCCCGCCTGCCCTGAGCCTGTCCCGCTTGTCCTGAGCGAAGCCGAAGGGAGTGGAGTTGAGGGGCCAAGCCGAAGGGAGCAGAGTCGGGGGATGTCCGGCGCGGAGAGCGGCGTACAGGAAGTGGATGTAATTCTGGAAGACGGCCGCACCATCGAAGGCGTGCGGGTGGTGGACTGCACCTATGTGGACGACGACCGCTTCGAGGCCCATCTGGTCGCCGAGGTTCGCCTGCCCGAAACGCCCGTCAGCCCTTGGCGCGCGCTGTGGCTCTTGGGCCTGCTGCTGCTCGGCATCATGGCGATGTTCTACTTCATCCGCCAGATCCAGCCGCAGTAATTGGAATACTCTTCGACAAACCTGCTTGCGGTAGGCAGGGCAGGCAGATGCACACGGATAAACACCGATACGAGAGGTAATCGATGAAACCACGCTATCTACTCTTTTGTCTCGTTTGCTTCCTTTGCATCTTTCTTGCCTCCGCGCCCTTCGCCTTCGCTCAGGACAAGCAGCAGCTTCCTTCCCGCTGGATGGACGAGTTGAACTGGCTGGAGTTCCGCGAAATCGTCCCGGCGAAGACCAAGACCGTCCTCCTCACCACCGGCACGCTCGAGCCCCACGGCGTCATTAACAACGGCGCCGACAACCTGGCCCCGGTGAAGATCGCCGAAGCCATCGCCGAAGAAGTCAACGCGTTGATCGCTCCCCACATTCCCTACGGTGTCACCGGCGGCTTGGCGCCCTACCCCGGCGCTACCCACATCCCGGAAGACGTCTACGCACCCTACGTCCGCGCCGTGTTGCTGAGCCTGGTGCGCAACCAGTTCAAGAACATCGTCATCGTCAACGGCCACGGCGGCCCGCAGACCGCCGTACTGCAACGGGTCGCGCGCACGGTCGCCATCGAACACGGCGTCAACACGCTGGTGGTGAACTGGTGGGCGGCTTGCTCCGACGCCGCCCAGGAAGTCTTCGGCAACCCCGGCGGCCACGCGGGTGAAAACGAAACCGCCTTCATCCAGGCCATCAACCCCGCGCTGGTGAAAAAAGAGCTCCTGCCGGAAGTGACCGCCACGCCCAACCCGGCCCCGGGCGCGTGGTCGGCCACGCCCGCGCCCTCTTCCATCGGGCTCTACCTGCGCGGCACCGGCGCGCCCAGCGACTTCGACCAGGCTAAGGCCAACGACTACTTCCGCCGCGTCACCTCCTGCGTCGCCCATCTGGTCAAAGGTACCCTGGGCAAGTGGGAAGCCGCCGGCTTCAACTAGGCTTTTAGGCTTTCCCGGCCCGAGGCCTCCAGAGAGACAAGCCGACGATGAAGCCTTCGGCTTTATCGCCGCTACCAGTGCAACTGTTCCCGTCGGGCTCGGCGTGAAAATCAAAGGTGGCGCTCTGGACTAGCGGTGGGTTTCGAGCACGCGGGCGGTGGCGAAATCCCAGAGGACGAGCACCTGCCCCTGGTGGTCCTCGCCCACGCCCAGCAGGAACTTTCCATCCAGGCTTTGCCGCACCAGGTACAGCACCAGCACCTCTTCGGGCGGCTCGAACACGCGCAGGGCCTCGGCGTCACTGGTGCGATAGAGACCCGCGATGCGGAAGGGCGGCACCAGCGCCAGCAGCGCCGCACCGTCTCGGGTGAACTCGACGCCGTAGCCCGAGCGGCGCCAGCGCATTTGCCCCCGGTCGTCCAGCAGCAGCACCTCAGCTTCACCCCCGGCACCGTCTTCGGCCTCGCTCTCGCGCACCTGCGTCGCCAGTACGTGGCGACCGTCGGGGCTGAGGTCCACCACCACGTTCTGTGTTTTGGTATCCGGCTGCCCGCCCACTGTGCGCGACAGGTCGAAGCGGTGCAGCGCCTCCCGCCGCTCGATGTCCCACAGCACCGCGCGCCCGTCGGCAAAAGCGCTCAGCAAGCGCACGCCGTCGGCGGAAAACACCAGCCGCTCGACCGGGCTGGCGGGTTCGACGGCTAGGTCGGCCCACAACTCCTGCCCCTCCACCGTCCACAGCAAAATATGGCCTTCGGCGGTGCCCGCCGCCAGCGTCGCCCCTTCGGGCGACCAGGCCAGCACCCCAACCGTGAGCCCTGCCGGGGGTTCCAGCCGCCCTTGAAGGTCCAATCCCGGATAACTCCGCAACTCTATCCAGCGCCCGCGCGCCAATGCCAGTTGCTTACCCTCGGGGCTGAGCGCGAAGGTGGCTTCGGTTTCGCCCAGCAACTCTTCTGCGCCGGTCGCGAGATCAAATCGTGCCAGCAAGCCACCGGCGCCGATCAGCACTCGGGTGTCGCCCACCCACGCCACCACCGGAGCACGCTGCGCCTGTGCTGGCAGGCACAACGCCGCTACCAACAGAAGCACAGAACGCTTTGGCAATCGGAGATGCATAAGCATAAAGACGCTAGTGTACCGCAGCCGTACACCATCGGAAGGTGGAGGGCGCCGTCGGCGACGGCTCCGGCCCGCTGCTCGGCTTCCTTCTCTTCTTAGCCCTGTGGGTACTCGCGTTCGGAATGATTGCGGTCAGTGGTCTGGGCGCGAGCCCCCACTGGCTGCCGACGCTCTTTTCCCGCCGCCGTCAACCCAGCACTGCTTAATCGTCCAGGAAAAAGAGTTTCAGGAATCGAGTGCCGCCTGAGCCTCGGCCCGCGACCAGCCGAACAAACGAGCAACTTCCTGCGGCTTGGCGTGGGCGCGATGCTTGCGATATTGTGCTGCGATCCGTTGGCGTGCCACATCGGGCGAGAGCTTGGCGGTGGCGCGCACCGCTTTAGGGAAGGCGCGCGCGGTGAGTTGATAGACAGCGCTCTCCCAAGCGCGGGTTTCGGCCTTGGTGCCCCAGTGCACAATCAGCAGGCGTTGCTGCAACTCCAGCAGCGCGCGCTTGAAGCGCCGGTTGCCGCGCTTCGCCTCCCAGCCCAGCCCATAGCGCAGCTCCAGCGTCGCCTGCGGCCCGCGCTCGACCAACGCCGTGCAAACGACATGCGCATCGGCGGTAATTTTCCCCGCACGGTAGAGCCGCTCGTATTCATCCCTCGTGCCGTGGTTGCCTTCCAGACAATAGAAATAAGCAAGGAACTCAAGGGAAAGAAAAACTCCGCGCCCGCGAAAATACTTTCCATAATAAGCCAAGCGTTTGCGGGGCAATTCATCCTTCCACCTCCACAGACGCACGAAGTCGCCACTCCAATCGGCGCAAGGTTTGTAGTTGCGCAACGCTCGTCCTTTGCTGGCCTCGATCAGACTCGGCAACGGCAATTTCTTGCTGGGAAACAACAGGCAGAAGCCGACGCGGTCAATGTACCGCGCGGCCTGGGCAAGCGTCCGAATCATGGGATGGTGGGGCCGCGCTCAGAATGACAATATTCCACCGGGGGCTCACAGGCTCGGGTTGAAAGAACCCTGGCGGTAGCCTTGCAGGTCGAGGGTGACGAACTTGAATCCCAGACCCTTGAAGATTTCGGCGAACTTCTGCGCCATCTCCGGCGTCAGCGCGCGCGGCAGCTCTTCGGCCGCAATCTCAATGCGCACCAGCTCTCCGTGGTAACGCGCCCGCACTTTACGAAAACCGAGCGCACGCAAGGCCGCCTCGCCTTGCTCCACCTGCTTCAGGTTCTCTTCCGTCACCTCAACTCCATGCGCGATGCGCGAGGCCAAGCAGGCCGCCGCCGGCTTGTCCCAGGTTTCTAGGTTCGCCCGCCGCGAAAGCTCCCGAATCTCCGCCTTGCTCAGGCCGGCATCGAGCAGTGGGGTCAAAACTCGATGCTCGCGCGCGGCCTGCTGGCCGGGGCGGAAGTCGCCCTGGTCGTCCAGGTTGACGCCGTAAGCGACGGCGGCGATGCCGCGCTGGCGCGCCAACTGGTCGAGCTTAGTGAACAACTCGTCCTTGCAATGGTAGCAGCGGTCGGGGCTGTTGACCACGTAGAGCGGATTGGCCAACTCTTCGGTGTGAATGAACTCGTGCGTGATGCCGTGCCGACGGACGAACGATTCTACTTCGCGGCGCTCACTCACAGGCAGCGAGGCGCTCACCGCCGTCACGGACAAGGCCCGCTCCCCCAGCACCTGCCGCGCCGCCCACGCCAGGTAAGCCGAATCCGTCCCCCCCGACAGCGCGACAATCACCGACGGCAGCTCGCGCAACTCTGCCAACAGTCGTCGCTCTTTCGCTACAACCGTTTCTATGATGGCGCTCGTGGTCATGGTCAAAGAAGGCCAGGGAGAACTTGTACAAGGCGCTATTCTGGCACGCAGACTTGCAGATTGCTACCGAGGCTGGCCCGTGGCCACTACTTCTTGGGCGCTTCCGCCACCGAGAGGGGCAGGCCGTCGGGATCGGCGTAGAGAGCCAGGCGCCCGCCGAACTCCTCCATCCTGGGCGGCTGGATGCACTTGACACCCTTGGCCTGCATCTTCTGGTGGAAAGCGTCGAGGTCTTCGACCACAAAGCCGGGGTGGCAACTGCCGGCGGGGGAGTGGCCGCTGGCGGAGCGCTCGGGGGTGATGGAGTCAGCCGGGTGCAGCGCCAGGATGGTGCCCTCGGTGGCAAACTCGGTCCAGTGGGGCGACTCGGACTTCAGCGGCAAGCCGAACACGCCGCGGTAGAATTCCACCGAGCGCTTCATGTCGCTGACGAAGACGATGGTGTAGTCGAGCTTCTTCATATCTCCCTCCCGTCCGCCCCGCTGGGGGTGTCATTCTGAGCGCAGCCCGCCCGAGGCGGGCAAGCGAAGAATCCCACCCGTACAAGCAGCAGACAGGTGCGGGATTCTTCGTCGCCCGCCCTGCCTGCGGTAGGCAAGGCAGGCTCCTCAGAATGATAATTTCGGTCCCTGCTCACTCCGTGGCGGCGGCTTCGGCCGCCGCTTCGGCGTGCTCCTCTTCAATCACGGTGGCGGTGGCGGCCACGCGATCGTCCTCGCCCAGCTTCAGCAGGCGCACACCCTGCGCTGCGCGCCCCATGGCACGAATCTGCCGGGTGTGCACGCGAATGATCTTCCCTTTCTGGGTGACGATCATGGCGTCGGCATCCTTGGGCACCCGCGCCACCCCGCTGACCAAACCGCTCTTGGGCGTCACCTTGATGTTGATGACGCCGCGCCCGCCGCGCGACTGCAAACGGTAGCCCGCCACCTCGGTGCGCTTGCCTAAGCCGCGCTCGGTCACGGTCAAGATCAGGTCAGGCAGAGCTTTCTTCAACACCTCGTCGGACACGTCGTCCAGCGACGTCGGCTCCCGCTTGAGCGCCTTGCCGACCGCCTCCCAGTCGGGCGCAATCGCGGCCATGCCGACGATGAAATCGGGTGCACGGCCTTTCTTGCCCTTGGTGTCGAGGTTCATGCCGCGCACGCCGTAAGCCTGGCGGCCCATGGCGCGCACGCCGGTTTCGCGGAAGAGGATCGCTAAGCCGTTGCGGCTGGCGAGGAAGATGACGTTCCGCCCGTCGGTCAGCCGCGCCGCCACCAGCTCGTCGCCCTGCTCCAAGCTGATGGCCTGGATGCCGGTGGAGCGCGGGTTGGCGAACTGGCTGAGCTCGGTCTTCTTCACGGTGCCGTTGCGGGTGACGAAAAAGATGTGGCGGTCGGCCTCCTCCAGCGACTTCACCGCCAGAAACGCCGCCACCTGATCTTCTTTCGGCAGGGTGAGCAACTGCGCGATGGGCTTGCCGCGCGAGACCCAGCTGGCTTCAGGGATATCCCAGACTCGCAGCCAATAGACTTTGCCGGTCTGAGTGAACACCAGCAGGTAACCGTGGGTGGTGGCGACGAAGAGGTGCTCGACAAAGTCGTCCTGGCGCGCTTTGAGCGCCATGCGGCCCTTGCCGGCGCGGCCCTGGCGGCGGTAGGAACCCACCGGAGTGCGCTTGAGGTAGCCGTTGTGGGTGACGGTAATCATCACCGGCTCGTCCGACACCAGGTCTTCGACCTTGATCTCCTCCGGGCGCTCGACAATCTGGGTGCGGCGCTGGTCGCCGAACTGCTTCTGCACCGCGCGCAACTCCTGGGTAATCACCGTGCGCAGCCTGGTGTCGGAGCGGAGGATTTCCTCCAACTCCTTGATGCGCGCCTGCAGGACCTTCAACTCGTCGAGAATCTTCTGCCGCTCCATTTGCGTCAGCCGGTGGAGTTGCAGATCGAGGATGGCCTGGGCCTGCACGTCAGTGAACTTCCAACGCTTCATCAAGCCGCCCTTGGCTTCGGCGGGGGACTGGGAGCGGCGGATGAGCTTGATGATGGCGTCAAGGACATCGAGCGCTTTCTTGAAGCCCAGCAGGAGGTGCTCGCGCTGGCGGGCTTTGGTCAACTCAAAAGCGGTACGCCGCCGCACTACCTCAACGCGGTGGTTGATAAAAAGTTGGATGGCTTCGATCAGCCCGACTTCTTTGGGCTGGCCGTTGCTGATAGCCAGCATGATCATCCCGAAGCTGACCTGCATCTGGGTATGCTTGTAGAGGTTGTTGAGGATGATCTCGGGCTGCTCGCCGCGCTTGAGCTCCAGCACGATGCGCATGCCCTCGCGGTCGCTTTCGTCGCGGATGTCGGAGATGCCCTCGATTTTTTTGTTGTTGACCAGGTCGGCGATCTTCTCGATCAGGCGGGACTTGTTGACCTGGTAGGGAATCTCGGTGATGACGATGCTGACCTTGTCGCGGGCGCCCTCTTCGACGCCGGCTTTGGCGCGGATGTGGAAGCTGCCGCGCCCGGTGCGGTAGGCCTGCTGGACGCCCTCCTTGCCAAAGAGGATGCCGGCGGTGGGGAAGTCCGGCCCCGGCACCAGTTGCATAATCTCCTTCAGGGTGGTGTTGGGCTTGCGCAGCAGCAACGCAGTGGCGTCGAGAATTTCGGTCAGATTGTGGGGCGGGATGTTGGTGGCCATGCCGACGGCGATGCCCGATGTCCCGTTGACCAGCAGGTTGGGCACGCGGGTGGGCAGCACCACCGGCTCGCGGGAGGTGTCGTCGAAATTGGGAGTGAAGTCAACCGTGTCCTTCTCAATGTCGGCCAGCAGGTCCATGGCCACGTGCGCCAGGCGGCACTCGGTGTAGCGGTAGGCGGCGGGCGGGTCGCCGTCAACGGAGCCGAAGTTGCCCTGACCGTCAATGAGCGGGTAGCGCATGCTGAAACCCTGCGCCATGCGCACCAGCGCTTCATAGACCGGGGCGTCACCGTGGGGGTGGAATTTCTTCAGCACCTCGCCCACTACGCCCGCGCACTTGGAGTGCTTGCGGCCGGGGACGAGATTCATCTCGTGCATGGCGTAGAGGATGCGGCGGTGGACGGGCTTGAGGCCGTCGCGGATGTCGGGCAGGGCGCGCCCGACGATTACGCTCATGGCGTAATCCATATAGGAGCGCCGCATCTCCTCTTCGATAGCCACTCCGATGAACGGCGGCAGCTCGGGCCCGTTCGGACCCGGCTTCACTGGCTCAGTCGCCATTTAGTTCCTGCTCCTTTCCCTGGTTTATCTCAGGGGCCTGCCTACTGCAGTCAGGCTAAAGCCCCTAGAAATTGTTTCCCTCTGCCTGCTGGCGACCCTGAAAGGTTGCCCCGCCTTCTTTCTCCTTGCAACAGAAATGGCACCTTTTGAGGAACGACAAACACCGCCCTCCGTCATGTGCAGCCCGCCTCGGTTCATTCCCTCTTTCAACAGCTACCTGCAACAGGGCGGGTCAGCCCTTTAGGGCTGACATAACGGCCTTGCTCCCTTCCTGGGCCTTTAGGCCCTGGGGGATCAGGTCAAGAGACGTGGCAAACTTTGGGTTGGCAGAGGAGTATGGCCAATCTCCGGGCTTCTCCGCCAATCCAGCCTTGACAGGATTCTCTCGGATGTAAACCGCATAGGCCGTGTACTGGCTCTCGTTGCGGCAGCGCCAATCATGGTAGCCGTCTTGCCAAAGTGCGAGAAACTTGCGGCGCTTGCCGATCCGATACGAGGCCCCACCCTTGATCATCTGCACTGTCTTCTCCAGGGTGGTGTCGCCCCTCGGCGTGAACAGCACGTGCAAGTGATTAGGCAGTACGCAAAATTCGTGCAGGAGATAGTATCCCTTTTGGCGGCACTGCAAAATTTGGTCAGTCAAGATCTCTGCCACTTCACCCTTAAGAAGCTGCCTCTGTGCCCAGCAATCAATCGTAACGAAGTAGGTGCCTGCCGGCCTGATTCTGTGCTGTGTCCGCCCCACCCTTGTCCACCTACTCCCCCATGTGGGTCAGCCCTGAAGGGCTGCCAGCCCGCCCCTGGTGGTAAGGAGCCTTTAGGTCCTGAGGCCCCCAGGGGCTAAAGCCCGGGAGTTGGGTCTGCCTCTCAGTTGTCAACCCTAAAGGGTTGACCCGCCAAACTTCCAGCCAAATTCTAGCAACCCGTACCGCTCTCCCGCGAAGCAACTCAGCCTTTGAGGCTGCCCTGTAGCTTCTCTTCTTCGTAGCGCTCGATCGGTCAGGCCCTTAGAGCTACCCCTACGGTTTCTCTCCTCTTCCCTGCTTGGCGGGTCAGGGCTTCAGCCCTGACATCTGCGCGTTGGCATCTCATTCCGGCTTTAGCCGCTGGGGCTCCCCGGCGGCGTTGCCCTAAATATCCAGGTTCTTCACTTCGAGGGCGTTTTGCTCGATGAAGGCGCGGCGGGCGGCGACGTTGTCTCCCATGAGGGTGGAGAAGATCTCCTCGGCCACGACCGCGTCTTCGAGCTTGACCTGAAGCAGTAGGCGTTCCTCCGGCTTCATGGTGGTGTCGTAGAGCTGCTCCGGGTTCATCTCGCCCAAACCCTTGAAACGGGTGATGGCCAAGTGGCGCTTGCCCTGCTCGACCAAATGGTCGAGCACTTCGCGCGCGCTCTGCTTCTGGAGCTTGGAGCCGTTGGACATCACGGTGAAGGGCGGCTTGTCGTGCGCCGCCAGCCGCTTGGCCAACTCCACCACGCGCTTGTACTCCGGCAGTGACGCCAGCGCCCAGTTGATGCGGGTCTCGCTGCCGACGCCGTTCTTGACCACCAGCTCGTGCAGGGAGTGCTCCTCATCGAAGGCCGCCGTGGCTTTGACGCCCAGCTTGGCCAGCTTTTTGGCGAACTTGTCGAGCTTGGTCTTGTCCTTGAAGTCGGCTTTCTGTTGCAGGTCGCCCGCAGCCAGGGCTTCAGCCAGGCGGCGGTCGCCCACGCGCCGCTCCAGCTTGTCGAGGTCCTGAAGGTACTCCGCCAGTTGCAGCAGGAACTTGCTCAGGTCGCCGCCCTCAAGCACGCGCCCGTTGCCGAGCTTGACCTTCTGCTCCTCCACCGCGCGGTTCATGAGCTTGCGCTGGAACTCGCGCTCGTCGTGGATGTACTCCTCGCTGCGGCCCTTCTTGATGCGGTAGAGCGGCGGCTGGGCGATGAAGATGTGGCCGCGCTCGATCAGCTCTTTCATCTGCCGGAAGAAGAAGGTCAGCAGCAGGGTGCGGATGTGGGAGCCGTCCACGTCGGCGTCGGTCATGAGGATGACCTTGTGGTAGCGCAGGCGAGCGGGGTCGAAGTCGTCCTTGCCGATGCCGGTGCCGAGGGCGGTGATGAGTGCGCGGATTTCTTCGTGGCCGAGCATTTTGTCGTAGCGGGCCTTCTCCACGTTTAAGATTTTGCCCTTGAGCGGCAGGATGGCCTGGGTGCGGCGGTC
>JACZYA010000143.1 GCA_022571295.1 Acidobacteriota bacterium | reverse complement strand
CCCTGCGCCTGATGGACCGTTCACCCGACCAGCGCGTCACCGGCACCGTAGGGCAGGAAATCTGCCTGCGCGAAAACATCAAAGCCATGATGACCGGCCAGATTGCTCCCCTGGGCAGCCGTTACGTTCTCACCCTCAACGCCGTCAACTGCGCCACCGGCGACTCGCTCGCCCGCGAGCAGGTGGAAGCCGAGAGCAAGGAAGAAGTGTTGTCGGCACTGGGTAGCGCGGCGTCGAGGCTGCGCGGCAAGCTAGGCGAATCCCTCGCCTCCATCGAAAAACTCGACACCCCGCTGATAGAAGCCACCACCTCGTCGCTGGAAGCGCTCAAAGCCTTCAGCCTCGCGGAAGCACAGCGAGCCCAGAGCCGGCCGGAGGAAGCCATCGGGCTCTACAAGCGCGCCATTGAGCTCGACCCAAACTTTGCCGTGGCCTACGCCCGCCTCGGAACGGTTTACGGGAATATGGGAGAGTGGAAAAACGCCATCGAGTACAAGAAGAAAGCCTTTCAGTTGAAGGATCGCGTGAGTGAGCCGGAAAAGCTCTATATCACCGCCCACTACTACGGGACCGTCACCGGGGAGATCGACAAGGAGGCCGAAACCTACCAGCTCTGGAAACGAACCTATCCGCGCGACTGGACGCCGTACAACAACCTGGCTGTCCTGTACGGCCAGACCGGGCAGCACGATAAAGTTGTCGAAGAAGCCCGCGCGGCCCTGCGCCTGGAACCGAACTATCCTTTCCCCTATGTGAACCTTGGGTTTGGGTATCTAGACCTCAATCGGTTCGCCGAGGCCAAGGCCGTTTTCGAGGATGCGGTTGCGCAAGGACGTGACGACACAGGCATCCACATCGGCCTCTACATCCTTGCTTTCCTCGAAGCGAACCGGGAAGCCATGCAGCGCCAGGTTGATTGGGTCAAGGGCAAGCCCGGAGAAGGCCTGATGCTTTCTCTCCAGGCCGCAGCGGCGGAGTATTCAGGCAAGCTGCAAGAAGCTGGAAAGCTTCAACAGCGGTCAATGCAGCTCGCCCGGCGGCTGGGTCGCGTGGAGAACGCCGCCACGACGGCTGCTTCCCAGGCGCTCGCAGAAGCTGCCGTCGGAAACCACCAGAACGCGCGCCGGCAGGCAGAAGCAGCGCTGGCGATCGCCCCCGCGTCCAACGTCCAGCAGATCGCGGCTCTGGCTTTGGCATGGTCGGGCAATGTCGCGCGCGCCCAGGCGCTGGCGGATGACCTGGGCCAGCGCTTCCCCACTGATACTCTGCTCAACGCGCGCGCCCTGCCCACCATCCGCGCCGCCAGTGAAATTCAGCGCGGCAACCCCGCTCGTGCCGTGGAACTGTTGGAGATGGCCAGTCTGTACGAACTGGGAGGAGGATCCGGAAATCTCGGTAGGGCTTCCATCTACACCCGCGGCCAGGCGTACTTGCGCCTGGGCAAGGGAGACGAGGCTGCGCTTGAGTTCCAAAAAATCCTCGACCATCCGGGTTTGGCCGCGCTCGGCCCACTCCGTCCGCTCGCCCATCTCGGCTTGGCGCGCGCCCGCGCGCTAGCGAGCGACACCCTCGGTGCCCGCCGCGCTTACCAGGACTTCCTCGCCCTGTGGAAAGACGCCGACCCCGACATCCCCATCCTGCAAGAAGCCAAAGCCGAGTACGCCCAGCTCCGCTGACGCTGCTTGGCTTGGCCGGCTGGAAGCCTTCGATAGGACTTTTGTCCCCCCTCACTACCTTTTTCCTCCCCGGAATAGGAGCTTCGTTCTATTTAGTGCCCGGAAGACCCCTTGTAGGGTAGAGAAGGGGGATATGTGCTACAACTCCTCTTAGCCCTGAAGGTTGCCGTTTTGGAATACACAACCAGAGCATGATGCCCAACGGTGTCACAAGCACCGATGAGAAGCCATCTGCTTCCGGCGCTCCTGCCTCCTGGCGGGAGGGTCCTGGAAGGCGACGGCTGAAGCTCATCCTCGTTCGTCTGGGAATTTTCTTGGCGGTGGCGGCTTCTCTGCGCTACTTCCACTGGCGGGTTCTCGACACCATGAACCCGGCAGCGATGTGGTTTTCCTACCTCTTCCTCGCAGCCGAAGCGCTGAACTTTCTGGAGACGGCTTTGTTCTTTTTCACGGTGTGGAAGCCGAGCTACCATGTTCCGCCTGCGCCTCTTCCGGACCGCACCGTGGACGTCTTCATCACCACCTACGATGAGTCCCTCAGCCTGCTGCGCGAAACGGCGGTCTGCGCCGTGAGCATGCGCTACCCGCACCAGACCTACATTCTCGACGATGGCAATCGGCCCGAGGTGCGCGAGCTGGCGCGCGAATTGGGCTGCGGCTATTTTGCCCGCGCGGAGCGAACCCACGCCAAGGCCGGCAACCTGAACAACGCCCTGGCGAAAACCGAGGGCGAATTCATCGTCACTCTGGATGCCGACCACGTTCCCATGCCTGATTTCATCGATCACGTGATCGGTTTTTTTCCAACCCAGCCGTGGCGGTCGTCCAAACCGCGCAGGATTTCTACAATCTGGATTCTTTCCAGCATCTGACTGACTGGCGGGCGCGCTATGCCTGGCAGCAGCAGGAGCTTTTTTTCAGCGTGGTTCAGCCCGGCAAAGATGGCTACAACGCAGCCTTCTATTGCGGCAGCCCGGCCGTGCTGCGCCGCGCGGCACTCCAGGCGATTGGTGGATTCGCCACCGAGACCGTCACGGAAGACATGCACACCGGCCTGCGTTTGCAGAGGAAAGGCTGGCGGTTGGTCTACTACAACCGCACGCTGGCCCGGGGGCTCGCCCCGCAAACCTTCACCGGCTTTGCCAACCAGTGGCAGCGCTGGGGGCACGGCGCCATGCAGGTCCTCCGTTGCGACAACCCGCTTTGGGGAAAAGGTCTCAGCTTCGGGCAGCGTGTCTGTTACTTTGCATCCTTCTATTTCTATTGGATGAGCTATCAAAAACTTTTCTTTGTGCTGACGCCGCTGTTTTCTTTGCTGACCGGGATTTTCCCTTTGGTGGCCGGGCCGGAGGCGTTTGTCCGCATCTTCGGACCCTATTTCATCATGAACGTGCTGGTCACGGCTTCCCTGCAAGGGGGCCTGCAAGGCTTCCTGCGCAGCGAGCAGTTCAACCTGATCAAGCTGCACGTAGTCATGAAGACGATCCGGGGGTTGTTCCGCCGCGAAAGCAGTTTTTCGGTTACGCCTAAGGCGCGGTCGGCGGCGCCGCGATGGTCGGAACTCTGGCTGCAGTGGGCTTTGATAGTCGCCTTTCCCATCGCCATGCTGGTCGGCGTCCTGCGTCTTCTTAACGCCGAGTCCGGCTACCCGTTCTGGGCGTTGACGGTCAATCTCTACTGGGCGTTCTTTTATCTGGTGTTGACGGTGCCGGTGCTCAAACGGGCGTTGACTCGGCGGGAATTGCGCAACAGTTATCGATTCCCGAGCCAGTTGCAAGTGCCGGTGGATTTTGCGTCTGCCGCCGCCGAGGGGCCCGCCGTGAGCGACCGGTCGTATGCCCGCAACCTCAATCGCTTTGGCTTTTCGGTCACGTGCGACTACGGCATCCCTTTGGGGACTCTGCTGGCGGTTGAGTTGAGCCTGCGCGGCCGCCGTGTGCGGGCCACCGGCCGGGTGGTGCGGAACCAGGAGCACAAGTTCGGGGGGAAGAAGCGCTTCGCCAACGGAATCCAGTTTGAAAAAATAGATCCCATTGACCAGGACGAGATTTCAAAGTACTTGTTCTGGGTGGTTGCGCCGCAGCACGGCCACCTGTTGCGGCTCACGCAGGCCACTCAGGCTGAGAAAGTGCACGCGTGAAGAGCACCAGCCATTGCCCGCTTTTGTATCCGGCGCTTGCCTTCTTTCTCTGGCTCGGGCTGAGCCCCGGGCTGGCCCAGGCGCAGGAGCTTCCTCTTTTGGAGCAGGCGCGCGCCCAAGTTGCCGCCGGACGGTTCGACCGCGCTGGTGAGTTGTATCGCCGGCTCGTGCAAGCTCAGCCGGACAACGCGCTGGCGCTGGGCGAGCTGGCTGACGCTTTGGAAGCGGCTGGCCGCTGGCGGGAAGCGGTTCCTGTGCTTTCCCATCTCTTGGAGCTCCAACCGGACGATGTTGCTCGACTCTTTCAGCTCGGCCGCTTCCTGAGCTGGGTGCCTGAAAGGCGGTCCGACTCCTACGCGCTTCTCGAACAGGCCGTCCGGGCCCAGCCGGAGAATCTCGAGTACCGCCTGGCGTACGCCGAAGTTCTGAGCTGGGATCTCCACCGGCGAGCGCAGGCACTGGTTGAATACGAGCAGATTCTCAGC
Organism: Acidobacteriota bacterium; assembly: GCA_022571295.1. Classification (GTDB taxonomy): domain Bacteria; phylum Acidobacteriota; class Terriglobia; order Acidiferrales; family 2-02-FULL-67-57; genus JACZYA01. Next base: position 2,548 of record JACZYA010000143.1, on the reverse strand, counting down.
CAGCATCCCGCCAGCCCGGAAGCGCAGTCGGGGCTGGCTCAACTGTTGAGCTGGAGCGGAAAGCTGGCGCGGGCAGAGACAATGTACGACCAACTGATCGCGCGCGACCCCCAGTACCGACCGGCGCTGGTCGGGAAAGGGGAGGTATTGGCCTGGTCAGGCCGCAATCTCGAAGCGGGGGAGTTTCTCGACCGCGCTACTCCACCGGGAGCCGACAGCCGCTGGTTGTTGGCGCGCGCCACCGCCAGCTACGGAATCGGTCGGCGCGACCAAGCCGCTCGCCGGTTGGCTACCCTTTTTTCTTCCGAGCCCGACAATCCCTATGCGCAGGCCCTCCAGCAAGCAATCGATAACTGGCGGCAGCCCCATATCGACTTCGGGTTCTCGCTCATGCGCGGCTCGGGCGATCCGGCCACCAGCGAGGTGGAGTTCAACCGTCCCTTTGCGCGGCTCCATTTTCCGGTCAACGCCTGGTCGCGCGCCGAAGTGTCCTACGTGCCCACCAACTACTTCAATCAGGCCAGCCGACGCCGGGAAGACCTGCTTGGGGTGGGCTGGGAGGGGCAGCCGCACGACAACTTTCGTTTTCAGGCGCGCCTCCAGGCGGCTCGGTATTCCTCCGGTCCCGGTGACTTTACCGGGTCGGTTCAGTTCGGGTGGCTGGTGAATGATCGCGTGCAGATGGATTTCGGCTTCACGCGGGCGAGGGTGCTGGATTCAGTGCAGGCCGCGGCAGGAGTGGTAGTCAATGGAGTGCTCATCGGTCGGGCGCGCTCGAACCTGGCCAATGTCCAGTTGCGCTATCTGGCTCCGCGAAAGAGAGTGGACCTTTACCTCCGGCATTCCATCGGGAGCGTGACCGGGATTGGATTTGACTCCAATCGGCGCGTCGGGCTGGGCGCCGGAACCGGCAAGACTTTTCGGCTGCCGCGAGAGCAGTATCTCAGGCTTGGTTACGCCTTCACCTTCTTCGGCTTCGATCGGGACCTGGGTGCCTTTCCCGCTCCCACGCCCAGCCGCACCACCGGCGGCTACTTCAGTCCGGCCAAATTTTTCAACAACGCCGGCGAAATCAACTTGTCAGGAAAAGTTGCTCGACGTTGGAGCTACAGCATCGGCGGCTATCTGGGCGTGCAGCAGGCCGAGACTTTGTCCGCCAGCCTGGGTCAGAGGAAGCTGAGCAGCTACGCGCAGACCACCCAGTCGCTTCGCCTGACTCGGCATCTCTCGCTGACCGCTTCCTATGAGTACGTCAACGTGGCCGGAGCTTTCCAACGCAATACTTTTTCTCTCGGCTTCCGCCTCTACCTGGACCGTTAAGGAATGGCGCACGTTTCTCGCGCCGCCATCGCCGCTCAACTCCGTTGACGCCTTCTGCCTTGCGTTGACTTGCCCGCCTTCGCCGCCTAAGATGACCCCTTCCATCGGGGGGCGGTTTTTTTCCATGATTGGGCAGACGATTTCGCACTACCGCGTGCTGGAAAAGCTGGGCGGCGGCGGCATGGGTGAGGTTGAGGCGTTTTGGCGGCGTCCGAGCCGCCAGCCGAAATCCCGAGCTTGCCCGCCGCAGGCGGGCGGGCGAGGGATCGCATGCTGACTCCCGGCACCCAGGTCGGGCACTACTCCATTGTCGCGCAAATTGGCAGCGGTGGTATGGGCGAGGTGTACACCGCCGAAGACACGCGCCTGGGCCGCCGCGTGGCACTGAAGTTTCTCCCCCAAGAACTTTCCCAAGATCGCCAGGCGGTGGAGCGCTTCCAGCGCGAAGCCCGCGCCGCCTCCGCCCTCAACCACCCCCACATCTGCACCATTCACGACATCGGCGAGCACCAGGGCCAGCACTACATCGTGATGGAGCTGCTGGAAGGCCAGACGCTCAAGCACCTCATCACCAGCCAGCCGCTGGCAACCGAAAAGTTGCTGGACCTCGCGATTCAAATCGCGGACGCGCTCGACGCCGCCCACGCCCAAGGAATCACCCACCGCGACATCAAGCCCGCCAACCTCTTCCTCACCCGGCGCGGCCACGCCAAGATTCTCGACTTCGGCCTCGCCAAGCTCGCCCCGCAGCGTGCGCCCGGCCAGGCCACCGCTGCCACCTTTACCGGCCCCACCGAAGACCCCAACCTCACCAGCCCCGGCACCGCCCTCGGCACTGTCGCCTACATGTCGCCCGAGCAGGCGCTGGGCGAGGAAGTGGACGCCCGCACTGACATCTTTTCCTTTGGCGTGGTGCTCTACGAGATGGCCACCGGTCGCCAAGCCTTCACCGGCAGCACCTCCGCCGCCATCTTTGACGGTATCCTGCACCGCACCCCCACCGCCCCGGTGCGTTTGAACCCTGACGTGCCGGTCGGGCTCGAGCACATCATCAACAAGGCGCTGGAGAAGGACCGCACCCTCCGCTACCAGTCCGCCGCCGACCTGCGCGCCGACCTCAAACGTCTCCAGCGCGACACCGACTCTAGCCGCTCCTCCTACGCCCTGGGGGCTACGGAGGACGCATCCGCCATTGTCAGCGCCGCCACCCCAGCCGCAGCCCCTACAC
>JACZYA010000142.1 GCA_022571295.1 Acidobacteriota bacterium | reverse complement strand
CGAGCGCGCCGAGGTCGCCGGTGTGGAACCATTCTTCCCGGCCCTGCACCGGTTGGAGCTTGCGACCGTGCCAGTAACCGGCGGCGATGTTCTCGCCGCGCACCAGGATTTCGCCGCTGGGGTCGAGCTTGAGCTCGCGTCCGGGCAGGGCTTTGCCGATGGAGCCGGCGGCCAGCTTGAAGGGATGATTGACGCTGACCAGGGAGGTGGTTTCGGTCAGGCCGTAGCCTTGGATGACAGCGAAGCCCAGGCGCTTCCAGAAGGTTTCGGTGTCGGGGTCGAGGGTGGCGCCGCCGCAGACGAAGGCCCAGAACTTCCAGCCCAATCGGCGGTGGAGGCGGCGGAAGCGCCACCAGCGCTGGTAGAAACGCTCATCCCGGGCGGCTTCGATCTGCTGGCGGAACCAGTGCAAGCGGCCGGCGGCTTCGGAGTCGCGCTCGATTTTGTGGCGCAGGGTTTCCAGCAAGCGCGGCACGGTGACCAGGGCGGAAATTCGTTCGCGCTTGAGGGTGCGCAGGACCTCGGAGGGGTTGAGGCGTTGCTGGAATACCACCGTGCCGGCCAGCAACGGCGAGACGAACAGGCTCAGGAACTGGCCGAAGACGTGGCTCAACGGAACCAGGTTCAGGAAACGGATGGGATGGACGAGGCGCTCGTATTTCAGGTAGGGGCGGATTTCAGTTTCGAGCGGCTCGAGGTTGGCGAGGAGGTTGCCGTGGGAGAGGACCACGCCCTTGGGGTCGGCGGTGGTGCCGGAGGTAAAAATAATTTGCAGCATGTCCTGGCGGCGCAACTCCGGCGAGGGGTAGGGGGCGCGCGAGTGGCGCGCCAGCGTTTGCGGCAGGGTTTCGAGCAGCAGGACCGGCAGGGCGGGCGCAAGACGGGCTTGCGGGCGGGAGCAGAGCAGGAGTTTGGCGTCCACTTCGTGCGCGACCCGCTGGACGAAATCTTTTGCTGCGATGCAATCCATCGGCACCACCACCGCGCCGCGCAGCACGCAGCCGAAAAACGCCACCACCCACTCGGCGCAGTTTTCGCCCCAGAGCAAGACGCGGTCGCCGGTGGAGATGTTGCGGGCTTCCAACTCGCGGGCGAATTGGCAGGCGGTCTCGGCGATTTGGCGGTAGGACCAGCGCAGAGTGCGGTAGCCGCGCTGGTGGGCGTAGGCGGTCTGCGAGCCGTTCCGGTAGAAAAGGTTGAGGTATTCGATTAGTGAGCGGCGCTGCATTGACTACTAAGGCCCCGTCCCTGGCTCGAATCCAGAGGGAACTCTCATATCCATTGTACGGCGGTTGGGGCGGGAGTGCATGGAGAGAAGGGAGCAGGCAAAGGCTATAAAGCAATTCTGGAGTTTTACGACAGGTAGTTTAAGGGAAGCTTGGCGCCGCCAGCCTAGAGGGCGTCTGTTCCGGGGGGAGCCGGTCGGGTCAGGGCGCGCACTTTGCGCTGCCAAGCAAACAGCAGAACCAGGCCAATAACAATCAGCGCCACGCAGAGGCCCACCCAAAGCCCCAGCGCTCCCCAGCCGCGCTCGAAGCAGAGGAAGTAGCCGAGCGGGAGTCCCAGGAACCAGTAGGCCAGCAGATGAGAAAGCATGGGCGTGTGCGTGTCGGCCGCCCCTCGGAGCGCGCCGGTGGCGACGGCCTGCAAGCCGTCGCAGAGTTGAAAGAGCGCCGCCACGGTCAGCAAGGAGACGCCGGTCGCGATTACCGAGGTGTCCGGGGTGAATATGCGCGCGATGTATTCCGGCAGCAGCAGGAACACCAGCGCGGCGCACGACATGAAGGCCGCGCCCAGCGCAATGGCGGCCCAGCCGGAGCGACCTGCGGCGATGGGGTCCCGGCGTCCCAACGCTTGCCCGACGCGGACGGCGGCCGCCGAGCTGATTCCGAGCGGAATCATGTAGGTGAAGCTGGCGGCGCTGAGGGCAATCTGATGGCCCGCGAGCGAGGCCGGATCTAGCGTCGCGATCAATGTGGTGACGACGGCGAAGCCCGCCATTTCCAGAGCCAGTTGCAGGGCGGCGGGCAATCCCAGGCCGACCAAACGACGGATGCGGGCCAGGTCGGGCCGGAGTGGAGTTCGGAACAGACCGGTTCGGTGGCGGCGGTCGTGGAGCAGGATGGCGGCCAACAGAACCGCCGACATGTAAATGCGCGAGATGCAGGTGGCCCAGCCCGAGCCTTCCACCCCCAGGGCCGGGGCGCCGAGGTGGCCGAAGATCAGTATCCAGTTGCACAGCAGGTTCACCAGATTGGCCGAGATCAAAGCGAACATGACGGGCTTGACCAAGTTGATTGCTTGCAGGTAGCGGCGGAAGGCAAAGTAGAGGAGCAGCGGAAAAGTGCTCCAGGCAAGGGCGCGGAGATAAGGGACCGCGCCCTCCACGACGCCGGGGTGAATCTCCCACGAGCGCAGCAGCGGCACCCAAGTCCACACCAGCCCCATCAGGACGGCGGCCAGCGGGAGGCTGAGGTAAACGCCGTTCAGCAGAGAGCGGTGGCAGTCTTCCAACTTCCCGGCGCCGAAGGCCTGCGAAACCAGCGTGTCCAGCCCCAGCAGGAGCCCGCCGCCGAAAATTCCTACGGTAAGGAACAGAACGCTGCCCAGGCTCACCGCGCCCATGGCCTCCGCGCTGGCCGGGAGGCGGCCGACCATCATCGTGTCGACCAAGCTCATGCTCATCCAGCCGATTTCGGCCAGGATGAGCGGGCCGGCCAGTTTCCACAAAGGGCGGAATTCCGATTGGAGCGCTTTGAATCTTCCGGTCACGATGGCTTCCAGGGAACCCGGCCGCGGGCTGATGGTGGAAAGAACCCCCCGCGGCGCAGGAGACCGAATCTTAGCAGCAAAAATCCGTGCCCGGGAGGCAAGCTCCGACACTCAGCCACAAAAGCTTCGACCGAGTTGGCGTGGATGTCGGGGAAGCCCGGCTTGCGGACGGAGGTTGCGAGATGCCGAGGGCGCTGGTGGGGTGGTGAGTCGGCCGCGCACTGCGCTTCCTGCGCGGTTCGACTGCTGGCGGCGCGGGAGGAGTTCGGCCTGGCGAGGGCGGGGCTAGTGGCGGCGCCTACGACGGCGGCGGGCCGGCTTCTTCTTTCTCTTGACGGCGCGGCGCTTGCGAGTAGCCTTCTTCTTCGCTTTCCGCTTCGCCTTGCGCTTTGGTTTAGCTTTGCGCCGGGCTTTGGCTTTTGACTTCCGCTTGGCCTTGGCTTTCGTCTTGGCCTTGCGCTTTGGTTTAGCTTTGCGCCGGGTTTTGGCTTTTGCCTTCCGCTTCGCCTTGGGCTTGCGTTTCTTCTTAGCCTTGGGCTTGGGAGCGGGGCGGACGGGAGCCGGAGGCGGCGGAGGTGTAAAAGCAGGCGGCGCCTCGGCGGCCGGTGCGGACGCCCCTGGGCCCGGCTCGGCCGGCTCTTCTTCCTGGTTGTCTTCGCCGATCTCTTCCCGCTCCGGGAAGCCAAAAGTCCCTTCGTCGTCCCCTAGATTGAGTCGAAATTTGTCCAATGCCATGGTCACCTTTCCCCGACTAAAGTTGGGCGCATTAGAGAACAGGGTTGGGAGTTTGTCAAGCCCTCAGTGCAGAGGGCAGATTTCCGGCGGCGGGAGGCTCGGAACGTCCTCAGTCGTCCTGGGTGTGCGCCAGTTGGGTGGGGGGAGGAATGGTGAGGCGGTCGCCCACCCGGAGTCCGCGTCGGTAGAGGAAGGAATTGGCCCGGCGCAGGGTTGAGATGGAGATGCCGTAGCGGCGCGAGAGGTCCCAGAGGGTATCGCCTCGGCGGGCTTGATGGGTGCGGGTGGTAGTTTGCGCGGTTGTTGCGCCCGGAGTCGAGGCCTGAGCCGGCGAGGAAGCGCCCGACCTGCTGCGGGCGGTTTGGGAGGGGATCAGCAGTCGTTCTCCGGCGCGGATGATGGAGCGCAGGGAGAGTCCATTGGCGGAGGCCAAGCGGCGGGCGTTGGTGCCGTGGCGGGCGGCGATGGTGGAAAGGGTGTCGCCAGAGCGGACGGTGTAGGTGCCTTTGCCGCTGGGACTCGGGCGGGGACGGCGCGTGCTCGACCGGCGGGCGGAGAGCCGGCGGCGGCCGCCGGGAATCACCAAGCTCTGGCCGGGATGGATGAGGCTCCGCAAGGAGAGGCGGTTGGCCTGGGCGACGGCGTAGGCGGAGGTGCCGTAGCGCTCGGCGATCTGGGAGAGAGTTTCGCCGCGGCGGACGCGGTGGCGTCGCCAGAGCACCCGCTTGGCCGCGGGGATGGTTTTGAGGGCTGCGGCCAGCGTCTGGCCTTTGCCGGGTGGGACGTAGAGGCGGAAGTCGGCGTAGGCCGGGGGCGTGACGCCGCGCAGCACGTGCGGGTTGAGTTGCCGCAGCGTCGCCACGTCTTCCCCGATGGCTTCGGCAATGCGCCGCAGGTCGGTGGGCTTATCCACCGGGACGGCGACCATCTCCAGCGGGGGCTCCGGTTCGACCTCGATGCCGTAGCGGGCGGGGTTGTTGCCGATCAGCGCCACCGCCAGAATGATGGGGACGAAGTTGGAGGTCTCGCGCGGGAGCACGCGCCGGTTGACCAGCTCCCAGTAGTCGGCGTGGCCGGTGCGCTCGATGGCGCGGCGCACGCGGCCGGGGCCGCCGTTGTAAGCGGCCAGGGCCAGGTACCAGTCGCCGAACTCGTCGTAGAGGTCGCGCAGGTGGCGGGCGGCGGCACGGGTGGACTTGACCGGGTCGCGGCGCTCGTCCACCCACCAGTTGATCTTCAGGCCGTACTGGCGCCCGCGCCAGCTCATGAACTGCCACAGGCCGCTGGCGCGCATGCGGGAGCGCGCGCGGGGGTGGAAGGCGCTTTCGGCCTGGGCCAGGTAGATCAGGTCGCGCGGCAGGCCCTCCTGCTCCAGGATGGAAGTGATCATCTGGTCGTAGCGCCCTTTGCGGCGCAGGCCGTTGCGGATAATCTTTTGGCCCCGGGGATTGTTTTGGAAGAAGTTGAGGACCGAGAGGACGCGGTCGTTGAGGATGACCGGCAGGTCGAGCCCCAGCCCGGCCACCTCGCGATCCACGGCGCGGCGCAGGTTGGGGTCGATGGGGAAAGTCAGCGGCGCCAGTTCTTCGATGGCGGCGGGCACTGCGGGCACGTCGCCGTTCAGGGGGGTCTCGCGCTGGGCCGCCAGCTCCAGCTCGTGGACGCGGTCCACTAGGCGGTCGAAGGCAAAGCGCAGCCGCCGGTCGGCGCGCAGGTCGAGCCCCGAGGTCAGCAGCCCATCCACCGCCCGGTCGAACTCGACCCGGGCGTGATCCAGGTGGCCGGCGGTGTAGTGCTCCTGGCCGCGCTCAAAAGCTTCTTCGGCTTCGGCCAGCACCTGGTCGATGCGCTCCGGGATGGCGGTGCCCAGCAGGAAAACTTCGGCGGGCCACTCCGGTGCCGGGCGCGCCAGGCTCAGAACTTTGGCTTCGTCCTCGCTTAGGATGGGAGGGGCGGCAGCGGATGGAAGGGGCGCGTTTCCGGCGGTCGTAGCTCCCCGGTGGGCCGCGCAGCCTGCTCCCGTCAACGCCACTGACAAGATAATCCCCAGTGTTTGCGTGCGAGTCATTGGTCTCCTAGTGAAGCCCAGGGCGCTGCGGGCAGCCGCATTCTACTCATACTTACCTTTCGGTGCAAGTCGTTAGCCACCTTAGATTTGATTCTCTTCACCTGCCCTGGGGTGCGCTCGACTCCGCTATCTCCTTCATAGGCCGCTACTTCCTTAGATGCCCTTTTCCGTTTTTCGAGCTCACCTGCCGGACGGACAGGGGCGGGCGGGTTTCGATTCTCGCTACCCCACTGGCAACCGGCCTGCCCGCCGTAGCCCGCAGGGCGTAGGCGGGTCGCTCCTCCTCAAAACAAAACTAGTTCGGAAGAGGTGCGGAGCCTGCCCTGAGCGGAGCCGAAGGGTTTATCCCGCCAAAGGCGGGGCACCCGCTGGCCCGCGAAGCTTGATCTTCACTATCCACTTGGCGCTGTCCACTTTCCGCCTCGCGCTTCCCTCGGTCCAACCTCCCAGCGTCTTCCCTACACCAACCCTGGGATTCAAGTCTAAGGTTTTCGCGGTTTTTACGGTTTTTGCGGCGGTTTTTTTCACCGAGGGGGTTTTTGACCCCAAAAAGTTGAACGGGAAAACCGCAATTTCCGCACTGTGGAAATTGTCCTGAGTCTTGTCGAAGGGCAAAAAACGCATCCTCAAATGGATGTGCTTTTTACGGTCCTATTTTCCTCAGCGGGTGAGTTGCCCTGGGCGGCGGTGAGGTCGTGCTCGGCTAGCTCGATCTTGCGGCGGATGGTCTTGATCTGGCGGCGCAGCAAGCGACGACGGGCGGGCTCAAAAAGACTCAAATCCCTTCTACGTTTCCTTCGGACCAAGTACAGATCGCACTAGCTCGTATGATCCTGAGACGGGGCTCTGGACTGACAAATCCCTCGGTAGAAGCCCGCTCTTTCCGAAAGCAAGCATATGTTCTGCGGTTAGCGCCGCCATCACTTCCTTTGCCTTATCAGTCGGCTGTGCTTCCTTGAAGGCTTCATAGGTCCGTCCAATGTTGATCCGATGTCGGTTCACGACCTCAAGATGACGGTAGGCCTGATGGGTCCTCAAACAGAGATGGAACGCACCGAAGATGACGGCAATTACGGATACACGTACTAGGGCTTGTGGTAATGTGAGCGTCTGCGTTTTGAGGCTCTCCTCCACGAAGATGTACATAACGTAAATGCCGCCCGCTGCCGCAATGAGAGAAATGACAGCCCAGACCCATGCCCTGCACTTGAAGGTGTTGGCTTCCTCTTGATAAGCACTTGCCAAGTTCGATACTGCGGCCAGCTCTGCTGCTCCCT